>NZ_BAAANN010000004.1:0-359503 GCF_039529815.1 Amycolatopsis minnesotensis | reverse complement strand
CGCCCCCGCAAAACCCTCAACTGGCTCACCCCCAAAGAAAAACTCACCATGCTACTGTCCTAAATAGAGCATGTTGCGACCACCGCATGAATCCGCCACCCCTTCGCGGCATCTGACGCCGCAATCTCACCCCTCGCGGCACGTGAGCGTGGTGATGCCGATGCCCTGAAGGTGCCCTTCGCGACATCTAATTCCCTCAAGGGCCCCTTCGGGGCACGCGGCGAGCGGCATGGCGCCGAAGAGAAACAGAGAACCCATCGCGCCTGCACGGCCGCGAAAACGTGGAACCGCCGGGAGCCTGACCCCTGAAAGTGCCCTTCGCGACATCTGACGCCGCGATCCCACCCCTCGCGGCACGTGAACGTCGTGATGGCGATGCCCTGAAGGTGCCCTTCGCGACATCTGACGCCGCAATCTCACCCCTCGCAGCGCGCGAGCGTCGTGATGGCGATGCCCTGAAGGCGCCCTTCGCGACATCAGAATCCCTCAAGGACCCCTTCGGGGCATGCGGGGCCCGCCCGCCACCCGGGTCGGTACGGTCACCCGGTGCGCGTGACGACCGAACCCCCTGCCGGCGAGCCGGAGCCGATCGTGGCGGCACGGCGGCGAAGCGGGCTGCTCGCCGGCGCCGCGGCCGCCTGTCTGGCGGGGTTCGCGGCCACCTACTTCCTGTTCGTGTGGACCCGCCCCGGCCAGGCGTTCGAGTTCCACGTCCTCCAGGGGATCCCGGCGCTGTCCGACACTCCGCCCGTGCTGCGCGCCAGGGCATGGCTTGGCTACGTCACCGAGTACGCGATGGCCGCGGTGGTGGCCGTCATCGTCGTCATCGGGCTCGTGCGGCGGCGGCCCGCGCTCGCGATCGCCGGCGCGGTCACCGTCTGCGCGACGGCGCTGCTCGACCGCGTGCTGGTGCGCTGGGTGCTCACCCGCCCGGAACTGGTCCCCGACCCGATGAACGCCGAGAACAGCTTTCCGAGCGGACACGTCGCGATGTCCGCCTCGGCGCTGCTCGGCCTGCTGATCGTGGTCCCGGTCGCCTGGCGCGGCTGCACCGCGCTGCTGGGTTCGGCACTCGTCGTCGGCGTCGCGGAGATGACGATGACCGTGGGGTGGCACCGGCTCAGCGACACGATCGGCGGGAACCTGCTGGCGCTCGGCATCGCCTGCGTCGCGGTCGCGGTGCCCGTGCGGCTCGGCGGGGTGCGCACGCCGCCGCTGCGGTGGCCGCCGCTCGCGCGCCTGGTGGCGATCGTGCCGCTGCTCGGGTACGTCGCCTGGACGGTGGTGAGCGCCGCCGGGCCCGCCTACGACGTGCTGACGAACGGCGCCGCGGCCGACCCGCCGCGGACGTTCGAGGCCGCGGGCGCCGCCGCGACAGTCGTCAGCGCGCTGACCGTGGTCGCGTTCCTCGGATTGCTGGCCAGAGCGGAACCGGCACCGCGAACGCGCACCCTCTGACGTGCGAAGATGACGTCATGGCCAAAGCACTCCACCTGACCGGCAACGCCGAGGCGGACAAGCTGCTCAGCAAGGATCCGTTCGCGCTGTTGACGGGGCTCCTGCTGGACCAGCAGTTCCCGATGGAACACGCCTTCGCGGGGCCGCAGAAGATCGCGGACCGGATGGACGGGTTCAGCATCACCAAGATCGCCGGCGCCGATCTCGAAGAGTTCGTGGAGCTGTGCGTGACCCCGCCCGCGATCCACCGCTACGGCGGCTCGATGGCACGCCGCGTGCACGCGCTGGCGCACCACGTGCTGGAGCACTACGACGGCAAGACCGACAGGATCTGGAAGTCCGGCAAGCCCGACGCCAAAGAGGTGCTCCGCCGGGTGAAGGCGCTGCCGGGCTACGGCGACCAGAAGGCCAGGATCTTCGTCGCGCTGCTGGGCAAGCAGCTCGGCGTCACCCCGGACGGCTGGCGGGAAGCGGCCGGTGCCTACGGCGACGACGGCTCGCGCCGGTCCATCGCGGACGTGACCAGCCCGGAAACGCTGGCCGAGGTCCGCGCCTTCAAGAAGGCGGCAAAAGCCGCCGCGAAGACCAAATAGCGCGATCACGAAAGGCGGGCCGGTGCATTTCCACCGGCCCGCCTTTTTTCATCGGCGCCGAAGCGGCCCGGTGTTGCACTGCGGACAGGAAACCAGGGCTGCCCGATCGTCCCTCGATCCTGGCCGTTCGTACCCCCGAATCGCGTCACACGCCCACCACCTGCACCAATGCCGTCGAATATCTTTTGACAAACGGGTTGCCATCAGGTGACCTGAATCACAGCGGGACATCTTTTCGTGTTCGCGGACATCCTTCCCATTGAAAGCGGAACGCCAATGCGGACCACCGGAAACGCGATATCGAGGAGAAGAAATGAACGTCAAGGGAATCATCAGCGGCACTGCGGTCCGGCGTGGCGCGACGGCGGTCGTCGCACTGGCGGCGGCGGTGGGGGCGCTGGGCGCCTGCTCCGCCGAGCAGACCGGCGGCACCGCGCAGGCGAACCCCACCGCGGGAGCCGGAGCCGGGCTCGGCGCCGCGCCGGTGAACACCCCGGACACCGTGCCGGCCGACCCCGCGGCCGACGCCGCCGAGGCGGCTGATGCCCCGGACGCACCGCAGGGCAGCGCGGGCGGCCAGGGCGCGGCGATGGACGCGAAGGGGACCCGTGGCCACGGCGGCTTCAAGACGCCGGAGTGCAAGAAGCTGAAGGTGTCGACGTCGCAGCCGAGGAAGCTCAACGGCAGCGACTCGCAGTGGCAGCTCCCGATCATGCTGACCAACCAGGGCGGCACGGCGTGCGTCGTGCGCGGGTTCCCCGGCGTGCGCCTTGACGGCGCCGACGGCACCTCGTGGGACATGCGGCGCACGACCGAAGCGAAGAAGCCGATGACCTTGGCGCCGGGGCAGCACACCAGCGCGAACCTCACCTACCTCGTCGACGACACCCCCGGCGGGTGGAAGATCGCCAAGATGGCGGTGACGCCGCCGCACACCTACAACACACAGATCCTGGACTGGCCGGTCGGCCGCGCCCTCGTCAAGCAGGACGGCGCGACCCACCCCGGCACCTACATCAGCCCGATCCAGGTCCGGTGACCGCGGCCGGGAACGGGGTGGGCCACCCGGCCAACCCCGTTCAGCGCGGCGATGCGGCCGCGCCGCATCGCGTGATCGCAGGTCTCGAAGTCGTTTCGAGAGGGCGGCGAAGTGACTGTCAGAATAGCTTTTGCGTTAACAGGAACACCGGCCTCGCGGCTTCCGGGTACGACTGCCGGGCACGGCACCGAAACCGAGGAGCCAGCCGATGACGAACCCCGAGCGACCGGACCGGAAACGCAGACACCCGCACCAGGAAAGTGACACGTACCGGACACCGTTCCAGCGCGACAGGGACCGGGTGCTCTATTCGTCCGCGTTCCGGCGCCTGTCCGGTGTCACCCAGGTCGCGGCGGTCAACGAGCAGCAGGTACTGCACAACCGGCTGACGCACAGCCTCAAGGTCGCCCAGCTCGGCCGCGGTATCGTGCACTACCTCGAAAGCGAGACGACGGAAGACACCCGCGACCTGTTCGACCAAGCCGGTCTGAATGCCACGGTCGTGGAGACGGCCGGGCTCGTGCACGATATCGGCCATCCCCCTTTCGGGCATGCCACCGAAGCGGTTCTCGACGAACGGCTTTCCGCGATCGCCAGACTGGACGGATTCGAGGGCAACGCACAGTCGTTCCGCATCGTCACCAAGCTCGCCCGAAGACGGACGGAGCATTCCGGCCTCAACCTGACCAGGGCGACCCTGAACGCCATGTTGAAGTACCCGTGTCCACGACAGGAAACCGCGCGCTCGAAAGAATTCACCCGACCCGCTTGGACCGATCGCGGGCACGGAACCAAATGGGGCGCCTACCAAAGCGAACTCGAGGACTTCAGATGGGCGCGCGAGGACAGCACCAAAGACCTTCGCTCCGCGAACGCCGTGGTCATGGACTGGGCCGACGACATCTCCTACGCGACCCACGACATCGAGGACTACTTCCGAGCCGGACTGATCCCCCTGCACAACCTGGAAATCGACCGGAAGCGGATCTTGAAACACGGGTTCAATCGACTGAACCGGTACTCCGATTTCGACAAGATACTCTTCGAACAAGCCGTACAGAGCATGATCGAGAAGTTTCAAGAGAAGATCAAGTCGCCGCATTGGGACACGAACAAGAACCGCGCCGCACTCGGTTCGATCACTACGAAGCACATCGTTTCCTGCATACAGGCAACGGAACTCGTCGACAAGGAACCCTTCGTTACAGTCAAGCCAGCGGCCCAGTACGACATTGAAGCGCTCAAAGAGCTGACCTGGTTCTACGTGATCGACCGGCCGTCGCTCGCCATGACCCAGGAAGGACAGAAGCGCATCATCGGCTCCCTGTTCGACCAGCTCACCGACTGCCTCCGCAAGTCGTCGAAGAGCAAGCGCATTCCGACTCAGTTGCGGGCCATCTACCAGGGCCTGAAAGAGGATCGCGAATTCATGGGGCTGCCCGGGTCAACCAAGGAGGGCCGCCGCGCGAAAGCGGTGGCCGACTACATCTGCCTGCTCACCGAGGCACAGGCGGTGGATCTGGGGGAACGCCTCAGCGGCCGGTCTCGCAACTCGATGTTCGGCCCCTGGTTCGCCTAGCCTTCGCGGTGGATCTAGAACCCGTCGTGCGGGGTCTCCAGCAGGCGGGCGATGTAGCCTCGTCGCGGCGGTAGCAGGTCCGCTTTCCCCGCCGGGTGGCGACCGTCGGCCCGGCTCGCCGCTGGATGTCGGGCACGCGGACCGGCGCAGGGCGACTTCGATGTGTGTGGCGCGGCGGCCACCGGGACCAGGTGGCGCTGCCCGCGGTGATCGGCAACGACGTGTCCGGCGCGGTGGTCGAGAACGGCCCGGGGCGGACGACTTCCAGGGGAACGGGTCCTGGGCGGGTCGGCTCGGTCGCGGTCCAGGTCGCCAGCGCTGGGCGCCGTCTTCGCCAACACCGGTACAGCCCTGACGTCAGGGGCGGGCGTGCACACCGATGCCTCCGGAGACGGTGAGGTTGTCGCCGGTGATGTACCCGGCCGCGTCCGAGGCGAGGAAGGCGACGGCTTCGGCGATGTCGGCGGGAGTGCCGACACGGCCGAGCGGGACGCCTTCACCCCAGGAGTCGATCATGTCCTGGGAGACGCCCATCTTGCCGTACGCGGGCGTGTCGATCAGGCCAGGGCTGACGGCGTTGACGCGGATGCGGCGCGGGGCGAGTTCGAGCGCGAGCGATCGCACGAGCGGCAGCAGCGCGCCCTTGGCGGCCGTCATGGCGGACCCGAGCCCTTCACCGGCGCCGACGGTGAACACGACCGAGGCGCCCTCGCCGAGGAGCGGGAGCGCCTTTTGCAGGGTGAAGAAGCTGCCCTTGACGTTGATGTCGAACAGGGCGTCGAAGGCGTCTTCGCCGGTGGACTCGATCGGGCCGGGGCGGGAGATGCCCGCGTTGAGGAAGAGCAGGTCGAGAGAGCCGAACTGTCGTCGCGCCTGGTCGATCGCGTGGTCGAGGTCGGACAGTGCCCGTGCGTCGGCGCGGACGACCACGACCTCTTCGGGAAGTCCGGCGTCGAGCGTGCCGAGGCCGGTGACCATGACGCGGTAGC
The DNA here is from genome assembly GCF_039529815.1 of Amycolatopsis minnesotensis. Classification (NCBI taxonomy): domain Bacteria; kingdom Bacillati; phylum Actinomycetota; class Actinomycetes; order Pseudonocardiales; family Pseudonocardiaceae; genus Amycolatopsis; species Amycolatopsis minnesotensis. The sequence continues at coordinate 353,845 of NZ_BAAANN010000004.1, read as the reverse complement.
CGCGGGAGTGGAGCAGTTCGGCGGTCGCCTTGCCGATGCCGCTGGTGCCACCGGTGATCAGAGCCGCGGGTGCGGACATGTGCGTTCCTTCGTTCGTTCCTGGGAGCCGAACGACAGCGTACGCCAGTTTGGCAGTCACTGCCGAGTATCGCCTGAGTGCCGATCTGGCAGTGCCACAGCTAAGCTGGTGACATGGAGCGGGAAGCCAAGGCGGGGAAGGCCACGCTGTGGGATCGGACCCGGCAGCTCGCCTCACGGGAGATCCTCGAGACGGCGCTGCGCCTGTTCACCGAGCAGGGCTACGACGAGACGCCGATTGCCCAGATCGCCAAAGAAGCCGGTGTCTCCCAGCGCACCCTCTTCCGCTACTTCGGCACCAAAGAGGACCTTCTCGGCGGCAACCAGGAGCGGTTCGGGCAGGTGCTGACTCACGCGATCAGCGCACAGCCCGCCGAAGCCGGCGTCTGGGCGGCACTGCGCGCGGGGGTTGCCGCCGTCCACGCCTTGCACGACAGCCACGAACAGGCGCTGGCGCGGTTCCGCCTCCTGCACAACACCGCCTCGCTGCGTGCCGGCTGGCTGGAAAAACGACTGCGATTCCAGGAGGACCTGCTGCCGCTCGTCAAAGCGCGCATGGCCGCCGCGACGGATCTGCAGGCGACGGCGGTGCTCGCGACCGCGTTCGCGTGCCTGGACGCCGCGTCGATGGCGTGGGTCGACGACGACGGCAGGGGCGAGATCATGGATCGCTACGACGAGTGCCTTGCCGCCGTGCGCGGCTGACACCGGTCGCCGACGCCGAGCTTGCCGTAGATGTTCAGCGGGTGCGTCTTGACGGTGGCCAGCACCGCCGCGACGGATGGGGGAAGGCGCCGTGCGCAGCGGGTCGGCCCGTCCATCACCGGCATGCGCGGGTCCATCGGGATCACCCCGGGCGCCAGCTCCCCGGCGAGCCGGATCGCTTCGACGCCGATCGGATCGTTCAGGTGCCCCCGACGGCGCGACCGGGACGCGGGCCGAGATTCCCGTGCCCTGCCCCGGTTCCGATTCGATTTCCACGGTCCTCGCACCCGTCCAGCGCGACCTCACGCTCCTAATAGGACAGTGTGACGTTCTCGATGACCGCGTTTCCGCCATGGCGTTTCACCCGTGCCGACGTCGGCCCGTTCACCGTGCCGGCGCGGAATGCTCAGTAATCCGAGACGAGATCCGACGGCCGCATCGTCAGCGCGTACGGCTGGCCGATTTCGGCGAGTTCGTCGTCGAAGACCTCGCCCACCGCCGTGTAGGCGTCGCCGTCGAGCCGGAACCAGCTCATGCTCGGCGCCTTCGGGTCGATCACCCAGTAGTGCGGGCAGCCGGCCCGCGCGAGCGTGGCCGGCTTGAGGTACCGGTCGATATGCCTGCTGGAGGGGGAAACCACCTCGACCGCGAGCACCGGCACGCCCACCAGCGCGCGCTCGGTGAAGTCCGCGCGCCTGCCGATCACCACGTCCGGGATGAGCACCGTGTGCTCGTCGAGCACGACGTCCACCGGCGCGGGGAGCACCTCGCACTCGGCGGGGCAACCAGGGGTGAGTGCCGCGAGCACGCGCGCGACCACCCGTTGGTGCAGCGGACGCGGTGACGGGCTCACCAGAAGGGTCCCGTCCACCAGTTCGTACCGACGCCGTTCATCGGTGATCGACTCCAGGTCCCGACGGGTGAGACGGTCTCCGTGTGCGAACGCCGGGACTGTCTCCATCGTGCCCCCACATCGGCCAGGTGAGAATCGATCAGGATCAGGGTAGTCGTGCACAGCCCGCAGCGCGAACGACGTCCGGCGCACGGAAACGCACGGGCAGCCCATACCGGGCCGAAGAATTCTGTGCGTGCGATCACCGGCGGTGAATGCGGCGGCGGGAAATCGCACGAACAGAGTAGGAAAACCCGCGATTACCCGGCCATTGGAGTGATGATCGAGAATTCCCGAACACGCCATTCGTCGTAATCCGGATCGACACTCCGGCACAACCTCGGGGAAACCCGGCGGCACGACCGCGAAATTACCCTGGTGTGGTGACCCAGACCAGGGTAACCACTTTGTACCGCATGGCCGACGTCGGACCGGATGAACTGCACCGCCTCGTGGTGGACCGGGCGCGGCACGACCACGAGTTCCGCGAGGTCGACTTCGGTGCCGCGCAAGGACTTCTCGTCGCGGGGCAGACCGACGAGCACGACGTCGAATGGGTGCGGGCGATCCGCGCGCTCACCGGGGTGGACCTCGCCTTCTCCACCTCGACGTCGTCGGCGGCGCTGTTCCTCCGCGTCGACGACGCCACCTACGCGCTGACCTACGGGCACGGCTGGCACTTCCTGCGCGACGATCTGATCGACCACCAGTTCGCGCTGCGGGTGGCGGTGCGCACGGTGAACCCCGACGAGATCAGGGACATCACGCGCTGGGCGCTGTCCGCGAAGGCCCGCGTGGACCGGAACCTGGTGCCCGCGCGGCAGGGCCTGTGGGAGTTCGGGCTGCGCGAGCACGCCGAAATCATCCGGCAGCTCAACGGGAGGGCGCGCCTGCACCTGCTCGGCGGGCTCACGCACGTTCGCGAACGCGGTGACCGCAAGCTCCAGCTCAGCCTGGACTGCGGGCAGTCGCTGAAGGTCCCGCTCGCCGTCGACCGGGCGCACCTGGTCGGCGATCTGCGCGCGCTGAGCGCGATCGAACGCGACCAGCCGCCGCACGACCAGCTCGCGCCGCTGCTGTGGGTGCGGCGCGTGCCGAGCCGGACGCCGCAGCGCGCGGAGCTGGACGGCGCGGTCGCCGAACTGCTGGCCGAGCCCGATCCGGCGCGCGGGGAAATCGGCGTCGCCTACCCGGCCCGCTACTACGAGGGCCCCGACATCCACTACTACACCGGCCGGGTCGCCGGTACGCACCTGCGCACCGAGGAGCTGACCTGCGACCACCTCGCCGAGCCCCTGGCCGCCCTCCCCCGCGACGAATGGCACCGTGCGCTGTCCGCCGGGCGCATCGAAGGACGGCGGGAGGACGACGAGGAACTCGGCGGCGAACTACCCGCGTTGCACTGGCTGGCCGCGGAAATCGCCGACAGGGACGCGCGGTACATCCTCATCGACGGCGACTGGTACCGCATCGGCGACGAGTACCTGCGCCACGTCAGGAAGGTCAGCCGCACCGCGTTCGAACGGGCGCTGCCGTGGCGCCTCCCCGCGTGGAAAGACGCGCCCCGCAACGCGAAGACGGGCAAGGTGCACGAGGAGGACTACAACCGGTACGTGGCGCGGACGTTGCCCGGTTTCCTGTGCCTCGACCGGAAACTGGTGCCGGGCCGCACGCATCCCAGCGGCTTCGAGGCGTGCGATCTGCTCGGCCCCGACAACGAACTGGTGCACGTCAAGAAGACCAGCGGCCGCACCGGCTCGTCACCGCTGAGCCACCTGTTCGCACAGGGCCTGGTTTCGATGGAGAGCCTCACCGATCCGGAAACCTGGCACCGGTTCCGCGGCCTGGTCGCGCAACAGAGCCCCGAACGCGCGCGGAACCTCGGCACGCGACCGCATTCGGTCGTCTACGCCATTCACCGGACCGACAAACCGCTCACCCCGGAAACGCTGTTCACCTTCGCCCGCTCCGCGCTCGCGTCGGCGTGCGTCACCTCGACCGCGAACGGGATCCCGGTCTCGGTCGCGATCATCCCCTGACCGCGATCAGGCCGGGTAGGGCGTTTTCGCCCGCGCTTCGCGCAGCGCTTCGGCCCACCACAGCAATTGCGTCGTCAGCACGTGCAACGCCTTTTCCGCGGCGAAATCGGGGTATTCGGTGCTGTCGTCGGCGAGCGGGCCCCACGGGTTGTGCAGGCTCACCGTCTCGCGGATGGTCACGGTGTGCAGTTCCGCGAAGACCGGGCGAAGCGCTTCGACCGCGCGCAGGCCGCCCGCCATCCCGCCGTAGGAAACGAATCCCACCGGCTTGGCCCTCCACTGTGGACCGACGGCGTCGATCGCGGTCTTCAGCGGGCCGGGGAAGCTGTGGTTGTACTCGGGTGTCACCACGATCACGCCGTCGGCGCTGCCGATCGTTTCGGCGAAGCCCTCGACATCGGGATGGTGGGTCATCGTCGACGGGAACGTGTGGCCGTCGAGGTCGATCAGCATCGGCTCCAGCGGTTCGCCAGCCAGCCGCCCGGCGACCCACCTGCCGACGCCGTCGCCGATCCGGCCCTCGCGGACGCTCCCGATGATCACCGCGATCCTGGGCAGTGCGGTCATTTTCCGATCCTTTCCGTTGTCGTTTCATGGTGGGGAACACGAAGCAGCGCTGCCGTCACCGCGACCGCGGCCACGGACAGCCCGGCCAGCACCGCGAACGCCCAGCCGAACTCGAGCGCGCGGGACAGCGGGATCACCACCAGCGCGCCGCCGACCGCCCCGCCGATCCGCATGCCGATGTTCGTCAGCACCGTCGCGTCGCCGAGGTCGTCCGGCGAGACCCTCGTGTAGGCGACCACCGACGTGGGCATCATCGACAGCCCGAGCCCGACACCGCGCACGAACAGCAGTACCTGCACGAGGAACATCGACGGCGTACCGCCGAACCACAGGAACGGCAGCGTGCTCAGCAGCACCAGGCTCGTTCCGGCCACCGCGATCCGCGCGCCGCCGTACCGGTCGGTCAGCCTGCCGGCCACGATCATCACCAGCGAGGTGCCGAGGCCGAGCGGCACCAGCAGCAGCCCCGTGGACGCCGCGCCGTGCCCGAGCCGGATCTGCAGCCACAGCGGCAGCAGCACGATCGCGCCGTACATCGCGGCCGAGCTGAGCAGCACGCTGCTCAGTGCCAGCGAGATCGCCCGCACCCGGAACAGCCGCAGTGCCAGCACCGGGTTCGGCACGCGGCGCGAACGGCGGACGAACACCGCGCCCAGCACCAGGCTCAGCGCGAGCAGCGCCCAGTGCGGCGGCGCCGATGCGGTGCGCACGGCGCCGAGTTCGGTCAGCGCGTAGACGAGCATCGGGACGCTGACCGTGGCGAGCGCCAGCCCCCGGTGGTCGAGCCGTGCCGTCGCGCCGCGTTCGCCCGGCGGCACGAGCCGCAGGCCGAGCAGCACCGCGACCAGCCCGATCGGCAGGTTCACCCAGAACAGCGACGGCCACCGGAAGTGCGCCAGCAGCAGCCCGCCGAGGCTCGGGCCGACGAGCGGGGCGGCCCCGACCACGATGCCGAGCGTGCCCATCAGCCTGCCCATCCTGGCCGGGCCGACCACGATGCCGATCACCGTCTGTCCACTCGCGACCATCACGCCGCCGGCGATCGCCTGCAGCACCCGCGCCGCGATGAGCGCGGGCAGCGTCGGCGACAGCGCGCACGCCGCGGACAGCACCAGGAACGCGACCAGCGAAAGCAGCCACAGCCGCCCGGCGCCGAACCTGCGCACGAGCCACGGCGTCACCGGCAGCGCCGCCGAAAGCCCGAGCAGGTAGCCGGTGACGACCCACTGCACGCCGTCGAGCGCGACGCCGAGGTCGTGCCGCAGGGTCTCCAGCCCGATCGAGACGATCGGGCCGTCCATGTTCGCCACGAACCCGCCCAGCGCGATGACCGCCGAGGCGTACCAGGCGGAACGCGGGATCGGTTCGAGAGTGCTCTTCGTGCTCACCTGGGCTACGCTAAAACTGAAACCTTGGTTGAAGTCAACTGTGAAGCAGGACACTTCGGGGGAAGGAGTTCCCATGAGCGCGCCCGCCGTGAAGGCGTCCATCGGGATGCGGGAACTGGCGGACCGGAGCGGGGTCGCCCCGTCCGCGATCCGCTTCTACGACCGCAACGGGCTCATCCACGCCGAGCGCACGAGCGGGAACCAGCGGCGGTTCCACGAGACCACCGCCTGCGTCATCAAGGTCATCCGCGTCGCGCAGCGCGTCGGGCTGTCCGTCGCCGAGATCCGGGAACTGACCGACCGGCTCCCGCCGCCGGAGCGGATCGGGCTGGACGACTGGTTCCGGTTCCGCTCCGCGCTCGAAGACGAGGTCCGCCAGCGCATCGCGGCACTGAACTCCGCGCTCGACGACCTCACCGGGGACACCGCGCTCTGCAGAGTCCCCCCGGCCTGACGGGGACCGGGCCTGCCCTGAAGGATGCTCCCGTAGAGGCCAAGGTGGGTCCGGTGCGGCATGCCCCGAAGGTCACCTTCCGGGCATCAGCGCTGCCACCCCGTCCACCGCGAGGGGCCAGATCGCGGCGTCAGATTCCCCCAAGGCGCCCTTCGGGGAATCGAGGCCCGCCGCTCCCTTCGCGGCCGACGTGGTCGTATGTCCCCCGATGACCACCATGACGGCAACAAATGCCACGACGGCACCCCGAATGCCCACCAGGCCCGCACGATACGGTCCACCGCCCGCACATGCCCCGAAGGCGCCCTTCACGGCATCCCATTCCCCCAAGGCGCCCTTCAGCGCATCAACGCTGCCACCCCACCCACCGCGAAGGGGCCAGATCGCGGCGTCAGATTCCCCCAAGGCGCCCTTCAGGGCTTGAACGCGCCGCCGGAAAGCTAACGGCGGGCGAGCCAGACGACGTCGGGTTCGCCGCGGGGCACCGGGATTTCGAGCACCTGGACCTCGCTGAACCGCCCGCGCAGGCGGCGCGTGAAGGCGGCGCTCGCCTCCGCGCTCCACACCGCGAGCACGCCACCCGGCCGCAGCCGCGCGGAGAGCATGTCGAGCCCCGCGGCCGAGTACAGCGCGGCGTTCCCGTCGGTCACGGTCCACTGTGGACCATTGTCGATGTCGAGGCACAGCGCGTCGAAGCGTTCGTCGGTGCTGTCCAGCCAGGACACCAGATCCGCTTCGACGACGGTCACCCGCTCATCGGAAAGCGCGTCACCGTGCACGTCGCGCAGCGGTCCGGTCCGGTTCCACTCGACCACCGCGGGCTCCCGCTCGATCACGAAGATCTCGCCGATCCCGTCGTGGTCCAGCGCGGCCCGCAGCGAGAACCCGACGCCGAGCCCGCCGATGAGCACGCGCGCGCGGCCGGGCACCGAATCCGCGGCCACCGAAACCAGCAGCCGCTCCGATTCGCCGTTGCGGGTGTCCATCAGGAACACGCCGTTGGCGATCACCTCGAAATCGGCGTCGACCCGGCGCAGCACGAGCTCGCCGCACACACCGCGGACCCTCTCCAGCACCTCGCTCACGGGTGCCACGATAGTCACGTCGTCGCGAACAGCCCCAGCGTGCGGTCGGCGCGGATGCCGTCGAGCTCGTCGCGCCAGATGGCGTAGAACCCGGCCTCCTCCTTCGAGCGCAGCTCCACCCCGTCCGCCGCGGCGATCTCCGGCGAGGACTGGACGGCCTTTTCCAGCACGTCCTTCGCGCCGGACCCGTCGCCGAACTGCTCCTTGCCGCGGCGCAGGATCTCCTCGGGGACCCAGCCCTCGAACGCGTCGCGGAGGAGCTTCTTCTCCTCGACACCGGGCCCGGTCATCTTGTGCTCCGGCGGGATCGACAGCGCCAGCTCGATCACGTCGCGGTCGAGGAACGGCACGCGCGCCTCCATGCCGTACGCCATCGTGGTCCGATCGCAGCGCTGGAGGTTGAGGTGGTGCAGCTCGCCGACCGTGCGCACCAGCTCGGCCTGCAGCGCGTCCGGGTCGGTGAACGGCGCTTCGTGGTAGTAGGAGTAGCCCGCGAAAAGCTCGTCGGCGCCTTCACCGGTGAGCACCGCGTGCACGCGCTTCGACGCGTACTCGGCGAGCAGCATGTTCGGCACCGCGCTGCGCACGAGCGACGGGTCGTAGTGCTCGATCGCACGCACGGCCTTCGGCAGCGCGGCGATCGCGTCCTCCCGCGTCATCACGATCTCGTGGTGCTCGGTGCCGAGGAACTCGGCGACCACCTTGGCCGCGGCCAGGTCCGAGCTGCCCGGCGCGCCCACCGCGAACGTCGGCAACGGCTGGCCGTGCCGCTTCGCGTATTCGGCGGCGACGGCGGCCACGATCGCCGAATCGAGCCCGCCCGAGAGGAACACGCCGATCCCGACGTCGCTCATCATCCGGTTCTCGACGGCGCTCACGATCGTCTCGCGCACCGACTTGAGCAGGCTTTCGTCCCACACGCCGGGCTCCTCGGCACGGCGCGCGGGGCGCACGTGCGAAGGAATGGCGTCGGCGAACCGCACCAGCCCCGACGCCGGGCTCCAGCAGCAGCCCGGCGGGAAGCTCTCCACCAGCGGCCGGTCCGCCTCGTCGAACGCGCGCAGTTCGCTGGCGAACAGCGTCACGCCGGCACGGCGCGCCCAGTAGAGCGGTTTCACACCGAGCGAATCGCGCGCGACGAGGAACTCGCCGTCGGAGGTCATGAACGCGAGCGCGAACATGCCGCGCAGGCGCGCCAGCCCGGCCGGGCCGTCGACGATCAGCGCGTGCAGGGCCGCTTCGCTGTCGGAGCCGGTCTCGAACAGCTCGTGCCCGAGGTCCTCCCTGATGTGGCGGTGGTTGTAGATCTCACCGTTGGCCACCAGGTAGGTGGTCCCGTCCACGTCGCTCAGCGGCTGGGCCCCGCCGCCGACGTCCATAATGGACAGACGCTGGTGGCCGAGCCACACGTTCCCCCGCCGGATCTCCCCGGTGTCATCGGGACCGCGATGCTTGATCCGGCCCAACATCTCACGGCACATCTGGACATCGACTTCGCCGACCGCGGCAACGATTCCACACACAGTGCGTGGCACCTCCTGAGGTTGCCGACCGATTCTAGTTGGCACAGTGCGGAAATGCCGTCTGTGTGACGCGTTCCGCTGTCTTTCACGCCAACCCGGCGAGCTCGTACCGCACGAGCCTGCCCGCCACGGCGACGTTGAGGCTCGATCCCGAACCGGCCATCGGGATGTCCTCCGCGACGTCGAGCAGATCGAGCGCCCCGGGCGGGATACCGCTCTGCTCGTGCCCGAGCACCGCGATCGTCCTGCCGCGCGCGGCGCCGAGACCGGCCAGCCGGGCGGCTTCGTCCGCCAGCGGGTCGTTCACCCCGTGGACGCAGGCGGGCCGGCGCAGGGTATCGCCTCGGCGGAGCGCTTCCGGCACCCAGGGAATCCGGGGCACCGCCAGGCAGGCCCCGACCGCGTCGCACGTGCGCGGCAGCGTGCCGAGGTTCGCACCGTGCAGCGGCCAGTGCGGCGCCGCGAGCAGGTGCCCCCAGCGGGGATGGGACCGGCGCCGGCTTCGGCTCGTACCGGGTGAGTGCGGCGTCACGTGGGCATGCTCACGCGATATCGGGATGACAAACGGGGGTCGCATCGGTTGAACTGGATGCTGGACAGTTCGGTGAGGACGCTGGGGACCTTGCGGCCTGTCTAGTTTTTTGACAGCCGACTTTATCGATTCAGAAATCCTTCCCGAGAGGAGTACCGTGCCCATCGCGCTGCTCGCGCTGGCCATCGGCGCCTTCGGTATCGGCACCACCGAGTTCGTCATGATGGGCGTGCTGCCGCAAGCCGCCACCGACTTCGGCGTCGACATCCCGACCGCGGGCCACCTGATCTCCGGGTACGCGCTGGGCGTCGTCGTCGGCGCCCCGCTGCTCACCGCCGCCGCCGTCCGGCTGCCGCGCAAGACCATGCTGCTGGCGATGATGGCCCTGTTCACCGTCGGCAACACCCTGTTCGCGCTCGCCCCTAACCAGGAGTTCGGCGTCGTGTTCCGGTTCGTCGCCGGGCTCCCGCACGGCGCGTTCTTCGGTGCCGGCGCGGTCGTCGCGTCCGGGCTCGTCGACAAGAGCAACCGGGCGAAGGCCGTGTCGATGATGTTCCTCGGGCTGACGCTGGCCAACGTCGTCGGCGTGCCGCTCGGCACCCTGCTCGGCCAGCAGGTCGGCTGGCGCGCGACGTTCGCCGTGGTCGCGGTCATCGGGCTGGTGGCGATGGCCGCCATCGCCAGGCTCGTACCGCACCAGGGCAGGCCCGCCGACCCGTCGCTGCGCGGCGAGCTCGGCGCGTTCAAGCGGCCACAGGTGTGGCTCGCGCTCGCGATCGTCACCTTCGGCCTCGGCGGCGTGTTCGCGTGCCTGTCCTACATCGCGCCGATGCTCACCGACGTCGCCGGGTACTCGCCGTCGCAGGTCACGCTGCTGCTTTCGCTCGCGGGCGTCGGCATGACGATCGGGAACCTGCTCGGCGGCAGGCTCGCGGACAAGGCGCTGATGCCCAGCCTGTACGTCGCGCTGCTCAGCCTCGCCGCGGTGCTCGGCATCTTCACGGTCACCGCGCAGGGGAAGGTCAGCGCCGCCATCACGATCTTCTTCGTCGGCGTCGCCGGGTTCATGATCGGCCCGATGCTGCAGGCCAGGATCATGGAGAAGGCCGGCGGCACACCGTCGCTCGTGTCGGCAGCCGTGCAGTCGGCGTTCAACATCGCCAACTCGATCGGCGCCTACCTCGGCGGGCTCGTCATCGCGGGCGGGCTCGGGCTCGTCGCGCCGAACTGGATCGGCGCGCTGCTCGCCGTGTTCGGGCTCAGCCTGGCCGCGGTGTCCGGCGGCCTCGACCGCAAGGCCGCGAAGCGCCCGGTGCTCGTCGAGGCATGACCCGGCGGGACCGGCCGCCACCCCCGCGGCGGCCGGTTCCCGTCGACGACGTTTAGCCCGCTAAACGCACTCCAGGCCCCTCCCTGAGCCGGGCCCCTCCGCGCGACGTTTAGCCCGCTAAACGCGAGCAGGGGGCCTACGTGAGCGGGCCGCCGGAGATGGTGAAGGCGATGAAGAGGATGAGCACGCCGAGGCCCGCGTAGCTCAGCGCGTCGACGGGCTTGCCCCTGATCGCGAGCAGCCCGGCCTGCGCGTCCGCGAGCACGATCCGCAGCAGCGCGGCCACCAGCAGCGCGCCGCCGATGATGATGACGCCCTGCCGCCAGTGGTAGAGCCAGATCCGCCAGCCCGCGATCGCGACCAGCGCCAGTACCAGCCCGAACGGCAGGTGCGTCAGGAACGGCTTCTTCCCGCGGGGCGTGACGGGCATGCTCACGAGGCGGCTCGCTCCGCCGCTTCGACGACGTTGCTGACCAGCATCGCCCTGGTCATCGGCCCGACCCCGCCGGGGTTCGGCGCCACGAACCCGGCGACCTCGCGCACGCCGGGGTCGACGTCGCCGGTCAGCTTGCCGTCGACGCGGGAAACGCCGACGTCGAGCACGGCGGCACCGGGTTTGACCATGTCCGGGGTGATGAGCCCTGGCGAGCCGGCGGCGGCCACCACGATGTCCGCGCGCCGCACCTCGGCCGCGAGGTCGCGGGTGCCGGTGTGGCACAGCGTCACGGTGGCGTTCTCGCTGCGCCGGGTGAGCAGCAGCCCGAGCGTCCTGCCGACGGTGATCCCCCTGCCGACGACGGCGACCCGCGCCCCGGCCAGCGGAACCTCGTAGCGGCGGAGCAGCTCGACGATCCCGAGCGGCGTGCACGGCAGCGGCGCCCGCTCGCCGAGCACGAGCCTGCCGAGGCTCACCGGCGCGAGCCCGTCGGCGTCCTTCTCCGGCGCGATGCGTTCGAGCACGCGGCCCGCGTCGAGGTGCTTCGGCAGCGGGAGCTGGACGATGTAGCCGTGGCAGGCGGGGTCGGCGTTGAGTTCGGCGACCACCGCTTCGAGCTCGTCCTGCGCGATGTCCGCGGGCAGATCGCGGCGGATCGAGTTCACCCCGACCTTGGCGCTGTCCGCGTGCTTCATCTTCACGTAGGAGTGCGAGCCGGGGTCATCGCCGACCAGCACGGTCGCGAGCCCGGGGGTGATCCCCCGCTCGGCGAGCGCGGCCACCCGCGGCCCCAGCTCCGCGAAGATGGCGTCCTTCGTTGCCTTGCCGTCGAGAATCGTCACCGTCACGGCGCCCATTCTGGCAAAGGTCCAGGCTCACCCCTGCCGAGGGCGGGTGCTGATCGCGGCGATCCCGACGGCGACGAGCGCGAGGCCGGTCCCGCCGAAGGTGGCGGCGCCGAGCGTCGCGGGGTGCGCCGGCACGATCAGGTCGAGCAGCACCGAGCCGATCAGCTGGCCCGCGATGGTGGCGAGCCCGAGCAGCAGCACACCGGTCCAGTGGACGACGACCGAGGCGAGCGCGATGAACACGATGCCGACGAGCCCGCCGAGGTAGAGCAGCGGATTCGACGGGAACGCGTGCGGCCCGCCGCCGAAGGCGAGCGAAACGAGCCAGGCGAGCACCAGCACGATCGTCCCGCCGGTGAAGTTGATCAGCGCCGCGGTCAGCGAGCTGCCCGACTGCGCGTTGACGCGGCCGTTGAACGCCTGCTGCACCGCCATCAGCGCGCCCGCGACCAGCGGCAGGACGAGCAGCCACAGCCCGGCCGGCGCGCTGCCGAGGCTTCCCGACAGCGACCAGGCGACCGCGGCGAGGGTGAGGACCGCGCCGAGCACGCGGGTCCAGGTCAGCGCCTGCGGCCCGGCGGGGCCGAGCCCCGCGCGATCGACGGCGAGCCCGCTGAGCGTCTGCCCTGCGACCACGCCGACGGTGAACATCGCCACCCCGAGCACCGACACCGTCACCGACTGCCCCGCCACATAGGTCGCGCCGCCGACGCCGCCGAGGCAGTACCAGGGGCTGAACCGGCCCTCCCGGACGCCGCCTGCCACCGAACGGAGACCTTCGCGCATCTTCGGGGAGAAGGGCAGGGCGAGCAGCAGGAGCACGAGCCCGCCGCCGAAGGAGATCACCGCGGCGAACAGGGAGTCGTGCAGTTCGGCACCGAGCTGACCGTTCAGGCGACTCTGCGTAGCCATGGCGAGTCCCGACACGACCGCGAGCCCAATCCCGAGTGCCCGCTCTGCGCCTTTTGTCCTGTTACCCTGGTCGCGCGGGGTGATGACGGTGGCGCTCGCGGTACTCATCCTTCCTATTGTCACGCCGCCACACCGTCTCGATCCATCCGAAAGAGAGTGATACCGATAACTCACCCACCCCCGCCCGGCCGAGGTCAAGCGGCTGAAGCCGCCGCGGCGGCTAGGCCGAAGGGGAGGATGCGGGTGCATTAGCGCGGCCGAAGAGTCAAAATGGACCGGTGGCTCAACCGACGACCCAGCTGAACGCGACCGAGCAGGACACCCTGGTCAAGCAGATCGGCCTCGCCCTGCTGCGGGCCGCGCCGCGCGACTGGCGCCGCGTGACCGCGCAGTACCGCGCGGTCGGGCGTTACCACGAGCTGACCGGAGAAGTCGCCACCGGCGACGGCCAGACCCACGAGTGGGTGGCCACGCACGACATCGCGACCCTCTTCGGCAAGCTGCGCGCCGGCATGTACCGCGACGGCAGGGGCACCTGGTTCAACGCCCGCTACCAGCTCGACCACCCGTCCAGCTACAACCTCGAGTACGACCGCGAGGAGCCCGAATGGGACCTCGCGCCGCCGCCGCAGGCCTACGCCGACGAGCTGAGGATGTTCCCCCGCTCGGAGGAGAACGTGCCGGAGTGGCTGCTGCGCCGCATGTCCGGGCTCGCCCCCGAGCAGCCGGGGCCGCACTTCCGGATCGCCAGGATCTTCGACGGCCAGGGCGCGGGCGGCAGGCCGGTGATCAACCGGCCCGAACTCGAGGTCGACGAGCAGGACCGCGTGCTGGACTACCTCGACCACGCGCCGGTGGTGGTCTCCGAACGCGGCTACGACGTCGACCTGCTCGCCGCCAGCCCCGCCCCCGCGGTGCCGGTGGCCTTCCACACCGACGGCGTGTGGATCTGGCCCGCCGCGGTCAACTTCTACCTGCAGGAGTACGGGGTCGCGCCCGAGCCCGATCTCGTGCAGCACATCCGGTCGACCGGGTTCGCGCTGTCCGAGGTCGGCGAGCAGACCGTGCAGGCCGCGGCCGCGCACCTGAACCGCGGCACTCCCCCGCAGCGGCCTCCCGGCCCGCCCGCGCCGGCCCAGGCCGCGCCGCCGCCGGCGCAAGCCGCTCCGGTGCAGGCCGCAGCGGTGTCGGTGCCCGTCGAATCGCGCCAGCCGGAGCGCGCCTCCTACGCCGCCGAGCCGAGCTATGAGGACAGCCTCGGCGAGCCCGACTTCGAGGAGCCGTCGCACGGCGCGCCGCAGCACACCGGCTCCGCCGAGTACGCCGAGCCGTTCTACACCGACACCCCGTCGCCGGGCTACCAGGAGGACGAGTCCGAACCTGCCCGGTACGCGAGTGAGGAAACCACCTACGCGCCACCGGTGACCGCCTACGCGGAGAACCACTCCGACGGGCAAGGCGGCCTCGACACCCGGGAAACGCACGAGCCGTACGCCGAGGAGCCGGAGGAAAAGACCGCCGAGCGGCCGGGCGGTTACGTCGACGAGCACGAGGCCTACGACGACCACTACGACGAAGCGCCGGTCTACGGTGGCCGCAACGGCGACCACCCCGACCGGCAGCCGCAGTCGTTCGACGACGACGGCGGGCCGCCGACGATGTTCGCGCCGCCGGTGCTCGACGACGGTCCCGAAGCGGAGCCAGCCGAAGACCCGGACGAGCCGCCGCTGCTGACCCACCCTTCTTCGGCCCAGCCCACGCCGCTTTCGCAGCAGGCACCGCACGACGAAGGCCCGGCGACGCAGCTCGTCTCGCCGGTTCCCCCTGCGATGCCCGCGCCGGTGGCCGCCGAGGCGGCCCCGTCCGCTCCGGCGCCGACGCGCCGCGAGCCGCCGCAGACCGCCCCGCGGTCCGACGAGCCGCCGCTGAACCAGCTTCGGACGAAACTGGTCCAGCTCGGCGTGCCTGAGGACGGCTACCGCATCGGCGGTCCCGCCGATGCGGGCTGGGGCGTCGAGGAGATCGACGAGGGCTGGCGGGTCAGCCGGTTCGACGGCGGCAGGCCCACGAGCCCCGCGGTGTTCGGCGACGCCGAGGACGCCGCGGCGTTCATGCTCGGGAAGCTGCTGCTGGACCCGGACGGCACCGCGAGGGCGTCCCGTCCCGAGCAGCGGCAGCCCGCGAAGGGGCAGCCGCAGCCGCCCAAGGAGGAGCTGCCGCCGCAGCGCCCGGTGATGGCGACGCTGTCGCCGGAGATCGCCACGGGTGTCGCGCCGCCCGCACGGCGCCAGGAACCGCCGCCGGAGGCGAGGCAGCCCGCCGTACCGCCACCGCCACCGCAGCGCCCGGTGCCGGACAACGGGCGGACGCAGATCGCGGAGGCGGTCCCGATGGCGGACGCGTCGCCCCGCGGTGCCGCGCCCAACCGCGCCGAAGAGGCGCCCGGCGGCGCGACGGCACTGTCCGCGACGCCGCCGCAGCCGCCCGCGCGGCGTGACCGGCCGCGCCGGGAAGAGACGAGGACGGCCGAGCGGTCGAACGGCGGCCAGCCGTGGCCGATCGGCCCGATGGCGGGCGAGCCGCCGCTGACCCTGTTCCGGGGCAAGGAACTGCGCGAGCTGCCCGCGGGCAGCGAGCTGGACCGGTTCGGCAACCCGAACGGCAACCTGACCTACGTGGCGGGCACGCCGTTCGAAGAGCGGTCGCTGGTGCCGGAATGGGTCAACCGGCCGTACCACGTGTACCGCGTGCAGCGCCCGCTCGAAGCGCTGACCGGGGTGGCGATCCCGTGGTTCAACCAGCCGGGCGGCGGTTCGGCGTACCTGCTGCCCGCCTCCGTCGAAGAACTGCTCGCCGACGGCGACCTGATCGAACTCGACCCTGGGGAACCGCCGATCGACTGAGGCCGTCGCTGACCCTCCGGCTGCCCGCCGCGCGTCCCCGTGCGGCGGGCAGTCCTTTGTGACCCGTAGCCGGGCTCGTCACACGCGCTCGCCGCGTTTCTTCCGAGCACCTTTCTGTCGGTGCCCCGCGATAGTGTTGAAATCGGGGGTCCCCCAGCGAAAGCGAACGAAGGGGCACTCTCGTGCGGCCCCGGCCGGTTCCGCGGCCCGTTCTGTCGGTGCCGCGCGGTAATGTTGAAAACAGGGGCTCCCCTGGCGGAAGCGCACGAACGGGTACCTTCGTGTGGTTCCCGCGACGGGCAAGGGCCCCGGTCGTCAGCGCACCACCAGGCCGTGCGCCGCGGCGTAGGCGACGGCCGTTTCCAGGTCCACCCGCGCGCCGCGCAGCTTCGCCTGGGTGAGCAGGTCCGCGTCCACCCGCGCCCCGCGCAGGTCGGCGCCTTCGAGATCGGCGCCGTGCAGGCGCGCGCCGCTGAAATCCGCTTCCCGCAGGTCCGCTTCCCGCAACAGCGCGTCGGTCAGGTTCGCCTCGCGGAACCGGAGGCCGGAGAGGTTCGCCTTGCGCAGCCGCGCGCCGGAGAGCGAAGCGAGCGAGAGGTCGCATTCCCGCAGCGCCACCCTGATGAAGCCGATGTCCACAAAGGACGATCCGAGGAACGAGCTGGCCGACCACCGGCTGTCCGCGAGCACGGTCCGGTCGAACGTGCACGACCGGAACGCGCTGCCCTGGTGCCGCGACGCGCTCAGGTCGGCCTTCGTGAAGTCGCAGTCGTCGAACGTGCAGCCCTGCGTGACGAGGCCGCGCAGGTTCGCCTCGGCGAAGTCGCAGCCCGCGAACCGGCGCTTTTCCCACCTGGCGTTGGGAAGCACGGCTTCGCGGTAGTCCTCGCCGGTCTCGATCTCGCCCGGTGCCGTCATGGTGCCGAGCCTGCCATACCCGCCCCTCACCACGGGATCCGGCCGAACATCTCCTTCAGCTTCGCCGCCCGCGCCGGGCTTCCGGTCGACGCCCATCCGATCCGCCCGAGCAGGTACGCCGCGAAGTCCGGCTTGCCATCGTGGTTCTGCGCCGCGGGCCCGGTGCGGGCGCAGTTGTGCAGCAGCGCCCGCAGTTCGTCGTATTCGGCACGCGGGACCGCGGGCGCGGAGTTCACCACCAGCCCCGCGATCCGCTGGCGCTGGTGCGCGGCCGCGACGCCCGTCTTGTCCTCGCGGACGCGAAACCCTTCCTCGCGCGCGATCCTGCGGACGCCGGGCAGCAACCGGTGCAACGGCAGCTCCGCGTCGCCGGAGAAGGCGAGGTCGTCGGCGTACCGGGTGTAGGTCGCGCCGAGCGCTTCGGCCAGCCCGGCGAGCCTGCGGTCGAGGCCGTACGCGAGCGCGTTCGCCACCGCGGGCGAGGACGGCGCGCCCTGGGGCAGGTGCTCGGCGGCGAGGTTGCGCGCGAGCCGCCACCTCGCCGGGTCACCGCGGTCCGGCTCGCCGAGCACGTCGACCGGCGCGCGGGTGGTGAGCAGACCGGCGACAACGGCGGCGACCCGGTCCGGATACCCGCTGTGGCACAGCATCCGGCGGACGCGGTGCCCGCTGACCGCGGCGAAGAACCCTTCGAGGTCCATGCGCACCACGAGCGCGCGGCCCGCGTGCGGACGCGCGCAGGTCAGCGGCGACCGGCCGGGCCGGAAGCCGTGCGCGGCGTCGTGCACCGGGATCCGGTCGAGCACGTGCCGCCGGATCCGCCGCTGCAGTTCGGCGAGCCGCGGTTTCGGCTCCTCCACGAGCCGCCTGCCGCCGGGTAGCCAGCGGCACCGGTAGTGCCGCACCGGAACCGGGGCGCGCCGGTTCCAGCCGCCGAGATCGGCGAACCAGTCGAGTTCGCCGACGGTGAGGTCGAGCGCGCGGGCGAGGGCGGCCGGGGTTTCCCAGCGCGGCACGCCCCAGCGCCATTCCCGTGGCGCGGCCTCGGGAGGTCGTTCCGGTTCAGCGGGTCGCGCGAGCGGAGGTTCCGGTAGCGCGCGCAGCAGATCCGCGAGCTGGCGCGGTCCGTAGGGCCGGGACGGGCAGAGTGCGAAAAGCCGCGCGGCCAGGTCCTGCGCCACCTCGATGTCGAGGGCGGTGGTCACGAGCCGATCGGCGACCGCGGCGGGCTCCCACGGCCCGTCGAGCGCGACCGCGGCGCGACGAGACGCCAGGGTTTCGGCGTACGGGCGGAGTTCCGCCGGATCGAATTCACCGCCGGCATTCCCGAACCGCACCCATCGCCCCCGTTCATCGGCCGAGCCGCAGCGACGCGGGGGTGACCTTTCTCCCGTGGCCGTCCGCGCGCTCCGAACAGGTACGCGCAGCGTGCACAGGCGCGTGGGGCGCCCTGCCTCAGCGTGGTCGTGCTCCCCGGGGTTGCCCCGGAGGGATGGGTTTCCCCATCTGCTCACCCCCGCGTCGCCGCGGGGACTCCAGCCTAGCGGTCAAGGACACGGCGGTGCCCCCGGTCGCGCGAACGGCAGCGGATCGCACCCGACGGCGGAGCTCAGGGGCGCACCCGTCGGCGCGGAACGGCACCACGAGCGGCCCGCAGTCCACTATGTACTTACTGGCACCCGGAACCTCGTGACTGGCCGGCGTACGCCGGTTACGGGCAGGCGGCGCGCGGCGTGGCGGGTGCCGTGCTCGATCACCGGCCGCGCGACGCGCGACTACGGTCCGTCGGCGGAAGATCTCGCCGAGGCGGTCGACGCGGGTGATCGACGTGCCGAACGGCCTCCACGGTTCCGCCTGCCTCGACGGCACCGCCGAATTCCGCGACGCGCTCACGAAAGCGATCGACGCCGTGCTCGGACACCTCGCGGCCGGATCATTCCCGTTCGCTCACCCTCTCCGGCCCGAACAGGCAACGGCCCAAGTGGTTCAATCGAACCATGTCCTTCTTTCGCCCTCTCGGCAAATCCGACCTCGCCGTCTCCCCGCTGTGCCTGGGCGGCAACGTATTCGGCTGGACCGCCGACGAATCGACGTCCTTCGCGGTCCTCGACGCCTATTCCGCAGGGGGTGGCAATTTCCTCGACACCTCCGACTCATACATGAACTACTATCCGGAACAGGGCAACGAGCCTGGCCAGTCCGAGACCATCATCGGCAAGTGGCTCGCCGCCCGCGGCAATCGCGACGACGTGATCGTCGCGACCAAGGTCGGGGACCACCCGGGGTACAAGGGCCTCGCACCCGCGAACATCAAGGCCGCGGCCGAGGAATCCCTGCGGCGGCTGGGCACCGATCGCATCGACCTCTACTACACCCACTTCGACGACGAGTCCGTCCCGGTCGAGGAGATCATCACCGCGCTCGACGGCCTCGTGAAAGCGGGCAAGGTCCGCGCCATCGCGGCTTCCAACATCGAACCCGAGCGGCTCGCCGCCTCGATCGCCTTTTCCGACCGCGAGGGCCTGGCCCGCTACGTGGCACTCCAGCCGCCGTACAACCTTGTCGCGCGCGACACCTACGAGGGCGAGCGGCGGGAGATCGTGCGGCGCGAGGGGCTGGCCTGCGTGCCGTACTTCGGGCTCGCTTCCGGCTTCCTGACCGGCAAGTACCGGCCGGGCAAAACCGTCGAAAGCGTGCGCGACCTGCCCGGCCTGGCAGGCGGCTACGTGGACACCGAACGCGGCATGGCGGTACTCGCCGCGCTGGAGGAGGTCGCGGCGGAGCGTGGCGTGGAGATGGCGACCGTCGCGCTGGCCTGGGTCGCGCAGCAGCCGACCGTGGCCGCGCCGATCGCCTCCGCCCGCACGGTCGAACAGGTGCCCGCACTGATCGCGCTGCACGACCTGACCCTGACCGACGCCGAGCTCAAGCGCTTGACCGACGCCTCCTCCTGACCGGAGGTGCCAGGGTGGCGCCTGCCCCGAAAGCCACCCCGCACCGGAACCACGACACCTCCCGGCACGCGACCCGCTGGCGAGGAGGCAGCGGGTCGCGGCACTTCAGTGCCGTGGAAAGGTCAGCGGAAGTCGCGGGATTTCGCGGGGATGCGCAAGGTCAGGTGCTGCAGCCGGTCCGCGAGCACGTTCACCACCCCTTCCGTCTTCTCGACGATGCCCCGCACCAGCAGCGCCGGGCTGGTGCGCGCGATCCGGTGGTAGCGCGCCCACAGGCCCGCCGAGCAGACCACGTTCACCATGCCCGTCTCGTCTTCGAGGTTGAGGAAGGTGATCCCGCCCGCGGTGGCGGGCCGCTGCCGGTGGGTCACCGCGCCGCCGACGAGCACCCTCGTCCCGTGGTCGACGGTGTGCAGCCGGTCGGCGGGCACCACGCCGAGCGCGTCCAGCCGGTCCCGCACGAACTGGGTGGGGAAGCTGTCCGGGGACAGGCCGGTGGCCCACACGTCCGCGACCGCGGTGTCGACCTCGTCCATCCCCGGCAGCGCGGGCGCCTCGGTGCCCACCACGCTGCCGGGCAGCTTGTCCGGCCGGTCCTGGGCGACCGCGCCCGCCGCCCACAGCGCTTCCCTGCGCTCGACGCCGAAACAGCCGAACGCGCCCGCCGTCGCCAGCGCTTCGACCTGGGGTGTGCTCAGCCGGACGCGGCGCGCGACATCGGTCATGCTCCTAAAAGGACCTTCGCGCTTTCGTTCCGCGACAAGCTGTTCGGCCAGCTTCTGCCCGATCATCCGCACCCCGGCGAGCCCGTTCCTGATCGCCTGCGCACCTTCGTGGAGTTCGAGCGTGGCATGGGGAAGACTCGCGTTCACGTCCGGCCCGAACACCGACACACCGTGCCGCCTGGCGTCGGCGACCAGCGACTGCGGCGAGTAGAACCCCATGGGCTGCGCGCGAAGCAGGCCCGCGCAGAACGCCGCCGGGTGGTACAGCTTGAACCACGCGCTGGCGAAAACCAGGTACGCGAAGCTCAGCGCGTGGCTTTCCGGGAAGCCGAAGTTCGCGAACGCCTGGAGCTTGGTGAAGATCTTCTCCGCCGTCGGTTCGTCGACCCCGTTGGCCGCGGCACCGTCGAGGAAGCGCTGGCGCAGCCGCCGCATCTTCTTCTCGGACCGCTTGGCGCCCATGGCATGCCGGAGCTGATCCGCCTCGGCCGCGGTGAAGTCCGCGACGTCGAGCGCGATCTGCATCATCTGCTCCTGGAACAGCGGCACGCCGTAGGTCTTCCCCAATGCCTTCTCCAGCAACGGATGATCGTGTTCCCAGGTCTCCAGCTCGTTCTTGCGCCGGATGTACGGGTGCACCGAGCCGCCCTGGATGGGGCCGGGCCGGATCAGTGCCACCTCGATCGCCAGGTCGTAGAACTCCCTCGGTTTCAACCGTGGCAGGGTCGCGAGCTGCGCCCTGCTTTCGACCTGGAAGACGCCGATCGCGTCGGCGCGGCACAGCATCTCGTAGACGGCCTCGTCCTTCAAGTCCAAATTGGACAGATCGACGTCGACGCCTTCGTGCTCCCGCACCAGATCCATCATGTAGTGCAGCGCGGAGAGCATGCCGAGGCCGAGCAGGTCGAACTTCACCAGCCCGATCGTGGCGCAGTCGTCCTTCTCCCACTGCAGCACGCTGCGCTCGGCCATCCGCGCCCATTCGATCGG
Organism: Amycolatopsis minnesotensis; assembly: GCF_039529815.1. NCBI lineage: Bacteria > Bacillati > Actinomycetota > Actinomycetes > Pseudonocardiales > Pseudonocardiaceae > Amycolatopsis > Amycolatopsis minnesotensis. The sequence continues at coordinate 332,566 of NZ_BAAANN010000004.1, read as the reverse complement.
GCACACCTCGCTCACCGGGCGCTTGCAGATCACCATGCCGCCGGAGTGGATGCCGAGGTGCCGCGGTGCGTCCTCCAGCGCGGAAGCCAGCCCCACGACCTCCGGCGGGATGTCGTGGTCGTGGTCCTTTTCCGTCTCGCGCAACGGCCCCCAGCGGTCGATCTGCTTGCTCCACGCGTCCTGCTGCCCCGGCGAGTACCCGAACGCGCGCGCCGCGTCCCGCACCGCGGACTTCGCGCGGTAGGTGATCACGTTCGCCACCTGCGCGGTGCGCAGCCGCCCGTGCTTTTCGTAGACGTACTGGATCGCTTCCTCGCGCCGGTCGGATTCGATGTCGAGATCGATGTCGGGGTACCCGTCCCGGTCCGGGGCGAGGAACCGTTCGAAGAGCAGGTTCCACTTCACCGAGTCGACCTTGGTGATGCCGAGCGCGTAGCAGACCGCCGAGTTCGCGGCCGATCCCCTGCCCTGGCAGAGGATGTCGTTGCGGCGGCAGAACTCGACGATGTCCCAGACGATCAGGAAGTACCCGGGGAACTTCAACCGTTCGATGATCTCCATTTCGTGGTCGATCTGCTCGTACGCCTCGGGATTGTCCTTTCTGGTGCCGTACCTCTCGGCCGCGCCGAGCCGCACCTGTTCGCGCAGGATCTCCTTTTCGCTGAGCCCGCCGGATTCGAACGGCGGCAGTTCGGGCGCCACCAGTTTCAGGTCGAACGCGCATTCCACACCGAGCAGCGCGGCCCGCTGCACCGCGCCGGGGTACCGCGCGAACCTGGCCGCCATCTCCGCGCCGGAGCGCAGGAACGCCATTCCGGCGCCGGGCAGCCAGCCCTCCATGTCGTCGAGCGAGCGCCGCGCCCTGATCGCGGCCATCGCTTCGGCGAGCCTGCTGCCCGCGGGGCGCGCGTAGTGCACCGCGTTCGACGCGACCACCGGCATCCCGAACTCCGCCGCGAGGCCAGCCAGCGCGTCGTTGTGCGCGCTGTCCTCGGGAAAACCGTGGTCGAACAGTTCGACGTAGACGTGCTCCCCGCCGAACAGGTTCCGCAACCGCCGTAGCTGTCCGGCCGCCGCCGGGACGCCGTCGCGCAGCAGCGCGCCGCGCACCGCACCCTTCCGGCAGCCGGTGAGCACCACGACCTTGCCCCGGACCTCTTCGGCGACGGCTTCCAGGTCGTACACCGGCTTTCCCTTTTCGGCACCGCGTTCCGGCGCGGGCCGGTCGTGTCCTTCGAGCAGCCCGGACGTGGTCGCCCGGCACAGGCTCGCGTACCCGGCCGAACTCCTGGCGAGCAGCAGCAGGTGCTCGCCTCCGGGATCGGCGACGCCGTTCTGCGGGCCGGACAACCCGAAGCTGAGCTCGGTGCCGAACACGGTGCGCACCCCCAGTTCCCGCGCGGCCTCGGCGAACCGGACCACGCCGTACATGCCGTCGTGGTCGGTGATCGCGAGCGCGTCGAGCTGGAGCCGCGCGGCCTCTTCGACCAGTTCCTCCGGGGAGCTCGCCCCGTCGAGGAAGCTGAAGTGGGAATGGCAGTGCAGTTCGGCGTAGGGCGTGCGCAGCCCGCCGCCGGAAAGATCGTCCCCGCGCAGGTCGTGCAGGTCCGACGGGCGGAGATAGCCCTCGCGCTTCCTCGACCACGCGGGGCTGTCTCCGCCGTCTCCGTTCAGTGCGCGCCGCAGTTCGTGCCACGGCACGTTCGGGTTGTTCCAGCCCATGTCAGGGAAGACGCTCCAGCGACTCCCTCGGCGACGGGATCAGCACCGAAAGCCAGTGCGGTGGCTCATCCGAGGAGTCCACAGTGGATTCCCCTGCCGGTTTCCTCGTTTCGAGCCATCGGCTGACCTCACCGAGAAACGGATCCTCCACGCTTCACCACCTTTCGTGCCGTGCCGACCCCGGCTTCCGCTGCGCCTGACCGCGCGTCCATCAGTCGTAGATCCCTTCTACTGTCCATTTCAGACTTTCCCGTCCTGTTCCGCGCAACAGCAGCGCCGCCGCACCGGCACCGGCGAGCAGCACCTGCAGCCGGACGTGCTCCGGCCGTTCCACCGCCGTCCACCAGCGGCTGTCCACCGGCCACGGGCCGGCCCAGTCGAGCACCGCCCTCGTCGGCGCCCTGTCCACCGAGACCGCGCACGGCCGCCCCGTGAGCTCGCGGCGCGCGGTGAACCCGAGTTCGTCACCGGCCGGGCCGAGCACCCGCACCGGCATCGGTTCGGCGAGCACGGTCGCGGGCGCGGGCTTCGGCAGCCTGCGCGGCCACGCGGCGCCCGGCGGGTCCCGTTCGGCGCGCTGATCGCCCCACGGCACGAGGCGCACCCGTTCGCCGGGGCCGGCGCCGCCGTCGAGCACCGCGGTGAACACGCTCTCCGGGCCGAGCAGTCCCTGCACCCTGACCATCGCCCTGCTCGCCCGTTCCGCCGCGACCCCGTCCTCACCGCCCTCACCGCCCTCACCGCCCTGCCACAACCCTTGCTGCAGCGACGCTCCTTCGACGGTTTCCTCCGGCACCAGCCGGAGCCGCGACACCCCCGCCGTCGGCCTCGCGCCGGGGACCGCGCGCAGCCAGCCGTCGAACTGCCAGCGGACCCGGTCCGCGATCCCTTCCGGGGTGAGCGGTTCGGCGCAGCGCCACACCCTCGCCAGCTCCTCACCGCTCTCGGTGGTGGCGTAGATGCCGAGCATCGTGCACGCCAGGCCGTGCGCGGCGAGCCCGGCGTGGAACCCGCTCGCCAGGGACTTCGCCATGAACGCGGCCGCGTCCACCCGGTCGAGCGCGGGGTCGAACGTCTTCTCCGCGGTCAGCTCCGGCGGCGGCCTGCGCCGGTCCGGCGGGCGCTCGGCGCGCCCGTTCGCCAGCCGGTGTGCGAGCAGGCCCCCTGCCCCGAACCGGGACACCACGTCGCGTTCGGCGAGCGCGGCGAAGGCGCCCAAGGTGCGCAGGCCGAGCCGTTTCACCAGGTCGACCAGTTCGCCGCGCTCGGCACCCGGCTGGTCCAGTTCGGTGATCGCCAGCGGGGCGAGGAACTCCCCGGCCTCCCCGCGCCGCACGAACATCGACCGGTGTGCCGCGAGCGTCGCCGCGAACAACCCGTCGGCGACGCCGATCTGGCACTCCACGCCCGCGTTCCCGGACACGTGGTCGACCAGCAGCTCGGCCAGCGCGTCCTCGCCGCCGAAGTAGCCCGCCGCGCCGCGCACCGGGACCGCCACGATCCCCGGCCGGACCACCTCGACCCCGACGACCAGTTCCTCCACCGCCATCGCGACCGTTTCGAACAGGCGCGCGTCCCGCGCCTCGTCGGCGGCGAAGACGGCCAGTTCCGGGCAGGTGGACTGGGCTTCGCGGCGGCGCATCCCCCGGCGCACCCCGCTCGCCCTCGCCACCGCCGAACAGGCCACCACGCGATTGCCGAGCAGCACCGCGGCAGGCCGGTTCGCGGGCACGCCCGCCGCGGCGGCACCGGCGACCGCGGGCCAGTCCGGGCACCACAGCACCAGCATCCTCGGCGGCGGCCCCGAATCGTCCACAAAGAATTCCGTTGTGGACATCAGCCCACTTCTTCCAGCGCGGGCGCGGTTTCCGCCCGTGTCACGCCGGTTTCGCCCGGCAGCAACAGATCCGCGTGCGCGGGGCGCGCCGCCGAACCACGGCCGCCCGCCCGCACGGTCACCCGGCGCGTGCGGAACCGGCCGTACCCGGCTTCGAGCCCGGCCCATCCGCCAGGCTCGCAGCTCAGTTCGACGTCGGCACCCGGCCACGAGCCGAGCGCCACGAGCACGGCACCCCGATGCCGTGCCCGCGCGGAAAGCCGCCGCGCGACCTGCGGCGCTGGGCCGGGGGCACCACGAGCCCGGCCCAGCGCCCTGGGATCGACCGCCACCAGATCCATCCCGTCCAGCAGGGCCGCGGTGACCGGAGCGAACTCGGCCCCTGGCCGGGGCACCAGTGCGAGCCTGGCCACCTCGACCCCGAGCTCCTCGGCCGCCACCAGGCCGAGGTTCGGCATCCCCACCACGGCGGCCCAGGCCCCGTCCGCCGTCGCACCGGCGAGCAGTGCGAGCAACAACGACGTGGACCCGTGAACCGCCACCGTGGTGCCGCGCCGGAGCCCGGCCGAGGGCATCAGGTCAGCGAGCTCCGGCAGTACCGGAAGAACCTGCCCGGTCACCTGTGCGTGCAAGGCGGCGGCCGCGACTCCGCTCGCCGTGCTCACCCCCGGCAGAGCCGCCAGCCGCGCCAACGGCGCCGCACGCTCCTCCACCAACCCAGCCGTCACCAGGTACCACCTTCCCCCTCACGACAGCCGCCGCCCACCGGGGAACCAGCGTGGGCGAACGGCACCCGAGCCACTACGGGGAAGGCAGCGGTTCGAACACTTGTTCGACTCCTTCAGTCAACACCGGACCGCCACTCCTGTCAAGGCGACCGTGCCGATGAGTCCCCACGGCCTGGGCAATGAGTTCCGCACCATCCCCGAGGGGCCCTTCGAACTCGACGACCGAACTCGACGACGGGGCGCGCGAACCACCTCGGCCGCTGGTCGGGCTTCGATGACCACAAGACATCAGCGCCTCGGCGGGACGCGTGGTCGGACCGCCGAGGCGCTGATGGCCCTCCGGGCGAGGTGATCACGGGGCGAGCATGAGCTTGCCCCCTGGCCGGCGGGACTTGCTGAGCTCGGCCGCCTCGTGGATCCGGTCGAGGGGGTAGGTGCGGGCGACCGATACGGCCAGTACGCCTTCGCCTGCCAGCCGGGCGAACTCGTCCAGCCGTTCGTAGCGCATTTCGATGTGGGTGACGCGGGCACCCAGCTCGGCCGCGGCGGCGAAGTCGGAAACGGTGAGGACGCGGTCGGGATCCCCGGTCAGCTCGATCAGGGCCGGCAGCGCGCCACCGGCCGGGCTGGCCTGGCCGGGGCGGTCGATCCGGCCGCCGGTCGGGGCCGCGTCCAGGGCGCGGCCGACGCGGCCGCCCGCCAGAGCGGCGACGCGTTCGGCCATGCCGTCGTGGTAGCCGGTCACCCGTGCGCCGATCTCTTCCAGTGCGGCGGCCCGGGCGGCCCCGGCGGTGGCGATCACCCGGGCACCCCGGTGCAGCGCGAGGCGCACCGCGGCCTCGCCCACGGTGGAGCCCGCGCCGTGGACGAGCAGCAGCTCGCCCGGCTGGACGCCGAGGTCATCGAGCGCCTGCCACGCCGTCTCGGCCGCCATCGGCAGCGCGGCGGCCTGCTCGGCGGCGACACCGTCGGGAATGCGCGCCCAGCCCGCCATCAGCGCGTACTCGGCGGCTCCGGCCGTCGGGCCGTCGAAGGCCGCCGGGCCGAACACGCCGTCGCCGATCTCGACGCCGGTGACGCCCTCACCGAGCGCGTCGACGGTGCCCGCGACCTCGAAGCCGAGCCCGCGCGGCAGCGGCGGCAACCGGTCGGCGAGGAGGCCGTCGACCACCGCCCAGTCGGCCGGGTTCAGGCCGCACGCCCGCACGGCGATCCGGATCTGACCCGGTCCCGGCTCCGGCTTCGGGACGTCACGGAGCACGATCACGTCCGGGGAACCGAATCGGTCGAACTGCAGAGCCTGCACGACGATCTCCTTTGTGATGACAGCATCTGTTGTCATCGACCCTACCAGCGCGACGACAGCCCCTGCTGTCATCCTGGTGACCATGCCGAGATGGGAGTCCGACGCACAGGGCCGGCTCGAGCGCGCGGCGCTCGAGCTGTTCGAGACGCAGGGGTTCGAGCGCACCACGGTCGCGCAGATCGCGCGTGCCGCCGGTCTGACCGAGCGCTCCTTCTACCGCTACTTCCCCGACAAGCGGGAAGTCCTCTTCGCGGGCAACGAGCTCGAGGCCCACCTCGTCGCCAAGGTCGAGGCGGCCGCCCCGGACCTCACGCCGTTCGAGGCGCTGCTGACCGCGCTGGGGGCCGCCGACGAGGTCTTTCGCTCGCGCGAGTTCCTGCTGCGCCGCACCGGGGTGATCGCCGCCAGCCCGGCACTGGCCGAACGCGACCTGATCAAGCTCGCCGACATCGCCGGCGCACTGGCGCGGGCACTCGAACTCCGCGGCGTCGAGTCCGGAGAGGCACGCTTCATCATCGACGTGGCGATCGCGCTTTCCCGGCGCGCCACGTCCCGCTGGCTGGCCGACCCGGACGCGACCTTGTCCGAGCTCATCGCCAAGGCCGCCGCCGAGCTGCGCGAGGCGGTCACGCCGCGAGCACCGACGGTCCGCTGAGATCGAGCGGTTCGTCAACGACCAGATCAGCTCGCGCCAGTTCGCGTACTCCTGTCAGCCGTCACCGATCAGCCGGGTGAGTGCGGCTGATCCGGCGGAGGAGCAGGAACTCGGCGAACTCGGCGGCCAGGTTCAGCCTGCGCTCCTCGGCGACGGGATCGGGCGCGATCTCCCGGCGGATCGCTTCGCCGTCGAACGTGTGCTCCAGGGTCGTGACCAGCATGTCGAGGTCCTCGGCCGGGAACAGTTCGGTGCCGGGGACCAGCCGGGACGCTTCGACGACCTCGGCGAAGAACCGGCGGCCGGTTTCGCTGAGCCTGGCGCGCAGGTCCGGGTCGGTGCGGGCGGCGACCATGAGCTCGAACCAGACGACGTTCTCCCTGGCGCGGTGGCGGTCGCGCATCAGCCGGAGCGCGTCGATGAGCGCCGGGTCGCGCAGTTCGGACAGCCGCCGCCTGATCTGGGCGATGTGCCGCTCGCCGACCTCGGCCGCGGTGGCGACCATCAGGTCCAGCCGCGAGTCGAAATGCCGGAACAGCCCGCCGCGGGACACCCCGGAGCGTTCGCAGATCACGCCGAGCGAGGTGTTCGCGTATCCCACTTCGGCGATGGCCGCGATCGTCGCGTCGATCAGCCGCTTGATCGTCGTCTCGCGGCGCTCCCGCTGAGTGCGCCGCCGCGGCGCGCTCGAATCCGCCCGGCCGCCGCGCGACCCCGTCGCCGAGGGCGCGTCGTCCACCATGCGCACAGGCTACGGGAGCCCCGGCTGGTCGCCGCCTTGACAATTCGGGAGCCATCGGATCGTCGCCCCGTGACAACTTAGAGACCGGTCGGTCTTTATCCATTGACGGGGTGTGCCCGATCGGCTTCCATCGTGGGCATGGTGCGGGACACGGTCCCGGCGGTCACTGCGACCGGCCGGCGCGGTCAGGCACCTGGTCAGCCGACCTCACGTTCCGACCCAGTGTGGAGTGCCCCCATGTCCTTTTCCCTCCGTCGTGGCCTGATCGCCACCCTGACCGCGACGCTGGTCGCGACCGGCACGGTACCGGCGGCAGGCGCCGCATCGGCCGCCGCCGACCCGAACTCGATCTACACCCCGCCTTCGCCGCTGCCCGCGGGCCAGAACGGTGACGTGCTCAAATCCGCGCCGTCGACCTACACCAACGCCAAGGCGACGCGGATCCTGTACCTGTCCCGCGACAACAAGGACAAGCAGGTTCCCGTCAGCGGCACGGTGCTCGTGCCGAACGCCCCGTGGAACGGTCCCGGCGAGCGGCCGATCGTGGCCTACGCGCCGTTCACCTTCGGCATGGGCCCGCAGTGCGCCCCCTCGAAGACCTTGGCAGGCGAGGGCGGAGACCTGATTTCCGGCTTCCAGGGCGGCTTCGTCAACGCGCTGCTGGGCGCCGGGTTCGCGGTCGCGCAGACCGACTACCTCGGGCCGTGGGTCGAAGGCGGCGGCGAGCACCCGTACGTGATGCGGCTGGCCGAGGCGCACACCGTGCTCGACGTGGTCCGCGCGGCGCAGCGGCTGCCCGAAAGCGGCCTGCCCAAGGGCGGCCCGGTGGGGATCGCCGGGTACTCCGAGGGCGGCAGCGCGGCGGCGTCCGCGGCGGAACTGGCCGGCACCTACGCACCCGAACTGGACGTCAAGGGCGTCTACGCGGGTGCCCCGCCCGCCGACAAGGCCGCGCTGGCCAAGTCCCTCGACGGCGGCATGTACGTCGGGTTCCTCGGCTACGCCCTGATCGGCATCAACCAGGCCTACCCCGAGGCAAGGCTGATGGACCTGGCCAACCCGGCCGGCGCCGACCTGTTCCTGCAGGCCCGCCAGACCTGCACGCTCGACTCGGTCTTCAGGTTCATGTTCAAGCAGACCAGCACGCTGACCAAGAGCGGCCAGCCGGTCGCCTCGTTCCTGAACCAGCCCCCGTTCGACAAGATCGTCGCGGAGAACCGGATCGGCACCAGCAAGCCACCCATGCCGGTCATGGTCGAGCACAGCCCGATGGACGACGTGATCCCGGCCGCGATAGGAAAGCAGATGGCCAAGGACTGGTGCGGCAAGGGCGCGAACGTCCAGTGGAAGGATCTGACGTCCTTCTCGCCGTTCCTCTCCCACGCGCTCGGCATGATGACCGCGTCCGGTGATGCCACCGCGTGGCTGCAGGGCGTGTTCAAGGGCCAGGCCGGAAACGGGAACTGCGGCCGAATCTGAGAGTCCACTTCGGACTGAAGGGCCTTCCCCGAGCCGCGGGGAAGGCCCTTCGCGCACGCCGGATCGCCGAATCCACCACCGGGAACGCGGTGTGCGGCCCAGGCTCAGGCAGCCGGGCAGGCGCTGAGCGGTCAGCCCGCGCCGGGTTCGCGATGTGACGCGGGCAGCCGCGCGGTGATCTGCGCGTCGATGGCGTCGGCAAGGCCCGGTATCCGCGTTTCCAGGTCCGCGAACGCCTTGGCGTCCAGCCTGCGCGCGGTCACCGGGGTCAGCGCGGACACGGTCGCGGTGCGCAGGCGCCCGCGCCGCAGGGAGATTTCCCCGATGATGTCGCCTGGTCCGAGTTCGGCGATCTTGTCGCGGCCGTTGAACACCGACGCGCGGCCCTCGAGCACGATGTAGGCGACGTCCCCCGGGGTGTGCTGGGAGATGAACGGCCACCCGGCGGGGACCGTGACGCCGCGACCGGCCTTGCGGAGGCGGCGGACATCGTCGGGGGGAAGCCGGTCGAACAGGGTGCGCGGCTCGTCGGCGGGGGTGTCTGTCACGGGGTCGCCTCCTTGGGATGGGACGGCTGGGGCGGTGTAGGCGCCGGGCGCGTCGCCCGGTACCGCTGGACGGCGCGGTGGCACGGTGCCGATTCGTTCGTACGGGGCGTGCTGGGGCGGGCGCGGGTCGGGATCGCCCTTGTTCGGCCACAGCGCGAAGGCGCGTTCCGCTTGTGCCGCGATGGTCAGCGACGGGTTCACGCCGAGGTTCGCGGTGATCGCCGTACCGTCCACAATGGATAGACTCGGATAGCCGAACACCCGGTGGTAGGGGTCGATCACGCCGTCCGCCTCGGTGGTCCCGATCGGGGCGCCGCCGATGAAGTGGGCGGTCAGCGGGATGTCGGCGATCTCGCTCCAGGTGCCGCCCGCGACGCCGCCGATGCGGGCGGCGGTGCGCTGGTTGGCTTCGTACGCGGCGGGGATGAAGGTGGGGTTCGGGGCGCCGTGCCCTTGCCTCGACGTGTACTTGCGCCGCCCGGACCTGGTCCGGCGGGTGTAGGTGGTGATCGAGTTGTCCAGGCTCTGCATCACGAGCAGGAGCACCGTGCGCTCGCTCCACCGGTACCCGGCCGCGACCTTCGCCACCCGCACCGGGTGCCGCGCCATGGTGCCCAGCATCTGCCGCCACCGCGGCGTCGCGCTGCCGCCGTCCGTCGCGACGGTCTGCAGCAGGCTCATCGCGTTGCTGCCCTTGCCGTAGCGGACGGGCTCGACGTGGGTGACCGGGTCGGGGTGGAACGACGACGTGATCGCCACGCCGCGGGAAAAGTCCTGTCGCGGGTCCACGCGCGGCCGGGCGGACCCGATGATCGCTTCGGAGTTCGTCCTGGTCAGTTCGCCCACCCTCGGCGAGAGGTCCGGCAGCGATCCGGTGTCGCGCGCGTGGTGCAGCAGCCGCTGCGTGCCCCAGGTGCCGGCGGCCAGCACGACCCGATCGGCGGTGAGGATGGCGCCGGGGCGGCGCAGCAGCCCGCCGGTGGGGCGGGTCCGCACCGCGAAGCCGCCGTCGCGGTGCGGCGCCAGATCGAGCACGGTGGTCATCGGGATGACCGTCGCGCCGGCCCGTTCGGCGAGGTGCAGGTAGTTCTTGGCCAGCGTGTTCTTCGCACCGACCCGGCACCCGGTCATGCACGCCCCGCACTCGGTGCACCCCGTCCGCGGCGGGCCGGCGCCCCCGAAGTACGGGTCGGGCACCCGACGGCCCGGCTCGCCGAAGTACACGCCGACCGGCGTCGGCCGGAAGGTCTCGCCGACGCCCATCTCGGTGGCCACCGCCCGCATCACCTCGTCGGACGGCGTGACCGTCGGGTTGGTGACGACGCCGAGCATGCGGCTCGCCCGGTCGAAGTGCGGTGCCAGCTCGGCTTCCCAGTCGGTGATGTGCGCCCACTGGACGTCGCGGTAGAACGGCGGGAGCGGGCGGTACAGCGTGTTCGCGTAGACCAGCGAACCGCCGCCGACCCCCGCGCCTGCCAGGATCATCACGTCCTTGAGCAGGTGCACCCGCTGGATCCCGTAGCACCCGAAGCGGGGCGCCCACAGGTACCGGCGCAGGTCCCACGAGGTCTTCGCGAACTCTCCGTCGGCGAACCGGCGGCCAGCCTCGACGACCGCGACCCGGTACCCCTTCTCCGTCAGGCGCAACGCGGCGACGCTGCCGCCGAACCCCGAGCCCACCACGATCACGTCGTAGTCGTGCACGGCGCGGCTTCGGGCACCTCTGCTGGGGGACATCGCCATCTCTCTGCGGCAGGTAATGGGCGCCAAGAATCGGCTATGCCGCGACGGTGTGTCAAATTCTGTCATCGGCTTCAGGGTCACCGGAGCGGAATTTGTCTCGCGCCGCGATGCGGCAGGCACGTTTTCCGCGCGAAGCGTTCTCTCCCGGCGTCGCCCGGAACGTCGACGGGGTCGCGCTGGCTGCCGTCCGGGACGCACCGAACCCCGGTGAAGCGCTGCGGCTGTTGTGGCAGACCGCCGACGGCATTCTGGGGAAAATGCGAACGCGCGGGGCCGCGCGCGGGAATTGACATTTCGCGAAATCGTTCGATGAACGGCTTCCCGGTGAAGCGTCAGCCCAGCCGCCACAGTGCCGGCCACACCTTCGACCACGGCGCGGTCAATCCCCGGCACAGCCACACCGGGCGGCCCTGCTCGTCGTTGGCCAGGCCGTATCCGTTGTCCAGTACGGCGATCTGGCGGAGATCGCGGCACGCGCTCATCCACGGCGGCGGGACGCCGGGGTCGCCGCCGACCACGACGGCGAGGTCGTTGTCCTCCGGCGGCGGCCCCCAGTCGTGAAAACCGTTGTGCCCGCTGAAAACCGCGGGCAACCCGAGCGAGGGGCCGTTCCGGTCGAGCGCCCCCGCCTCGCCGTAGTTCGTCGCGAGCACCACCGCCCGCGCCCGGTCCTGGTCCCCGAGCGCGCGATAGGCGCCCGCCACGGTCTCGGCGAGTTGCGGCCACCCCACCGTTTCACCCGGTTCCTCGGACAAGGCGAGTGCGGGGCTGTCGCGCAGGGAGTCGACCGGGATCAGCGGCAGGCCCAGTACCGCGCCCGGCACCACCGCGAGCACGACCGCCGCGGACAGCGAAAGCGCGAACATCACCAGGTAGGCGACGCCGAACGCGCGGAACGGGCGCGCCGACGGCGTGCGCAGCAGCCGGACCAGCCCCGCCACGAACACCGGTGCCAGCAGCGGCCCGAACAGCACGAACTGGAAGGGCGGCAGCCCCCACTGCCCGCCGAGCCGTTCCTTCGCGCTGATCGGGCCCACCATGCCCAGCTGCGGGAACCCGTGCTGGACCTGCCAAATCAGGTTCGGCGCCCACAGCAGCACCGCGGCCGCGATCCCGGCGGCCAGCCACCGGCCGCGCACCACGTCACGAGGACCGGCCAGGAGGATCCCGGCGGCCAGGGCGAGCACGGGCAGGGTCTTGTTCTCCACCCCGATACCCGCCGCGACGCCGATCGCGAGCAGCAGCCGCCGGTCGCCGGTGCGGATCAGCCTCGCCGCCAGCCACCCGGTCAACGCGGCGAAGAACAGGTCCGTGGTGTTGGTGACCAGCATGTGCCCGAGCTGCAGGGTGACCCCCGACGCCGCGGCGAACACCGCGTGGCCGCGAGTACGGCGAACACCGCGGCGGAGACCAGCCAGACCGGCAGGCCGAGGCGCGACGACGACCGAACGGATACACCCCCCGTGCGAACCACCCCGACCTACCGCCTTCCCCGGTGGCCGCAATCAGCGGGCTCACCGTCGCCACCCCCGTGGCCTGCAGTTAGCGGGCTAAACGTCGTCACGAGCAGGGCGGCCCTCGCAAGAATCCGTGCTGCCTCAGTGGGGCTCCCGCATGCCCTGAAGGATGCTCCCGCAGAGGCCACGGTGAGGCCCGCCGCGCATGCCCTGTGCCCGTGACGGCCGGGAACGCGGCGCCGGATGCCGTGCGGGCGCCCTTGTTGGTATGTGCCGGGGTGTCGCAGCTCGCGGCTCTTCCTCGTTCCCGCGCTCATGCCCGAAAAGGGGCCGTCAGGGAGCGCGTGCCGCGGATGCGGCCTTCGTGGGCCTGCCCGGGCTCCGGGACCCGGCCGCGGCGGACGGAAGGTGACAAGCGTTACGAAATTGCCGGGGAGCGTACCCCGGTAACGACGGGAAACCATCGGCCAAGCGGGTCGAATTCCAGAATGCGAAATGATCATGTAGCACGCCGCCGCCGACGTGAACAACGGCAGAATTCCCCCTTTATTCGGCTCGACGAACCGGCGACCCGCCGCCGTTCTCACTCCGTGCGACCGGGAAGGTTACGGACTTTTTGCCGGTCAACGGCGTCCCAGCAGGTGATCCTCGTCGCGATCGTTACGACGTTCGTGATCTTTTCTTACGTGTGCGTAACGCCGGACTCCCGATGATCGATCCGTATTTCGGCACACCACGAGGCAACGGCGCCCGACGGTGCCTTGATTCCGTCAAAGAGGTCGAACTGTGCACGTTTTCCCCTTTCCCCGCGAACACCGTCCCGGCAGACAGGGTGCCGGGACATGACGGTTTCGGGAGTTTTCGCCGACCGGCTCGAACACGCTCCTGACCACCCGCTCCCCTGCCGTCGGCTCCATCAGGTGTTCGAGGCCGCGGCGCGCCGGTTTCCCGGCTCCATCGCGGTGGAACGCGAAGACGAGAGCCTGACCTACGCCGAACTGGACGCGCACGCCAACCGGCTCGCGCGGGTGCTGCGCGGCCGCGGCATCGGCGAAGGGTCGCGGGTGGCGATCCTGCTGCACCGCTCGTTCGCGACCTACGTCGCGCTGCTCGGCGTCGGCAAGTCCGGCGCCGCCTTCGTGCCGATCGACCCGGCCTCCCCGGCGGACCGGATCTCCTACATCACCGAGGATTCGGCGGTCGACCTGCTCCTGACCACCGGCGATCTCGCGGTCGACGGGCTCGCCTGCCGGATCCTCGACCTCGACGCGGCGGGCGCGGAGCTGGCGGCCGCCCCCGCCACCCCGCCGGAACTGGGCGCGGACGACCCGGACCCGACGGCCTACGTCATCTACACCTCGGGCTCGAGCGGCAGGCCGAAAGGCGTCGAGGTCGCGCAGTCGAGCATCTGCAACTTCCTCGACGTGGTACCGGATCTCTACGACGTGCGGCAGCCGGACCGCGTCTACCAGGGCATGACGATCTCGTTCGACTTCTCGATCGAAGAGATCTGGCCGACGTGGTCGGTCGGCGCGACGCTCGTGGCGGGGCCGAACGATTCGCGCAGGCTCGGCGCCGAACTCGCCGACTTCCTGGAGGAGCACCGGATTTCGGTGCTCTACTGCGTGCCGACGCTGCTGGCGACCATGCCGCGCGAGCTGCCGCTGATCAGGTCCCTCCTGGTCGGTGGCGAAGCCTGCCCCGGCCAGCTCGTCGAGCGGTGGGCGCGCAAGGGCCGCCGCATCCTCAACACCTACGGGCCCACCGAGGCGACGGTGACCGCCACCTGGTGCGAGCTGCTGCCCGGCCGCACGGTGACCATCGGGAAACCGCTGCCGACCTACTCCGCGTTCCTGCTCGACGAGGCGCGAAGCCCGGTTCCCGACGGGCACATCGGCGAGATCTGCCTCGGCGGTCCCGGCGTCGCGCGCGGGTACGTCGGGCGGCCGGAGCTGACCGCGGACAAGTTCATCGAGCACCCGCTCGGCGACGGCGGGCGGCTGTACCGCACCGGCGACCTCGGCCGGTACACCGCGGACGGCGAGATCGAGTACCTCGGCCGCGCCGACGCCGAGGTGAAGATCCGCGGCTACCGCGTCGACCTCGGCGAGATCGAGAACATCCTGCTCGCCGACCCGGAGGTGTCCGAAGCGGTGGCCGCGCTCCTCGCCCCGCCGGAACCGCCGGAGGCCGCGCCGGAACTGGTCGCCTTCATCGTGCGCGCGCCCGGCACCGAGTCCGAAAAGGACGCCGCGGACGTTTCACGGCGACTGCACCGGGAAGTCCACAAGCGACTGCCCGCGTACATGGTGCCGTCGTTCCTCGACGTGCTCCCCGCGCTGCCGATCATGCCCAGCGGCAAGGTCGACCGGACGAAACTGCCCTTCCCCGCGGGGAAACGCCTCACCTTCGTCGACGGTCCGGTGGTCGACGCCGAAGGCGAGCTGGAAACGCGCGTGCGCGAGGTGTGGGCCGAGGTGTTCGGGCTGGTGCCGGCCGAGTTGTCGGTCGAGGCGGACTTCTTCACCGATCTCGGCGGGCATTCGCTGCTGGCCGCGACGGTCGTGTCCCTGCTGCGCGCCCGCGGGATCGGAATGAGCCCCGCGGTCCGCGACCTGTACGCGAACCCGACCGTGCGCGGACTCGCGAAGCAGCTCGACGCACCGACCGAACCCTCGGTGCGCGTGCCGCCGAGGGTCCCGCCGATCCGGCACACCGCCCGCCGCATCGGCGGGGCCGGCGCGGCGCAGGCGGTGGCGATCTACCTGCTGCTGCTGCTCATCACGCTCCCGGTGTCCTATGTGTACACGCAGAACGACGGTGACATCTCGGTCGGCGTGCTGGTGGAGCTGCTCGTCGCGATACTGGTGAGCTACCTCGGGGTCCGCTGGGTGGTGCCGCCGCTGCTCGTCAGGCCGCTGTCCGCCGGGATCGAACCGGGCCGGTATCGCTTGTGGGGCCCCACTTACCTGCGGCTCTGGGTGCTCGACCTGCTGCTCGCGGTCGGCCCGCTGCCGGTGCTGAGCGGGTCGCCGCTGATGGCGCCGTACCTGCGCGTGCTCGGCGCGAAGATCGGGCGCCGGACCACGATCGCGAGCAGCTCGATCAGCCTGCCCTCGATGGTCCACATCGGACCCGACGCCTCGATCGGCTACGGCGCGGTGCTCCGGCCGTGGCGGGTGGAGGACGGCTGGGTGGTGGTCGCGCCGATCACCGTCGGACGAGGCGCTTTCGTCGGCGCGAACGCGGTGCTGGAGCCGGGCTGCACGGTCGGCGAGCTGGCCGGGCTCGGCGAGCAGTCCGCGCTCGGGCAGCACCAGTCGATCCCGGCCGCGGCGCGCTGGTCCGGCTCGCCCGCGGAACCCGTCGAAGCGCTGGAGGCGTCGACGGAGTCGGTCATGGCCGCGCGGGGCGAACTGCGCGGCTGGCGGGCGCACCACCTCGCGGTGTCCCTGTTCGGGCTGGCGTTCCTCGAAGTGGTGGCGATCGCGATGATCGTGCCCGGCGTGGCGCTCGTGTGGTGGGCGCTGCTGGGCTGGGGCGTGCTGGCCGGGCTCGTCGCGACGGTGTTCGCCGGGCCGGTGTTCGTGCTCACCGTGTGCGCGGTGGTGGCACTGGGCAAACGCGCCGTGCTGCGCACCGTCCCGGTCGGCGTGTTCGGGGTCCGCTCGATGCTCGGCGTGCGCAAGTGGATCGTGGACAAGCTGCTCGAATTCAGCCTCACGTTCACGAACTCGCTCTACGCCACGCTGTACACGGTGCCGTGGCTGCGGCTGCTCGGCGCGCGGATCGGGCGGCGCGCGGAGGTGTCGACGGCCGCGCACCTCGACCCCGACCTGCTCACGCTCGGCGCGGAAACCTTCGTCGCGGACATGGCGAGCGTCGGCTGTGCGACCTTCGCGAACGGCAGGGTGGTGCTGCTGCCCACCGAAGTCGGCAGCCGCGCGTTCATCGGCAACGCCGCGTTCGTGCCCGCCGGGACGAGCATGGGCTCCGGTTCGCTGGTCGGCGTCGGCACCGTGCCGCCCCCGGAGGGCGTGCCGCAGGACACGTCGTGGCTCGGCTCGCCCGCGATGCACCTGCCGGTGCGGCAGGACAGCGGCGACTTCGCCGAGGAGGAGACGTTTTCCCCGCCGCGCAAGGTGATCGCGCACCGGCTGGCGATCGAGTTCTGCCGCGCCACGCTCCCCGCGTCGGTGCTCGGCGTGAGCTTCTACCTCTACCTGCTGGTGCTCTCCGGGCTCGCGCAGGGGAACTACCTGATCGTCCCCGCGCTGGTGTCGCCGTTCGTCGCGATCGCGGCCGCCGTCGCGGTCATCGGCTACTGCGCGGCGACGAAGCGCAACGTCGTCGGGAAGTACCGCCCCCGCGTCGAACCGCTGTGGAGCGCGTTCGTGCGGCAGGCCGAGTTCGTCACCGGGCTCTACGAGGCGGCCGCCGTCCCCGCGGGGGTCGGCATGCTCGTGGGGACGCCGTTCCTGCCGCCGGTGCTGCGCTGGTTCGGCGCCGACATCGGGCGCCGCACCTGGATCGGCACCACCTATCTCACCGAATTCGACCTCGTGCGCGTCGGCGACGACGCGACCGTGGGGACGGAATCGTCGCTGCAGACCCATCTCTTCGAGGACAGGGTGATGAAGATGTCGCGGGTGACCATCGAAGCGGGCAGCACGATCGGCACCAGGGCGATCGTGCTGTACGACGCCGTGGTCGGCGAGGAGGTGTCGCTCGGCTCGCTGTCGCTGCTGATGAAGGGCGAACGGCTGCCGGAAAGCACGCGCTGGCACGGGATTCCCGCGCAGGGGGTCCGCAGCGATGACGACCGCGGGGAGGAATCGCTCCCGAAGGCACAGCGCCCTCGTGCCTCGGTGTCGTCCCGCACCGAGGCACGAGGGGAGGGAGAAAACCGATGAGCCTCGCGCTGGTGTACCGCGGCCCCGCGACCACGGAGGGCTGCCCGGAAGCGGTCGCGAACCTCCTGGAGACGAGCCGGTGGGACTTCGACGTCCGCTACGTCGGCCCCGGCGAGGAACTGAAGCTGAAGCGCAAGAACCTCGACCAGGCCGTGCTGTACGCGCAACCCGGCGGCGGAACACTCGAAGACGCCTACCCGCACCTGAAGAAGCGCCGCGACGCGATCCGCGACTTCGTTTCCGGCGGTGGCGCGTACCTCGGGTTCTGCCTCGGCGGTTACCTCGCGGGCGCGACGCCCGGCTTCGGGCTGCTGCCCGGCGACACCGACCAGTACATCGGCACGCGCGCCGCGACGGTTTCCCACGACGAGAACGCGCTCGTGCGCGTGTACGGGTCAGGGCGCGCGCACACCCTGTTCTTCCAGGACGGGCCGTACTTCTGGCTCGAAGGCCACGCGCGCGCGTCCGTGCTCGCGCGCTACCCGAACGACACGATCGCCGCCGTGGTCACCGAATTCGGCGCGGGCAAGGTCGGCGTCGTCGGGCCGCATCCCGAAGCGACCGAGGACTGGTTCACCGACGCCGGGCTTTCGGTGCCACGAGACGGCGGGCTCGGACACGAACTCGTCGACGCGGTGATGAGATGAGCACCCGGCTGGTCGCGATCGACGCCACGCGCGGGATCGCGCTGCTCGGCATGATCGCCGTGCACTCGCTGTACGAATCGACCGCGAACGGCAGTCCTACGTGGACGTTCGCGGTGTTCGGCGGGCGCGCGGCGGCGGGGTTCGCCGTGCTGGCCGGGGTCGGGATCGCGTTCATGACCGGGCGGGCGCGGGTGAAGCGGTGCGACGCGCTGCCGACGGCGTCGATGCTCGCGGTGCGGGCGCTCGCGGTGACCGCGATCGGGCTCGCGCTCGGCTACGCCGACGCGTCGTTCGGCGCGGTGATCCTGCCGTACTACGGTGTGATGTTCCTGCTGGCCGTGCCGCTGGTGTTCCTGCCGACGCCGGTCGTCGCCGCGCTCGGCGCGGCGATCGCGGTGGGGATGCCCGCGCTCAGCCACGTGTGGCTGGCGCACCTGCCGGTGGCGAACCTCGACAACCCGACCGTCTCCGATCTGGTGCACCAGCCGCTGACGCTGCTCACGGAGCTTTCCGTGAACGGCGAGTACCCGGCGCTGCCGTGGATGGCGTACCTGTGCGCCGGGATCGTGGTCGGGCGGCTTTCGCTGCGCAGCGTCAAGGTCGCGGCCGCGATGCTGACCGCGGGCGTGACCATGGCCGTCGGCTCGTCGGTGGTTTCTTCGTTGCTGCTCACCAGGTTCGGCGGGCTCACGCACATCTGGACGGCGATGCCGGGGAGCATCCTCACCTCGGCCGAAACGGCGGAAATGCTGGCGCTCGGCGGCGACGGCACGGTGCCGGTGTCGACGTGGTGGTGGCTCGCCGTCGACGCACCGCACACCAGCACACCGGTGGACCTGATCGGCACCACGGGCACCGCGATCGGGGTGCTGGGCCTGCTGCTCCTGCTCGGGCACCTGACCGGGAAGTGGGCGCGGCGGGTGCTCACCGCCGTGCTGAGCCCGCTCGCCGCCGCGGGGAGCATGACGCTGACGCTGTACGTCGCGCACATCGTGTTCATCAACTCCGACTACGACCAGTACGACGCCACCACGGGCTACCTGCTGCAACTCGTGGCCGCCCTGCTGATCGGCCTCGCCTGGCGCGCCACCGCGGGCCGCGGCCCGCTGGAAGCACTGGTGACCGCACTCGCGACGCGGGCGAAACGCCTGGCCACGCGCGCTCCCTCGCCCGCCGCCGCCTGATCCGCAGCTGCCCTTCGCGGCATCCGGGTCCCCGAAGGTCACAGTGATGGATTCCGGTGCGATGGGCGGCGGGGGGGGGCGTGGAGCCGCCAGGGCTTGATCCCTGAAGGTCACCTTGAGGGAATCCGACGCCACAATCTCGCCCCTCACAGGCATACGACACGGCCATGCCCATGCCCATGCCCATGCCCATGCCCATGCCCATGCCCATGCCCATGCCCATGCCCATGCCCATGCCCATGCCCATGCCCTGAAGGATGCTCCTATAGAGGTCAAAAGCGAGGTGCCCTGAAGGCGCCCTTGAGGGAATCTGATGCCGCGAAGGGCACCTTCAGGGCATCAGCACCACCATGCCGCACGCCGTGAGGGACGAGATCGCGGCGTCAGATTCCCTCAAGGCGCCCTTCACAGCATGCACTGGGACTTCGCCGTTCACGTCTCATTCTCATCTCCGCGCTGGCGCCCCAAAAAAAGGGCCTTCATAGGCGTGAATGCCACGGAAGCGGCCTCCACGGACCCGCTCTGCTCCGGGCGCATGCCCCGAAGGGGCCCTTGAGGGAATGTGATGCCGCGAAGGGCACCTTCAGGGCATCAGCATCACCATGCCGCCCGCCGCGAGGGACGAGATCGCGGCATCAGATTCCCCGAAGGTGCCCTTCACAGCATGCACCGGGACTTCGCCACTCACGTCTCATTCTCATCCCCGCGCTGGCGCCCCAAAAAAGGGCCTTCATAGGCGTGAATGCCACGGAAGCGGCCTCCACGGACCCACTCTGCTCCGGGGCACATGCCCCGAAGGGGCCCATGAGGGAATCAGACGCCGCAAAGGGCCCCTTCAGGGCATCAGCACCACCATGCCGCCCGCCGCGAGGGACGAGATCGCGGCGTCAGATTCCCCGAAGGCGACCTTCACGGACCAAGCCCCCGGGCGGCTCCGCGCTTCCGCCACCCACCTCACCAGAATCAACGCGCACACATCATCACTGTGGCCTTCGCGACGTCAGATTCCCCGAAGGCCACCTTCGGGGAATGCGCGGCGGACCTCGCCTTGACCCCGATAGGAGCGTCCTTCAGGGCATGCACAACCCCGGCACGCCCGCGAGGACGGGGAACCTGGACATTCCACTCCCGTTTGAGGGTTTTCGGACTCCCTCCCGGCAAGTTCCGGAAAAGTTTCACCAGGTCGTTCAATGACACACTTGAATCCATGGCTGTCAGGAAAAATCCCCGAAAACCGGTGCACCCACCCGAGTTCGTGACCAGCGGCTTGCGGATGCGGTACGGCACCACCGATGTGCTGCACGGCGTGGACGTTCACGCCCATCGAGGCGAGGTACTGGGCCTGCTCGGCCCGAACGGCGCGGGCAAGACGACCACCATCGAGATCCTGGAAGGCTTCCGGAAGCGTTCCGCGGGCGAAGTGCGCGTGCTCGGCGTCGACCCCGACGACGGCGGCGAACCGTGGCGCGCGCGGCTCGGCATCGTGTTGCAGTCGTGGCGCGATCACGCGAAATGGCGCGTCCGCGAACTGCTCGACCACCTCGGCCGCTACTACGCCCCGTACGGCACACCCACGCGGCACCGTCCGTACGACGCCGACGAACTGATCGCGCTGGTCGGCCTCACCGAGCACGCGCACACCCCGGTCGGCAAGCTCTCCGGCGGGCAGCGGCGGCGGTTCGACGTGGCCGTCGGGCTCGTCGGCAAACCCGATCTTCTCTTCCTCGACGAGCCGACGGTCGGCTTCGATCCGCAGGCGCGCCAGGACTTCCACGAGCTGGTGCACGAGCTGGCCTCGCGGGAGGACACCACGATCCTGCTCACCACGCACGACCTCGACGAGGCGGAGAAGCTGTGCGACCGCATCGTGATCCTGCTCGGCGGGCGGATCGCGGCCGACGGCACCCCGGCCGAACTGGCCGCCCGAGTGTCCGGAAAGGACGAAGTGTCCTACCGGATCTCCGGTGAGTCCTATGTGGACTCCGTGGCCGACGCGACCGCACACGTGCGCGGCCTGTTCGAACGGCACGGCGACGCGCTGAGCGAGCTGCGAGTGCGGAGGGTCCGGCTCGAAGACGTCTACCTGGCCATGGTGCGGGAGTTCGAATCCGGCGCCCGCACCGAGCTGGCGGAGGTGCTGGCATGACCGCGTTCCTCGCCGGGCTGCGGCGCGGCTGGATCGAGCTGCGGCAGATCCTGACCAGCCCGATGCAGCTCATCGGCTGGCTGTTCCTCCCCGCCGCGACCGTCGTGGTGATGTACGTGCTGCGGGGCAGCACTGTGCCGGGAACCACGTTTTCCCTTGGCACGCAAGCGGTTCCCGGAATCCTCGCGATGAACGTGGCGATGACCGGGATGCTGGGGCTGGCGATGGCGCTGACCATGGACCGCGAGGACGGCACGCTGCTGCGCGCCAAGGCCACCCCGAACGGCATGCTGGGCTACGTCACCGGCAAGGTGCTCGCCCAAGCGGGACTGACCGTGGTGGTGCTGGCGATCGTGCAGGTGGCCGCGGTGCTCCTGTTCGACGGGTTCGCCCCGTCCTGGCTCGCCGTGGCCTGGATGACCGCGCTCGGCCTCGTCGCGACGCTGCCGCTCGGCGCGGTACTCGGCTCGCTGTTCACCAACGCGCAGAGCCTCAGCCTGGTCACCATGCTCGTGATGGGGCTCGTGGTGATCTCCGGGGTGTACTACCCGGTGACCGCGATGCCGGAGTGGCTGCAGTGGGTCGCGCAGGTGTTCCCGGTGTACTGGCTCGGCCTCGGACTGCGCTCGGCGCTGCTGCCGGACGCGCTCGCGGTCGCCGAGATCGGCGGCTCGTGGCGGCACCTGGCCACCGCGGGCGCGCTCGGCGCGTGGGTGGTGCTCGGTTTCGTGCTGGCACCCGCCGTGCTCCGGCGGATGGCGCGGCGGGAGTCCGGCGCGAGCGTGGCGGCCCGCCGCGATCGGGTGGCGCAGCGGACGGCGTGATCCCCGGGGTGCCGTTTTCCTTGCCGCCGCGAGGAAAACGGCACTTTCCGGAAACTGTCGTACCCCGTGGCTAACGTTGCCGACGACATCGAGGAGGAGACAATGCGCAACGAGGCCATGGAGCGGGTGGGCGCGCTGGTGGGATCGTGGCGGACCACGCTGCGGAACGCGTGGTTCCTGGAGCCCGCCGGCCAGGAGGTGCCGGGCGAGGCGACGGCCGAGTGGCTCGGTGACGCGTTCGTGGTCCTCCGCTGGACGATGGCGGGCGAGCCCGGAAAGGCGGCGAGCGAAACGGTCCTGGTGCTCGGCCGCAGCGACGCGCAGGACGTCTACACGGCCCTCTACCACGACGAACGAGGGGTCTGCCGGGTCTTCGCCATGACCTTCGACGGTTCGCGGTGGACTTTGAACCGCGAGGACCCCGACCTGTTCCAGCGCTTCATCGCGGATATCGGGCCCGGCCGGATCGACGGCCGCTGGGAGGCGTCCCAGGACCACGGGGCGACCTGGCGCAAGGACTTCGACCTGATCTTCGAGCGGGCGTAGCGGCGGAAAGGGGTGGTCACCGGGCATATCGGCTCGATATCGGGGCGGGGGTGGGGCAGACTCCGCGCATGGAGCTGACCGATCGCGACGTGCCGACGGTGCTCGGCAGGATCAGGGTGCGCGTGGGCGGGGAAGGCCCGGCGATGCTCTTCTGGCCGAGCCTGCTGATGGACGGTTCGCTGTGGGCGGCGCAGGCCGGCCACTTCGGCACCGGCCGCCGGGTCGTGCTCGTCGACCCGCCGGGGCACGGCGCGAGCGAACCGTTGACGCGCGGGTTCTCCTTCGACGAGTGCGCGCGCTGCGTCGTCGACATCCTCGACGGGCTCGATCTCACCGCGGCCGACTTCGTGGGCAACTCGTGGGGCGGCATGATCGGCGGCACCTTCGCGGCGCGCCATCCCGAGCGGGTGCGCACGGCGGTGCTGATGAACTGCACGGCGTCCCCGGCCGGGCTGCGGCAGCGGCTCGAATACCCGCTGCTGACGCGGGTGGCGAAGCTGCTCGGCGGGATCCGGCCGCCGCTGACGAGATCGGTGGTGACCGCGTTCACCGGGCCGACCACCCGGCGCGAGAAGCCCGACGTGGTGGCCGCGATCAAGGCGTCGGCGGAACGCGCCGACCCGCGGTCGGCCTCGTGGGCGGTCACGAGCGTGGTGCCGCGGCGCCCCGATCAGCGCGCGCTGTTCGGTGGCATCCGCACGCCGGTGCTGGTCGTCGCGGGCGAGGAGGACGCGACCTTCCCGGTCGCCGAAACGCGCGCGATGGCCGAGGCCATCCCCGGCGCGCGGTTCGAGGTGCTGCCCCGCACCGCGCACCTCGCCGCGCTGGAAAGCCCCGCCGAGGTCAACGCCCTGATCGAGGACTTCCTGGCGGCGCGCCGATGACCGCGTACGAGCGGACCACCGCGCGGCTCCGGCTGCGCCGCGCCGAGCGGACCGATCTCGACGCCTTCCACGCGCTCGAAATCGCCATCCGGCGCGAGGAAGAGCCACCGCGCGATCCACCCTCGCGCGAAACCTCCGCGAAGTACCTGAACGCCTTCGTCGAGGTGTGGGAAGCGGGCGAACTCGGCTACTGGACGATGCTCCACGAGGGCCGGATCGCGGGTTTCGGCGGCATCCGGCTGATCACCGGCGACCACGGCCCGCACTGGAACCTCTACTACCGCATCGACCCGGCGCTCCACGGCAGGGGCCTCGCCACCGAAATGGCCCGCGAAGCGCTCGCGCTCGCCGCCGAGATCCGTCCACAATGGCCAGTCATGGTCGAAACGAGGCCCGGTAACGCCGCCGCCATCACCGTGGCCGAACGAGCGGGACTCACCAGGCGGCCCTACGCCGACGGCGATCCCTACGTCGTCCTCGTCAAGAACCCGGAAACCGCGGCGTAGAACTCCCGCGGCGCCTCCAGCCACGGCACGTGCCCCACCCCCGGCAGCACCACCCGGTCCACCGAAGGCAGCGCCGCCGCCAGGGAATCCACCGCCCGCCGCGGCCGAATGTCGGCGGCGCCGTCCACCAGCAGCACCGGAACGGTGAGCGCACGGCATTCCGCCACCAGCTCGGGTTCCCGCCAGACCCGCGGCTCCTCCGCCGCGATCGCCGCGTTGCACTCGTAGTTGACCTCGAACCACGGCGTCGCCATGCCCTCGGCGTGCTCGCGGGCGCGGGAGGTGTCGGCGAAGTCCGTCGTCCACTGCAGCACCGCCAGCTCACGATCCTCGTCCGGGGTCCGCTCGCGCGTTCGCAGTTCCTCCCAGCGCGGACGGTCCGCGCCCAGCCTGGCGAGGAAGTTCTCCAGGAACTCCGCGTGCCAGCTTCCGCCGAGCCCGACGCCGGAAACGTAGACCAGCTCGGTCACCCGCTCCGGATGGTCCAGCGCGTACCGCAGCGCGACCTGCGCGCCCCACGAATGCCCGAACAGGGCCATCCGCTCCAGCCCGAAGGCGCGCCGCACCGCGTCCAGGTCGTCGACGGTCCGTGCCAGCGAATACGGGCCGCCGGGCGCCGACCGGCCGCAGCCGCGCTGGTCCCAGCGGATCACCCGGCCCGGCAATGTCACGTCCTCGAACATGTCCCACAGCCCCGGCCCGCCGTGGCAGCACACCACCGGTGCCCCGGCACCGCGCTCCACCGCCCACAGCCGCTGTCCGTCGTCGGCACAGATCCCCATCCCGCCGATTATCCCGGTGGGAACCGGCCGGTGAACCAGCGCACGATGTCCGCGGTGGCCGTCACGGTCGAGCCGAGGTGCGTCGAACCGCCGGAGCACACGCCGTCGGCGAACGGTTTCGACGGGTGGCGCCGCAACTCCATGCCGCACGCCGTGCGCAGTTCGTCCACAGTGGACGATATGCAGCCGCACCGATGGTGCGCCCGGTTCCAGCGCGCTGGGGATCGCGGCGGCCGCGCTCACGCCGGAGTACCACCGCCTCCGGGTAGGGCACGCACCCGTGCCCGAGCAGTGCACAATTCGGGGTTGTTCGTGCGCACGCCACACTCGGCCGTTCCGCGCATCGAAGTCAGGTACGACAACCGTTTGTTGTGCGATGTTAGGGTCGCGGTCATGAACTTCGACGGCCTGCGCGCGTTCGTCGCGGTCGCCGAGGAGGGGCAGTTCCGGCTCGCCGCCGATCAGATCGGCATCAGCCAGCAAGCCGTGTCGAAGCGGATCGCCGCGCTGGAAACCGATCTCGGCACCGCGTTGTTCGCCCGCGTCGCCACGGGCGCGGCGCTGACCGCGGACGGGCGGACGTTCCTGCCCCGCGCGCGGGCGGTGCTGACCGCGGTCGAGGACGCGATCGGCTCGGTGCGGCCGGAAACCCGGCCACTGCGCGTCGACGTGCGGCACCGCCGCGTCTGCACGGCGGACATCCTGCGCGAGTTCCGCCGCGGGCACCCCGATCTTCCGGTCGAAACGGTGACGCTGGCGAACGCCGACGACATGACGCGCGCGCTGCGGGACGGCGAGATCGACGCCGGGTTCGCCTACCTGCGCGAGCCGGTCGGCGCCGGGCTGGAGCACGCGTTCGCCTACCTCGACCCGGTTCAGGTCGTGGTCGGCAACCGGCATCCGCTGGCCGCGGCCAGATCGGTCCGGATGGCCGAGCTCGCGCCGTTCCGGGTCTGGATGCCCGGTATCGCGGGCGGCAGCGAATGGGAGGACTTCTACCGCGAACTGTCCGAGGACTTCGGCATCACCGTCGACGCGACCGGCCCCGATTTCGGCATCGAGGCGCTGCTCGACGTGGTCGCCGAATCGGCGACCACGCTCACCTTCGTCGGCGACCGGACCAGCATCGTCTGGCCGCAGGACCACGACCTGAGGCGGATCCCGGTGGCGGGCCCGATGCCGTACTACCCGCACTCACTGGTCTGGCGGACCGGCGACCGCCACCACGGCCTGCCCGAGCTGATCGCCCACCTGGACGAGGTCTTCGCCCCGCCCGGCGACGGCTCGTGGCTCCCGCGCGCCGCCCGCACGGCCTACCGGCACCGCCGGTGAGGGGTGCCCTTCGCCCCCACACGAGGTCCACCCTTCGTACACCCGCTTCAGGGGAGCCCCTGATTTCAACACTACCGCGGCGCACCGACAATTCCGGCGCGCGAAGCGGATCCTGGCCGCTCAGCGTCGCGGGTGCTTGAGCTTGATCGTGCCCGCGGTCACCTTGCCGCTCACCCGCAGCACCGGCTTGCCGTGGCTGCCCGGCCCGGTCGCCTTGTTGACGAAATCGCCGGACCCGACCGAGATCGACTCCGTCAGCACGGTCCAGCCCTTCGGCACGATCACGGTCACGGTGCCCCACCCGCAGTGCACCTCGAGCCCGACTTCACTGTGCCTGCAGTCGGCTTCGGTGAAGTCGAGCTTGACGTTGCCCATCGAGCACCGCGCGGTGATCCGGCGCGGCACGACCCAGCGACCGGTCCGCTTCACCTCACCCATCCCCGCGCTCAGCTCCAGCGGCGCCTCCTCGACGGCGGCGGCCTCGCCCACCGGGAGGTCCGCGAGCACCGATTCCAGCTCGCGGCGAACCCGCGCGGCCATCGCGATCCCGGCGCGCTCTTCGAACTCGGCCAGGGTGATCATGCCCTGACCCACCGCCTCTTCGAGCAGCGCCGCCGCCCTCGCACGGTCCACATCGGACACCCGGAAGTCCCCGGGCGCGACCGGCCCCGTCGGTACACCGCCTTCTTCGGTCATACCGCAAGCCTACCCAGCGGAATCGCCGCCCGAAGCGGGCTCGCCTGCGTCATCCCGCCTGGTGGCGGTGACCTCGGCATCCGAACTGGGCCGGCTGCCCGGCGGCGTGGGTGAACACGGCGGAGGTGACGCCAGCCGAAATCGAAACGATCTTCTCCACACACTGCGCCCGAACATGCCGTGGCCGGGGTCGAGCACGACGGAGATCTCGTCGCTCTCGGCATAGGCGTAGCGGGCGCCGAACTCGGTCAGCAGTGCCTGCGCGGTCTCCGCCATCGACCGGGAGAACCCCCGCGTCGAACGGCTTGCCGCACCCGTCGGCCCGCCGCAGGCGCTTCAGGGTGGCATAGCCCCACGTCGGGCACTCGGGTTTCGGTGTCCCGTACGGCGTCACGCGCCCGCGCCCCGGCGAGGTCCGGCGGGAACCAGTAGCCGACGACCCCCGCTCCGCGCTCCCGGTCCGCCGCCATGATCGGCTGCCACTCCTCCGCCGAGGGATTGGTGTTGTCGACCGCGACCTCGCGCCCGGTGTCGAGCGCCTCGCCGATCAGCCGCAGCCGCCTTGCCTGACGGTGCCGCGCTTTCGGGACGGCGTCCTTGCTGACGTGGTCAGGCGTGCCCGACCTCGATCATCCGCCGCGCCGGGCCGTCACGGGGCACCGCCGAGGAACTTCAGCAACGGCCGCGACGGTTTCAGCGGGAGGTGCCCCGCCTCCGGCAGCATCCGCACCAACGCGTTCGGCGCGTTCGCCTCGACCCGCCGCTGGGTGGCGTGGGTGTCGATCATCGAATCCTTACCGCCGACCTCCACGAACACCGGCATCTTCAGGCCGGCCAGCGTTTCGTCGGAAAAGATCGGGATCGTGCCCATCCGGTACTGGAACTGCTTGCCCACGCTCAGCATCAGGTCGACCAGCTCGTCACCCGCCGGCACGTCCACGCCCGCGACACCGCGCAGCAGCTTGCGCGCTCCCCAGTCACCGAAGGGGCGCAACGCGATCGCCTTGAACAGCACGCCGAGCTTCTGCCTGCCGATCCCGCTCGGCGTCTGCAGCACGAGCCGGGTCACCGCGTCCGGCCTTCGCGACGCGTAGTCGATCGCGAACCAGCCGCCCAGCGAAACGCCGAGGAAGGCCGCCTCGCTCAGCCCCAGCTCGCGCAGCACGTCGTCGAGCCACCACGCGTACGCCTCGGAACCCAGTTCCGGGCGCGAGGGCGCGCTGAACCCGGGCTCGCCGATCACGTCGACCGCGTACACCCGCAACCGCGCGGAAAGCACGGCGATGGACGGCAGCCACATCGCCGCGTTGGCGCCCGATCCCTGCAGGGCGATCACCGGCGGCGCGTCCTCCGGGCCGCTCGCGACGACGAACGTCTCGCCTTCCCTCGTCGGGACGCGCAGCTCGGTCTTCTCGACCGGCCACGTGTCGAGCAGCGCGCGATAGCGCTGTTCGACGATGCGCTTGCCCAGCGCGCTCCGGTAGTTCTCGGTCATCGATCTCCCCTGGCCATCGCTCCGACGAGCCGCAGCAGCTCGGCGGTGTCGTCCGTGTCCCCGATCAGCACGATCTTCAGGCAGGCGCGTTCGGCGTCGTAGGCCGTCTCGACCCGGATCCGCGCGTCGCCCGAGTCCCGGCCGTTCAGCATGCCCACCACCGTCATGCCGATCCGGCTCGCGGTGTCGGGATCGACCGCGTCGACCTGCACGACGCTGGTCACCTCGACCCGCCGGTGCCGCTGAACCGGCCCCGGCAGCGCACCGCCGGTGAACTCCTCGAGGTCGTGGCGCGCGATCCGGTACTGCTTGCCGATGCGGGTGGCGGGCAGCTTTCCGTCCCGCACGTAGCCCCGGACCGTGCGGACGTGCAGGCCGAGGAGATCGGCCACCTGCTCCACCGAGTACAGCTCCAGCATCGGCCCTTCCTCATCCATCCGTAACAGCATCCAAGTTACCTCAAATGAGGAAGTTTAGGTACAGATCAGTGCATCGGGTAGCTCGCCGAGGTTCCGGTCGCGCATACTCGCCCGATGACCTGGGCACCTGATCCTGAGGCACTGCGAGGCCGGGTGGCGGTGGTCGCGGGCGCGACCAGGGGCGCCGGGCGCGGTATCGCCGCCGCGCTCGGCGAAGCCGGCGCCACCGTGATCTGCACCGGGCGCAGCAGCGTCACCGGCGCGATCCCGTCGGACTACGACCGCGCCGAGACGATCGAAGGGACCGCCGACCTGGTCACCGGACTCGGCGGCACCGGCATCGCCGTCCCGGTCGACCACCTCGACCCGGCCCAGGTGCGCCGCCTCGCCGAGCGGATCGACGCCGAGCACGGCGGGATCGACGTGCTGGTCAACGACATCTGGGGCGCCGAGGTGCTCAAGGGCGGCCCCGCCGACTGGAACACCCCGATCTGGGAGCACGATCTCGACACCGGCCTGCGCATCCTCCGGCTCGCCGTGGACACCCACCTGATCACCTCCCACCACCTGCTGCCGCTGCTGATCCGCCGCCGGGGCGGCCTGCTCGCCGAGATCACCGACGGCACCACCGAGTTCAACGCGGCCGAGTACCGGATCTCGGTGTTCTACGACCTGGCGAAGGTCGCGGTGAACCGGCTCGCCTTCTCCCAAGGGCACGAGCTCGAACCGCACGGCGCGACCGCCGTCGCCATCACGCCGGGCTGGCTGCGTTCGGAGATGATGCTCGACAACTTCGGCGTCGCCGAACCCCACTGGCGCGACGCGCTCGACCAGGACCGCGCCGACGGCAACCCCACCGCGCCGCCGGGATTCGCCCAGTCCGAATCACCCCGCTACGTCGGCAGGGCCGTCGCCTCGCTCGCCGCCGACCAGGACCGCGCGCGCTGGAACCAGCGGTCGGTCACCGCCGCCGACCTCGCCAGGACCTACGGCTTCACCGATATCGACGGCACCCAGCCCGACTCCTGGGGCACACACGCACCGTAGCCGCCTTCACACCCCAATCCGCCCATTCCCCCCATTCCGGACCTTCCAGCTTGGTCGCGGAGTGCGTTTAGCGGGCTAAACGCACTCCGCGACCAGGCCAGGGGTCGCTCAGGGTGACGGGGGTCAGTGGGCGAAGTGGCGGGTGCCGGTGAGGTACAGGGTGACGCCCGCTTCCTCGGCGGCCGCGATCACTTCGGCGTCCCGCACCGAGCCCCCCGGCTGCACCACCGCGCGCACGCCCGCGTCGAGCAGCACCTGCAGCCCGTCGGGGAACGGGAAGAACGCGTCGGACGCGGCGACCGAGCCCTTGGCCCTGTCCCCGGCGCGCTGCACGGCGAGCCGCGACGAGTCGACCCGGTTGACCTGGCCCATCCCGGCGCCGACGGTCGCGAGGTCGTGCGCGAGCAGGATCGCGTTCGACTTCACCGCCCGCACCGCGCGCCACGCGAACCGGAGATCCGCCAGCGTCGCCTCGTCGGCCGCTTCGCCGGTCGCGAGCTGCCAGTTCGCCGGGTCGTCACCGGGCGCCTCGATCGTGTCGACGGTCTGCACCAGCATGCCGCCGGAGATCGGCCGGAACTCGATCGGATCGGCGTCGGCGAGCGGCGCGAGGCGCAGCAGCCGCACGTTCTTCTTGCGGCGCAGCACTTCCAGCGCGTCGGCGTCGAACTCGGGCGCGAGCACGACCTCGGTGAACACCTCCGCGATCTGCTCCGCCGCTTCGCGCGTGACCGGCCGGTTGCTGGCGATCACGCCGCCGTAGGCCGAGACCGGGTCGCACGCGTGCGCCTTGCGGTGCGCTTCGGCGACGTCCGCGCCGACCGCGATACCGCACGGGTTCGCGTGCTTGATGATCGCGACCGCGGGCTCGCTGAAGTCGTAGGCCGCCCGCCGCGCGGCGTCGGTGTCGACGTAGTTGTTGTACGACATGGCTTTGCCGTGCAGTTGCTCGGCGTGCGCGAGCCCGCCGCGCCAGTGCTTGTAGACCGCGGCCCGCTGGTGCGGGTTCTCGCCGTAGCGGAGGATTTCGCCGCGCTCCCACGCGCCGCCGGTGAACTCGGGGAACCCGGAGTCGTCCGCGGGGGCGTAGACGTTGGCGAACCACGCGGCGACCGCGACGTCGTAGCTCGCGGTGTGCGCGTAGGCCTGGGCAGCGAGCCGTTTCCGGTCCGCCAGCGCGAAACCGCCGTCGCGCACGGACGAAAGCACCCACTCGTACCGCGCGGGGTCCACCACGACCGCGACGCTGCCGTGGTTCTTCGCCGCCGCGCGCACCATCGCGGGCCCGCCGATGTCGATGTTCTCGACGCAGTCCTCGGGGCTCGCCCCGGACGCCACCGTCTGCCGGAACGGGTACAGGTTCACCACGAGCAGGTCGAACGGCGCGATGTCGAGCTGGCGCAGCTGCTCGACGTGCTCCGGCCGGTCGCGGTCGGCGAGCAGGCCGGCGTGCACGCGGGGGTGCAGCGTCTTGACCCTGCCGTCGAGCGACTCCGGGAACCCGGTGACCTCCTCGACCGGCGTCACCGGCACGCCCGCGTCCGCGATCACCTTCGCGGTGCCGCCGGTGGAGACGATCTCGACCCCGGCCGCGTGCAGCCCGGTCGCGAGCTCGAGCAGGCCCGTCTTGTCCGACACGCCGATCAGCGCGCGGCGCACCGGCCGCCGGCCGTCCGAAGTGGACTCCGTGGATCCCATCACCTGAAACTCACCTTTCGTCCGTCCACAGTGCACCCGCCGCGGCCGAGCCGTTCGATCACCTCGACCAGCAGGCGGCGCTCGACCGCCTTGATCCGTTCGTGCAGCCGCGCCTCGTCGTCGTCGGCCTCGACCGGCACCGCCTCCTGCGCGATGATCGGCCCGGTGTCGACGCCCGCGTCCACGAAGTGGACGGTCGAGCCGGTCACCTTCACGCCGAGTTCGAGCGCGTCCGCCACCGCGTGCATGCCGGGGAACGCGGGCAGCAGCGCGGGATGCGTGTTGAGCACCCGGTTGGAGAACCGGGCGAGGAAGCCGGGGCCGAGGATCTTCATGAACCCCGCGGACACCACCAGATCGGGCCGGTAGACGGCGACCGCCTCGGTCAGCGCCTCGTCCCAGGCCGCACGGTCGGGATGGTCCGACAGGCGCACCGTGAAGTGCGGTGCGCTCGCGCGCTCCGCTCGGTCCAGCGCCTCGATCCCGGTGCGGTCGGTGCCCACGGCGACGACCCTCGCCGGGTACCCGGGCTTGCGCGCGGCGTCGAGCACGGCCTGCAGCAGCGTCCCGGAACCGGACGCGAGCACCACGAGCTTGACCGGCGTGGGCAGGTCCAACCGACTGGACAGAATGGTCTCCTTGGCGCGATCCACCTGGGGGTGTTCAGCGTAGACGCGGCCAGCGAGCGCACCCGAAGCGGGCGCTGCCGGTCACTTTTCCGGCTCGACCTCGGGATCAGCCCGGTCCTGCCCGTGTTCCGCCGTCGCGGCCTCCGGCTCCGGCTCGCTGTGGTCTCCGGCACCTTCGCCGGTTTCCGCTGGTTCGGGCTCTTCTTCCTCTTCGGCCATCCCGGCTTCGAGGTCTTCCAGGTCGTCCCAGGTGTCCTCGGATTCGGCGAACGGCTCTTCGTGGGCCTCGTCGAACGACTCCTCGACGGCTTCCTCCGCAGGCGCTTCGACCGGCTCCTCGGCGGGAACTGCGGCGACGGCCTCTTCGGCGGCGGGCTCTTCGGCGGCGGGCTCCGGCGCGCTCGGCCCGGCCAGCCAGGCGACGAACCCGCCCGGGATCACGATCCAGCAGAACGCCGCCAGCGAGACCGTGACCGCCGACATCGAAACGGGGTCGAAAGCGCCGCCGCCCAGCCTCCCGCCCGCGAAGGTGCACAGGAGCACGCAGCCGAACCCGACGAGCGCGCCCGCGACCGCCACCGTGCGCAGCCGCACCACCGGATCGGGATCGATCGCCCGCAGCGTCCAGCCGACCAGCGCGCCGACGGCTAGGGGCAGCAGCAGGAACACCGGCCACCACCCGGCCTGGCTCTCCGGCACGCCTGCCAGCAACGGCAGCGCGGGCACCGGGCCGCCGGTGTAGCCGAACGCCGACACGGTGGCGCCGCCGATCGAGAAGCCCGGCCCGGCCGCGAACCCGAGGCCGCCGACAACCGCGTTGGGCAGGTACCCGAGCGACAGCAGCGTCATCCCGGCGCCGCTGCCGAAACCCGGCCCGCCCGCGGCGAACAGCTCGCGCATCGTCGAAAAGCTCAGCAGCGACGAAACCGTGAACACGACCGCGCCGCACAGCACCAGCCCGGCCAGGCCGAGCGCACCCGCGCGGAGGCCGCGGATCGCGATCGGGTCGAGGTAGGCGTGCAGCACCCGCCGTGCGCCGCACCGGGGCGCGACACCGGCGACGGCGCTGAGCGCGGACAGCAGCGCGGGCGCGCCGAACGCCGGGAGCGGTTCGACGTCGAGCTGGGGGCTGGTGACCACGACGGCGACGACCGTGCCCGCCACCGCGTGCGCGCCCGCGATCACCGCGACCAGCGGCACCGCGCGACCGGGCTCGCGGTAGCCGAGGCGCTGGGCGGCGTTGCCCGCGGCGCGCGCCACCAGCAGGCACACGCCGATCGTCGCGAGCAGGGGCAGCACGCCGAGCTGCTGGCCCGCGATCTCCACCGGCACCTGGTACGCCGCGAGCCACGCCGGCGCCGCGGCGAACAGCACGCCGGTGGTGCTGAACTGCGCCTGCGAGGCGATCGCGGTGACCAGCGCGAGCAGCGCCGCGACCACCAGGTACCCGGTGACCAGCGGAGACAGGGCGGCTGCCAGCACGGCCCGCGTGCGCGCCGCGCCCGTGAGCGCGTCGCCGTCGCCGGGCTCCGGCGGCAGCTCGTCCCCCTCCTGGCGTTCAGACGTGGCGAGCAGCATGATCAAAACCATCGCATTCGCGTTGGGCCGTCCGGGTGAGCCACGCCGGTTTTTCCGCGCCAGGTGCGCCCATCCCCACCCGGTCGAGTCAGCCGCATGACAAAAACGCCCGCGGTGACACCGAGGGTCACCGCGGGCGTTTCCGTGCCTGAGCCGGAGGGTCAGCTGGGCTGGCCGAAGCCTCCCGGCGGAGTGCCGGGCTTCTGCTCACCCTCGCCGCTGGGCTGCTGGTAGAACTGGCCCTGCTGCGGCGCGTAGGTGGTGGCCTGCGGCTGGGGCGGCTGCTGCGGAGCCGAACCCGGCGGCGTCACCGGCGGGCCGTACTTCGTCGGCTGGGCGAACCCGCCACCCTCGTTCGGGCCCTGCTGCGGCTGCGGGTACTGCGTCGTCTGGCCCTGCGGGAACTGCTGGTTCTGCTGCTGGTGCTGCTGCGGCGCGAACCCCTGGCCGTACGCCTGCTGCTGCGGCTGCTGCGGTTTCGGGGCGGGCACCTTGAGCAGCTTGTACTCGAACAGCAGGGCCGCCACCGCGGCGAGCAGCTGCAGGATGCCGACGATCAGCAGCACGACCACGATGCCGGGCACGGTGGAGTCGGCGGGCGCGCCGACCACCGTGGAGACGCCGAGCAGCCCACCGGCCACGCTGATCACCGTGGCGAACGGCAGCGCCTTCGGGCCGTTCGGCAGCAGCCGCAGCGCGGCGAGCAGGCCGCCGACGAGCAGCAGCGTGACGACCATGCTGGTGCCGGAAGCCTCGCTGGAGAAGCTGAGGAAGTAGGCCACCACCCCGAGCACGGTGGTGACGAGCGCGGCGAGCACGCCCGGGTTCATCGGGATCCCCGCGCTCGCCTGCGACGGCGCGGGCGGCGCCGGAGGTTGCTGCGCCGGGCCCGCCTGGCCGAACCCGCCGGTGCCGGGGGCCTGGGGGCCGGGTTGCGCGCCACCACCCTGCTGGGGGTAACCGGGCCCGCTGGGGAAGGACATCCGTGCTCTCCTGTCATTCGAGGAACTCGCTGGACCGATGCCAGCTCTGCCATGTGGCCGTCGGAAACGAATACGAGGTCGGCGCGCACCGGAAAGCTAGCGCACCGCGCCCTCTGCGAGTAACCGACGTGCCGGGACCGCAAACGGTTGCGTCGGCGGCCGAACTGGCCACTCACCAACGACAACGGGCCGGGCACCCGATGGGTGCCCGGCCCGTCAGCCGTTCAGCTCGAACCCGCTCAGTGCAGGCCCTGGTACAGCTCCCGCGCGAGGTTGGCGGTCTCGGTCGGGGTCTTGCCGACCTTGACGCCCGCGGCCTCGAGGGCCTCCTTCTTCGCCGCGGCGGTGCCGGACGAGCCGGAGACGATGGCGCCGGCGTGGCCCATCGTCTTGCCCTCCGGCGCGGTGAAGCCCGCCACGTAGCCGACGACCGGCTTGGTGACGTTGGCCTTGATGTAGTCCGCGGCCCGCTCCTCGGCGTCGCCGCCGATCTCGCCGATCATCACGATGACCTCGGTCTCGGGGTCGTCCTGGAACGCCGCGAGCGCGTCGATGTGCGTGGTGCCGATGACCGGGTCGCCGCCGATGCCGACCGCGGTGGAGAAGCCGATGTCCCGCAGCTCGTACATCATCTGGTAGGTCAGCGTGCCGGACTTCGACACCAGGCCGATCTTGCCGGGGCCGGTGATGTCGGCGGGGATGATGCCCGCGTTGGACTTGCCGGGGCTGATCACGCCGGGGCAGTTCGGCCCGATGATCCGGGTCTTGTTGCCCTTCGCGCCCGCGTGGGCCCAGAAGTACGCCGAGTCGTGCACCGGGATGCCCTCGGTGATCACCACCGCGAGCGGGATCTCGGCGTCGACCGCCTCGATGACCGCGTCCTTGGCGAACTTCGGCGGCACGAAGATGACCGACACGTCGGCGCCGGTCTCCTTCATCGCCTCTTCGACGGTGCCGAAGACGGTGAGGTCCTTGCCCTCGATGGTGACGGTCTGCCCCGCCTTGCGGGCGTTCACGCCGCCGACGATGTCGGTGCCGGACTTCAGCATCTTGGTCGCGTGCTTGGTGCCCTCGGACCCGGTGATGCCCTGGACGATGACCTTGCTGTTCTCGGTCAGGAAGATCGACATGTCACGCACCTGCCGCAGCGAGCTCGGCGGCCTTGTCGGCCGCGTTGTCCATGGTGTCCACGACGGTGACCAGCGGGTGGTTGGCGTCGGCCAGGATCTGGCGGCCCTCCACCACGTTGTTGCCGTCGAGCCGCACGACGAGCGGCTTGGTGGCCTCGTCGCCGAGGATCTTCAGCGCCTCGACGATGCCGGTGGCGACCGCGTCGCACGCGGTGATGCCGCCGAACACGTTGACGAACACGCTCTTGACGTCGGCGTCGTGCAGGATGACGTCCAGCCCGGCCGCCATCACCTCCGCCGAGGCGCCGCCGCCGATGTCGAGGAAGTTGGCGGGCTTCACGCCGTTGTGCTTCTCACCCGCGTACGCGACGACGTCCAAAGTGGACATGACGAGCCCCGCGCCGTTGCCGATGATGCCGACCTGGCCGTCGAGCTTGACGTAGTTGAGGTCCTTCGCCTTGGCCTTGGCCTCCAGCGGGTCCTCGGCCTGCTTGTCGACGAGCACCTCGTGGCCCGGCTGGCGGAACCCGGCGTTCTCGTCGAGGGTGACCTTGCCGTCGAGGGCGATGATCTTGTCCTGCGGGTCGCGCACCAGCGGGTTGACCTCGACGAGGGTGGCGTCCTCGGCGACGAAGGCTTCCCACAGCTTCACCACGACGTCGGCGGCCTCGTCGACGACCTCCGCCGGGAACTTGCCCGCGGTCAGGATCTCGGTGGCCTTCGCCTTGTCGACACCCGCGATCGGGTCGATGGCGATCTTGGCCAGCGCGTCGGGGCGCTCGACCGCGAGCTGCTCGATCTCGACGCCGCCCTCGGCGGACGCCATCGCGAGGAACGTGCGGTTCGCGCGGTCCAGCAGGAAGGAGAAGTAGTACTCCTCGGCGATGTCGGAGGCCTCGGCCACCAGCACCCGGTGCACGATGTGCCCCTTGATGTCGAGCCCGAGGATGGCTTCCGCCTTCTCCTTCGCCTCGTCAGGGGTCTGGGCCAGCTTCACGCCACCGGCCTTGCCGCGGCCACCGACCTTCACCTGCGCCTTGACGACGACCTGGCCACCGATCCTGGCGGCCTCGGCCTTGGCTTCTTCCGGATTGTTCGCCACGGCGCCGGGCAGAACCGGCACTCCGTGGGCGGCGAAGAGATCCCTCGCCTGGTACTCGTAGAGGTCCACTACTCCAGTCTCCTGACGACACGCCACTGTGTTTTTGAAACCACTGTGCTGCTGAACCAACTGTGCTTCTGATGTCACGGTGCTTTGACCGCGGGCGTCTGCGCACCTGCTGGTGGCCAGCGCGCGACAGCTCCCGCTCTGCGACGCAAACGACCCTAGCGACCTGCGGAGAGGTCGGGCACTCCGCATCCGGTGAAGTCCGTCACCGTGCGCGGTCAGACGGTGCTTCCGCGGTGTGAAACCGCGCACTGAGCACCGCTTCGGCGGCTTCGTCCCACTCGGGTCCCACCACCGCGACGCCGTCGGGCACTACGGGCGGTGACGGCTCGCCGAAGACGAAGAGCGGCACGCCTTCCGCGGCGAGCGCGACGACGTCTTCCTCTCGTGCGCCGGTGACGGCCAGCGCGCGGGGATCCTCTTGCCCGGCCGTCGCGATGACGTCCGCGACCGTCGCCAGCACTCCGGCGAAGACCACCTCGGCACCCGCGTCGCGCAGAACCCTCGCGAACGCGGTGGCCAGACCGGCGTCGCCGTCGCCCATGACCGCGAGCACCACCCTGGTGACCTGGCGGTTCACGACCGCTTCCGGGCCACCGCGAGCACCGCCGCCACCAGCAGCCCCACCGTGCTCGCGAGCGTCAGCCACCACCCGGTGCTCGCGGTGGCGTTCGCGACGCCGCCTTCCAGCGCGGGGAGTTCGACGAGCCGGGCCGCGGTCACCGCGGCGGCGCCGACGAGCAGGGCCGCCGCCCTCGACGGCCTGCTCCGCGGCGCGAGCACGCAGGCGCCGACGACCGCGAGCAAGATCAGGAGGATGCCCCACGACTCGGTGCCGAAGTTGGACCACAGCCCCGGTGCCCGGTAGCCGTCGGCGTCGATCGGCGGGAGCCCGGCGCCGACGACCGCGAGCAGGGCGGCCGCGGCCAGCGGGGCGAGCACGTCCGGGCCAGGGCGCCGCTCGTCCGCGTCGCCGTCAGCGTCATCCACGTCACGCTCGACCATCCCGGACACCACCGAGCAGCACGCGGTGACCACGGCGAAGACCAGCGCGAGCCACGTCCACACCACGCCGGACCCGTCCGACAGCCCGCCGATCTCCGACGCCGAGCGCGCGGTGCCGAACACCGCGACCGCGGCGAACGGCACGCCGAGGGAACAGACCGAGATCGCCGGGCGGACCGTCGCGGCGATCCTGGGCACGAGCAGCGCGAGCCCGGCGAGCCCGGTGACCACGCCGGAGAACAGCAGCAGCCAGCGCGCCGGGCTCTGCGCCGCCGGAGCGCCCGCGGCGGTGAGCACCTGGGGGGTGAAGGTGCCCGCCACGGCGAACGCCGCGGTCACCAGCGCGAGCCAGCCGGTCACGAAGTTCAGCCTGCGCGCGCCGGGAAGCACCGCCTCCGGAGCGTCCTCTTCCGGCGGTGCCGCGGACGGCGCGCGGTCGCCGACGAGCGCGACGGCGACCAGTGCCGCCGCCCCCGCCAGCGTCACGATCGGCCCCGCGGAAATCCCCGCCGACGGCACGCTGAACCCGGCGACCAGGCTCGGCACGGCCAGCCCGGCGAGCGCGGCCGCGAGGCCGAGAAGGCCGCCGCGGCCGACCTCGGCGGTGCCGAAACCGGTGCAGATCGCGGCGGACAGCGGTGTCAGGCAGGCGATCAGCAGGAACGCGGCCATCGCGACGACGGGACCTTCGAACGCGTTCGGCGCGGGCAGGAACGGGTCGTCCGACCGGTACGGCGCCATCGTGACCCCGACCGCCGCGACCAGCGCCGCGAGCAGCGCGGGCAGCAGCCACGGCCGCGCGCCGGGGGCGCCTGCCGGATCGGTGAGGCTGCTCGACGCGCGCATCGCGACCGCCCCGGCCACCAGCAGCACCCCGTGCCCCGCGACCAGCAGCCACAGCCCGGCGCCGGGCGCGGGGAACACGAAGCTCGTCGCCCGGTACAACTCTGGCCGCGCGGCGAACGTCGGGTCGGCGGCGAGCTGCAGGTCGAGCACCAGCCTGCCGGGGGCGAGCGCGGCCACCCCGGCGAGCAGGCCCGCGGCCACGGGCAGCCGCCCCCGCAGCGCGTTCACCCAGGCCAGCGCGGGACCGAGCAGCGCGAGCACCACGAGCACCGGCGCGCTGGTGAAGCCGGGCGAACCGCCGTCGACGGCGGGGACCACGCCACCGGCCGCTTCGAGCAGCCCGCCCGCGGCACCGCCGGCGAGTGCGAACAGCAGCAGCCTTTCCGCGCGCTGGCCGACGGCGTCCAGTGACCGGGGATCCGATTCCGAAGGTGCCCCTCGGAAGGGCCAGGTGAGCGAGGACATCGCGGACGACGCTAGCAAGAGGCGCGCTGGTCCGCCGCGAGACCGCCCGCGCCCGGCGCACGGGCGGCGGCACCGCCGCGAGACCCTCCACCCGAGGTCAAGAGTCTGCCGACGCCACCGCCCGCAAGTCGTTGCGCGACTGTAATGCAGGTCACATCGAATGGAGTAATTTGCGCTCTTTTCGACGTCACCGCCGTAGTTGATCGTCCGTCACGACTCCCCGTTCGGCCCAGAAACGTGCCTGTTCTTGCTCACACCGGTGCCCCTTCGTTACTGTCCCCCGGTCCCCCATTACAGTCGGATCACGAACGCAGGCACCGAGCCAACCACCCCCGAGGTCGGCTCACCGGGATCCCCCGCCCGGGTCTGGTGGTTCGACTCCCCGAGTAACGGAAGGCCCTGTCTTGGCTCGACACCGCTCCCCCGGCGGCCAAGCTCCTTCCCCGGACCTGGATGACGCACTGGACGGTGCGGCTGTCCGCGTCCGGGGCACGCACCGGCTCCCCGCGCCCCCCTCCGCCCTTCGTGGCCGCGTCGTGGTCGCCGCGGTCGCCTGCGGCGCCTTCGCCGCCGCGGCCGCAGGCCAGACCCTGCAGGCCGCCGCGACCGACTCCACCGATTCGCACGGCGGTGTGACGCCGCTGGCCAGCGCTCGTGACGCGAGTGCGGCGTTCGGAGTCGGCGGCGACGCCACCGCGGGTGCGCCCGAGCTGCTCCCGGTGGCCCGCGTCAGCGACGCTTCCGCCGAGGTGCAGAAGCTCAGCGACAGCGAACACATCACCCAGGCCCGCCAGGAGCGCGACGACGCCGCGGCCAAGGCCGCCGAGGCGGAGAAGAACAAGCCCAAGTGCGTCCGGTTCGCCCAGGGCACCTTCACCTCGGGCTTCGGCGCGCGGTGGGGCACGAGCCACCTCGGCGTGGACATCGCGAACTCCATCGGCACCCCGATCGTCGCCGCCATGGGCGGCACCGTGATCGAGGCCGGCCCCGCCAGCGGTTTCGGCCTGTGGGTCCGGATCCAGCTCGACGACGGCACGATCAACGTCTACGGCCACATGAACAGCTTCTCGGTGCGCGCGGGCCAGAAGGTCGAAGCGGGCGACAAGATCGCCGAGATCGGCAACCGCGGCCAGTCCACCGGCCCGCACGTGCACTTCGAGGTGTGGACCCCGGCTGGCAAGAAGATCAACCCGCAGCCGTGGCTCGCGGCCCGCGGCGTCAAGCTCTGACTCCTTCCCCTCGAAGCCCTCTACCGGGCCCTCTCCCGGCATTCGCCAACGGCGCTGAGAACACTCCCCGAGTGTCCCCTCAGCGCCGTTCCGGCATCCGGCGGAGCAAGTACGCCACCGCCACCTGCCAGGCGCTGCACAGCTCGGTGGGCGTGCCCGTGCCACCGCCGCAGAGTGCGCACCGCTTCCCCGGTTGCTGCCGGTGCAGGCGCAGCAAGCACGTCCACGCGGCGGCCAGTGTGGCCGCCTCGGCGGCGAGCGGACCCCGATCCGCTGCCGCCCTCCCCGCGATGTCCTCCAGTCGTTCCAGTACCCCGCTACTGATGTATCGAAACCACCACGCCACACCGTTTGTTCCCCGCTCCGGGGCGCTAGGACAGCTTACCCCATAGTTCGAACTTGTGTTCGATACCGTTGTACCGGAGTGGTCCGACAGTTTCGGGGCGCGGCAGTGCCGGGACGATCACCCGAAGCCCGGAATGGGCCGCACGAGAAGGTACGAACAAGGGGCAATTCCGCCTCTTCGACGTGGCGGGGTCTTATCGTCGAACGCGCCCACCGGCAATTTCGCTCAAAACCCTGCCGCGGGCCGCCTTCGTCAGAGCTTCACCATCGGCACGCTGCCGATCAGCATGAGCCGGACCTTGCCGGAGCCGCCGAAGTCGATCGTCGCGGTGGCGCGGGGGCCGGTGCCGTCGGTGGAGACCACGGTGCCAAGGCCGTACTTGTCGTGGCTGACCCTGTCCCCGACGTCGAGCTTGAGCGCGACGGTGTCCTTCCAGCCCTTGTTGAACGAGGTTTTCGGGCTGCCGAACCCGGACTGGGCCGACTCGCCGAAGCCGGCCTTCCGGCCCCAGGTGGTCGCCGCGCGCGGCGAGCCGAAGCCGCCACCCATACCGCTCGACGACGGCTCCTCGCGACGCCAGTCGAGCAGCTCGGCGGGGATCTCGTCGAAGAACCGCGACGGCGGGTTCGAGGACGGCTGCCCCCACGCGGACCGGACCATCGCGCGCGAGAGGTACAGCCGCTGACGCGCACGCGTGATGGCGACGTAGGCGAGCCTGCGTTCTTCGGCCAGCTCCGCCGGGTCGCCGAGCGCGCGCATGTGCGGGAACACCCCGTCCTCCCAGCCGGTGCCGAACACGACCGGGTACTCGAGGCCCTTCGCGGTGTGCACCGTCATCAGCGTGACCACCCCGGCGTCCTGCTCTTCGCCGTCCTCGCCGCCATCGGGGCTCGGGATGGAGTCCGCGTCGGCGACCAGTGAGACGCGCTCCAGGAACGCGGGCAGCGAGCCGGCCGCCGGCACCCCGGCCGCCGCGTCTTCGGCCGGGGGCGCGCTTTCAGCGCCGTCTTCGGCACCGTCGGTGTCTTCGGTGTCTTCGGGGCTGCCGCTTTCGGCGTTCGCGACCTCGACGGCGAACTCCGTGAACTCCCTCGCGACGGTCACGAGTTCCGTGAGGTTCTCGACGCGCGAGGCGTCCTGCGGGTCGTCCGACTCCTCCAGCTCGGCGCGGTAGCCGGTGCGCTCCTGCACCGCCTCCAGCACGTCGGCGACCTCGTCACCGCGTTCCACCAGCTCCAGCAGGTCGTCCCAGAGCGCGACGAACCCGGCGATCGCCTTCTGCGAGCGCGGGTTGAGCAGCGGGATCCCGCCGCCGGCCGCCTGGCGCAACGCGGCCGCGAACGAGATCCGCTCGCGCTCGGCGTGCGTCGCGACGACCGCTTCGGCGCGGTCGCCGATGCCGCGCTTGGGCACGTTCAGGATCCGGCGCAGGCTGACCGTGTCCTCCGGGTTCGCCAGCACGCGCAGGTAGGCGAGCATGTCCCGCACCTCGCGCCGCTCGTAGAACCGCACGCCGCCGACCACCCGGTACGGCAGGCCGAGCCGGATGAAGATCTCCTCGAACACGCGCGACTGGTTGTTGGTCCGGTAGAACACCGCGACGTCGGCGTAGTTCGCCTCGCCGCGGTCCGCCAGCGCGTCGATCTCGTTCGCGACGAAGGCCGCTTCGTCGTGGTCGTTGTCCGCGACGTAGCCGACGATCTTCTCGCCGTCGCCGGAATCGGTCCACAGCCGCTTGTCCCTGCGGTTCGGGTTCCGCGCGATCACCGCGTTCGCCGCGGACAGGATGGTCTGCGTCGAGCGGTAGTTCTGTTCGAGCAGGATCGTGTGCGCGTTCGGGAAATCGCGCTCGAACTCCTCGATGTTGCGGATGGTCGCGCCGCGGAAGGCGTAGATCGACTGGTCCGCGTCACCGACGACGCACAGCTCGGCAGGCGGCACGCCCGTCCCGCTGGTCTCCGTGCCCGCCAGCTCCCGCACCAGCGTGTACTGCGCGTGGTTGGTGTCCTGGTACTCGTCGACCAGCACGTGCCGGAACCGCCGCCGGTAGTACTCGGCGACGTCGGGGAACACCTGCAGCAGCTCGACCGTGCGCATGATCAGGTCGTCGAAGTCCATCGCGTTGGCCTGCGCGAGCCTGCGCTGGTACTCGGCGTAGACCTCGGCGACCCTGCGCTCCAGGTCGTTCGCCGCGCGCGAGGCGGCGCCGTCGGCGTCCACCAGCTCGTTCTTCAGGTTCGAGATGCCCACCGCGAGCGTGCGCGCCGGGTACCGCTTCGGGTCGAGGTCGAGATCGCGCGCGACCAGGGTGATCAGGCGCTTGGTGTCGTCGGAGTCGTAGATCGAGAAGCTCGACGACATCTCCAGCGTCTTGGCCTCGCGGCGCAGGATCCGCACGCACATCGAGTGGAACGTGGACACCCACATCGCGTTCGACCGGCGGCCGACCAGCTCGCTGACCCTGTCCCGCATCTCGGCCGCGGCCTTGTTCGTGAAGGTGATCGCCATGATCTGGCCGGGGTGCACGTCCCGCGCGCCGAGCAGGTACGCGATCCGC
Source organism: Amycolatopsis minnesotensis (assembly GCF_039529815.1). Taxonomy (NCBI): domain Bacteria; kingdom Bacillati; phylum Actinomycetota; class Actinomycetes; order Pseudonocardiales; family Pseudonocardiaceae; genus Amycolatopsis; species Amycolatopsis minnesotensis. The sequence goes on along the minus strand of NZ_BAAANN010000004.1, from coordinate 289,294 downwards.
CTGGTCAGCACCCGCGTCTTGCCGGAACCCGCGCCCGCGACCACGAGCAGCGGGACACCGGTGTGGGTGACCGCGTCCCGCTGGGCCGGGTTCAGGTCCTCGAGCAGCTCGGCATGGCGGCCGGGGACGGTTCCGGGTGTTTCGGCGGGGAGATCGAAGAGGGTGTCCATCGGGTGTTCACGCTACTCGGGGGCACCGACGGAACGTCGAGGCGCTACTGCGCTACCGCAGCGGACGTAGCCGCGACTGCCGCCGCAGGGCCGACGCGCCGCCGTCCGCGGGCGGGGACCGTGGGGGACATGGACACGAACCCCGCCAGGCTCCGCGCTTCGGACGCCGAACGAGAACGGATCGCGCAGCTCGTGGAGCGGGCCGGCGCGGACGGCAGGCTCACCCTCGCCGAGATCGAAGAACGGCTCGGCAGGGTCTACTCGGCCAGGTACACCGACGAACTCACCGAGCTCACCGCCGATCTCCCGGAACCGGCCCCCGCCGCCACCCGGCGCGGGATCCCGCGGCCGCTCCGGGTGCACGCCGCCGTCGTCGCGGTCATCGCGACGGCGCTCGTGGCGCGCTGGGTCGCCGGGCCGGTGCAGTTCTTCTGGCCGATCGTCCCGCTGTGCTGGCTCGCGCTCAGCCTGGTGCTGCACGCCAGGTTCCGCCGTTTCGCGGTAGCGGGCCGCCGGGCTGTGCCATACTGACGGCGTGCACCAGACGAGCGCGCACCGATTTTTCTACGGGACCCGGACTCCGGCTCCCGTGATCGCGTAGTGCTCGAACCGCAGTCACGCCAAGCCCCGGAGTCCTCGGACCCGGGGCTTTCGTCAGCTCAGGGGCCGCAGGTGGATCCGGACCGACCGGAGGACCAGATGAACGCGCAGACCGCCAAGAACACCGGACCAGCCGAGGACGCGGTTCCCGCGGCGCCGACCGCCGAACAGATCGGCGAGCTGCGCCAGGAGATCGACTTCCTCGACGCCGAAATCCTGCGCCTGGTCAAGCGGCGCGTCGAGGTGTCGAAGACGATCGGCGCGGCGCGCATGGCGGCGGGCGGCACCAGGATCGTCTACAACCGCGAGATGGACGTGCTCGCGCGCTACCGCGACCTCGGGCCCGAAGGACGGCAGCTGGCGATGGCGCTGCTCAACCTCGGGCGGGGCAGGCTCGGCCGCTGAAATCCGGCACCCGGGGCGAAATCAGGGTGAACCCCTGAGCCGGGAAGCCGGGTTCACGGGCACACTGGTGTCATGGACGCCATCTTCAACGTGATCGCCGTGCTCATCGCGATCGCCAGTGTGCTCGCCTCGCTCGGCCACGCCGGGTACCTGGCGATGCTCAACAACGCGGCCACCAAGCGCGCGGGGGGCGCCCCCATCGCGCAGTACGTGCGCAGCCGGTGGGCGGTCGCGGGCGGCACCACCGCGGTGTCGCTGCTCGCGTGGCTGCTGACCTCGGGTGGCTTCGGGATGGACATCGTGGCGGTCATCCTCGCCGCGGGCAGTGGCGCGGTCGCGACCAAGGCGCTGCAGTCGACCCAGGCCAAATACCGCAACGGCGGGTAGCAGTACCAGACTTTTTCGCGAGTGACGCCCATTTGGGCGCGCCCGAGAGGGTGAAACCACGGGGTCCCGGCACCTCGGGCTCCGGCGTCCTCTTAGTCTTGGGGAGTGCCCCCCTCGTCCTGGCCGGGTCACGGCCTTGCATCCTGCAACGCGCATGCGCGTGCGCGTGCAGCCGGGCGTGCAAATTCCCGGGGCGGGAGCATCGCACCCGGCCATCCACGGCGCGCCGCTGGTCCGATCGGTCTAATCCGGCCGCGTTTCCCGTCACGCCCGCGGCGCTCGGGGGTCGATCCGGCATGAACGGTGGGGCACATTCGACGGATCACCCTCCTTCGCACGCGGGCAGGCACCGGCGCGGCGGTACCGGCACCTGGACCCCCGCCGTGCCGCCGCCGCAGCAGGTCCCCCGCAGGCACCGCCGTGCCGCGCCGGAGTTCGCCGACCCGCCCGCCAGCGGCTCGCTGCCCCTGATCTCGCAGATCATGGAGGAGGGCACCAGCCGCGGCAGCACCTCCGGCTTCCTCTCTTCGACGGGGAGCCTCCCCGTGCCGAGGACGGCATCGCCCGAGCCCGCACCCACGCCCGAGCCCGCGCCGCTGCCCCCGCCCGGCCAGGCGGACGAGCCGACCGGCACCGCCAACCCGCTGGTCGCGCCCGGTCCCCCGGCCCGCACCCGCGTGACGTTGACGCCGCCGAAGCGCCGTCGCGATGACGACGACGAGGCCAGGGTGTACGCGCTGCCCCCAGCCGACGGGCTCGGCACGTTCGACCTCGGCAGCGTGCCCGCGTCCGTCACCCCGCCGCGCACCTGGCGGAAGGCGGCCTGGTTCGCCGCGGTGTCCTCCGGCGGCGTCGTGGTGTCACTGCTGTTCGCGGGCTCGTACCTGATGGGCAAGCCGGAGGACAGCAGGGCGATGCCGAACTGGCCGGGTATGCAGGGCCAGCCGACGCTGGACGGCGAGACCTTCAGCGGCCCCGCCTCCGACACGCCGCCGACGACGCGCGGCGAAACCTCCCAGCGCGAAACCAGCGACACGACGCTGGCCGACAGCCTGACCACGCGGCCGAACGATCAGCCCGGCCCCACCGAAGGCTTCAGCACCGAGCCGACGACGACCGGCACCAGCGGCGGCACGTTCGTCCCGCCCGCGCCGCCCGCCACGCCGCCCAAGCCGAAGAAGCCCGGCCCCAGCGACCCGACCTGGAGCCAGGACGAGCCGATGTACGTCACGCCGCCCGTCAACGACCCCGGAACGCTCAAGTCCATTTCCCAGAAGTACCTCGACGAGGTCACCGAGAACCCGGGCAAGGCGCACGGCCTCACCACCGGCGGGCTCAAGGACGAGGGCGCGAGCGGGCTGAAGAAGAAGTACGCCGACGTCGCGTACTTCGAGGTCGAGCACGTGCAGGTGCACCAGTACGACGGCAAGGGCGTCACGGTCTGCACGGTGAAGACGGTGCACAGCGACGGCACCGAGACCACCGAGCAGAAGAAGCTCACCTTCGACGACGGCGCCAAGATCTCCGACGACGGGAAATAGCCGCCGCGGGCGCCGCCGTTGCGCCGTTCCGACCGCCCGCACTGGTCTGCCCGGGTGAACCGTTGTGCCGTTCGTCGTAGCGCGGCAACCCTCCACCGATCGAGTCTGGCAGGTAACGCCGGACCGGGGTTCCCTGATGAACAGACGTCCGGCACGGCCCACGAGGCGGCCACGGACACCGAAGCAGCACACCCCCTGTCGAACGGGGTACGGTCCACGGCCCGTAATCCCGCGACATCGAGACACAGAGGCCGAACCCAAGGCGATGACCTTCGTGCACGATCGGCGACGCGGCGGCGAACCCGCCACCGCCGAAGTCGAGGACGCCGTTTCCGCGGAAGTACTGTCCGCCAGCGGCGCCGACCGGGAGTACCTGGCGCGCGTCCTCCGCGAGCCGCACAAGTTCCTGCCGCCCCCGCGGTCGAAGCCGCGGCGCGCGCCACAGCCGCCAAGAGAACCCGAAAGCCGCCTCGCCAGCGGGGCGAAGTTCGTCGGGCTCCTGGTCGCGGGCGGGCTGCTCACCGGTGCCGTGGTCGCCTCCGCGCTGCTCGCCGGCCGCCACGACGGCCAGGGCAGGGCCGAGGAGCCCGCACCGCCGGAGATCACCGGGGTCGCGGCGCTCGGCGGTTTCGCCACCCCGGACCGCTCCGCGCCGGCCTCCGGCGGCGGCCACGGGGACAAGGGCAGCGGGTCGCACGAAACCTCGCAGCCGAAGCGGCAGCGCACCGCGCCCGCCGCGCCCGACACCACCGGCGGCACGAGCACGCCGAGCGGCGCCCCCGGCACGTCGGCCACCACCGCGGCCGCGGGCGCGATGAAGGCCGGGTCGGCGAGCAAGGCCGAGGTCGTGCGCTCCTTCTACCGGCTGGTGGCCAACGCGCCGAGGCAGGCGCTGTCGCTGCTCGACCCGGTCCTCGCGGGCGATCAGGCGGAGAACCTCGTCGACGCCTGGGCCGGGATGGACGACATCGAGGTCACCCAGGTGACGCAGCGTGCCGACGGGGCCGTGCTGGCCGTCGTGACGATGGCGGATCCCGACGGCGGGCACCTCCGGATCACTCAGCTCCTGAAGCTCACGGATCCGATCCGGAACCTGATCACGGGTGTGACGCTGCTCTCCGCGGAACACGTGCAGTGATCGCCGGAGGAAGGCAACGCGAAGCCCTCCTCATGCGTGCCAAGTTCGTGTGCGCAGAGTGAGCACCTAGCCTTGTCACGGGCCGGTCTCGGGAAAGCCGGCACACGGGTGAAGATTTGTGCCTACGCTCCTGCCACACGCCAGGGCCGGTCGCGCACGGTGCCCGTGCCCCCAGACCGCGCTCGGAAGACAGAGCCCCAAGAGGAGGTCGCGTGAGCGACGAGGGTCGCCTGGTCGCCGGCCGGTACCGCATCATCCGGCGGATCGGCAGCGGCGCCATGGGTGCCGTCTGGCAGGCGCAGGACGAGGTCCTGGCCCGCTCCGTCGCCATCAAGCAGCTCCTGCTGCAGCCGGGTCTCGAGGAGAACGAAGCCGAGGACGCCCGCCAGCGCACCATGCGCGAAGGCCGGATCGCCGCCAGGCTGCACCACCCGAACGCGATCACCGTGTTCGACGTGGTGACCGACGACAACGGCCAGCCGTGCCTGATCATGGAGTACCTGGAGTCGACCAGCCTCGCGGCGGTCCTGCAGGACCGCCGGACGCTGCCGCCGATCGAAGTCGCCCGCATCGGGGCGCAGGTCGCGGCCGCGCTCAAGGAGGCGCACGCGGTCGGCATCGTGCACCGCGACATCAAGCCGGGCAACATCCTGCTCACCTCGAGCGGCCTGGTGAAGATCACCGACTTCGGCATCTCCCGCGCCAAGGACGACGTCACCGTCACCAAGACCGGGATGATCGCGGGCACGCCCGCCTACCTCGCGCCCGAGGTCGCCATCGGCGGTGACCCCGGCCCCGAGTCCGACATCTTCTCGCTCGGTTCCACGCTCTACGCCGCCTGCGAGGGCCAGCCGCCGTTCGGGTTGAGCGAGAACACGCTCGGCCTGCTGCACGCGGTCGCCGCCGGGCAGATCAACCCGCCGCGCCAGTCGGGCACGCTCGCCAGCGTGCTCGCGGTGCTGCTGCACCCCGAGATCCAGCACCGCCCGACCGCGGAGGAGTCCGAGGAGCTGCTCGACGCGGTCGCGCGCGGCGAGACCCCGCTCGGCGGCCCGTCGGACGAGACCCGGATGAACCCGGCCGGCGGCATGCTCGCCGCGGGTGCCGCCGGTGCCGCGCTCGGCGCCGCCGGCACCCGCGCGTTCCAGGGCGACGACCTCCTCGACGCGCATTCCGGCACGCTCTCCCCCGGCGGTGACCCGGCGCAGGGCTTCTACGACCACGATCCGGTCGACGACTACGCGGACGAGCCCGGTTACCCCGTCAACGACTACGACCGGGGCCCGATGCCGACCAGGGCCGTCTCCCCGGCCGGCCGGGACGCCTACGACGACGGTTACGACGACCACCGCCCCGCCGCCAGTCCCGTGGCGCACGATGACGACGAAGACGAGCAGCCGGGGCGCTGGAAGAAGCCCGCCGCGGTCGGCGGCCTCGTGCTCATCGCGCTCATCGCGCTCGGGGTGTGGGTGTTCAGCCCGCGCAGCGCGGACAGCAGCGGTCCCAGCCCGTCGCCCACCTCGCAACCGTCGCAGCCGCCGTCCTCGTCCTCGTCGATGACCACCGAGCCCAGCACGGAGTCCTCGTCGAGCGACACGTCGACGTCGAACAACGGCGGGTCGACGAAGAAGTCGTCGCCGAAGAAGACCAGCGAGCGCCCGCCGCCCGGTGGCCAGCCGACGAACCCCGGTGGCGGTGACCCGGACCCGCCGTCGACTTCGGAAAAGCCGCCGAGCAGCACCAAGCCGACGAAGACGACGGCACCAACGACGCAGCCGACCACTCCCCCCAGTCCCTGACCGTCACGACGAGAGGCAGATTTGGCTACTGAGGGATCACTCGTCGGTGGCCGATACCGGCTGGATCAGCCGATCGGGCGCGGACGCGCGGGAATCGTCTGGCTCGGCTTCGACACCAGGCTGCACCGCACGGTCGCCGCGAAGCCGATGCTGGTGCCGCCGGGAACCGACCCCGAGCAGGCCGTTCGCGAAGGCAGAGATGCCACGAGGGTCTCGCACGCCTGCGTGATCACGGTCCACGACGTGCTCAACGACGGCGGCCAGCCCTGGCTGATCATGGAGTACGTGCCGTCGCGGAACATGGCGGACTTCCTCACCGAGCACGGTCAGCTGACCGCGGAGCAGGCCGCCTTCCTCGGCATCCAGCTCTCCTCGGCGCTGACGGCCGCGCACACCGCGGGCGTGCTGCACCGGCGGCTGGAACCGGGCAACGTGCTGCTCGCCGACGACGGCGGCGTGAAGGTGACCGATATCGGGATCACCGGCGGCGGGCCCGACCCGGCGTACCTGGCGCCCGAGGTCGCCCGCGGCACCGCCGCGACACAGGCTTCCGACGCGTTCTCGCTCGGCGCGACGCTCTACACGGCGGTGGAAGGCGTGCCGCCGTTCGGCGAGCAGGGCTCCGGCCAGCTGCGCACCCCGGAGCGCGCGGGCGCGCTCACCGGCGCGCTCTCCAAGCTGCTGCGCCTCGACCCGCTCATCCGGCCGACGATGTCGGACACGATCTCCTCGCTCGAGGCGATCACGCAGGGCCGTCAGACCGCGTTCATCCCGCCGACGGCGCCCGCGATGCCGACCGTGCCCGCGTGGCCGATCCCGCAGCACCGGCCCGCACCGCCGCGGCAGGCCCAGCCGTCGATCCCCGAGAAGCTGAAGGCGCCGCTGGCCACCGCGACCTCGACCGCGAAGGGCAGGGCGTGGATCCTCGCCATCCTGGCGATCGTCGTCGCCGCGTCGGTCGGCATCGGGATCACGCAGCTGCTGTTCCTCTGACCGCCTCGCGCAGGCTGTCGATCAGGTAGCGCACCGCGGGCCGGTCCCGCGCGCGGGCCGCGATCGCGACGTGGATGCTGCGCACCGGCTCCGGCCGCCGCAGCTTCCGGACCACGACGCCGGGGTACGGGCCGCCGACGCCCAGTTCCGGGATGACCGAGATGCCCAGCCCGGCGGCGACGAAACCCTGCGCGGTGCGGTAGTCCTCGGACTCGACCGCCATGTCCGGGGTGAACCCCGCCGCCGCGCAGGCGTCGAACAGGATCGCGCTGCACGCGCCGCGCGGGTACTCGTTGCCGACCCACGGCTCGTCGGCCAGCTCGCCGAGATCGATCACGCGCTTGCGGGCCAGCCGGTGCCCCTTCGGCAGCACCACGCGGTGCGGGTCGTCGAGCAGGTGCACGAGCTCGACTTCGCGGGCCGGGGTGGCGCCCTTGTGCAGGACCACGATCGCGAGATCGGCCTTGCCGGATTCCACTTCGGGCATCGGGTCGCCGGGGTCGATCAGCTTCAGGTCGAGCCCGATGCCGGGATGCTCGCGGCGCATCGCGGCGACCGCGCGGGGCATGAGCGAGGCGCCCGCGGTGCTGAAGTAGCGGATCGACAGACTGCCGGTCCGGCCCGCCTTCAGGTCGTTGAGCGCGGCTTCGGCCTTCGAGAGCTGCGCGCCGACCAACTCGGCGTGCTCGGCGAGCAGGGTGCCCGCCGCGGTGGGCCGGATGCCCCGCCCCGCGCGCTCCAGCAGCGCCACCCCGGCCTCACGCTCCAAAGTGGACAGCTGCTGGCTGATCGCGGACGGGGTGTAGCCGAGGTTGCGCGCGGCCGCGGTGACCGAGCCGCTGGTGATGACCGCGCGGAGGACCTGCATGCGCCTGGCGTCGAGCATGACCCCGATTCTACAGAACTCCTTAAGCGTTCCTGCAGTTTATTTCACTTGTCCTTACGTCCGGGGTGGGTGAGGCTGGCGGCAACGGACAAGGAGGAACCCGGGTGGGCGAGGCGAAGACACTGCTGCGGATGGGTGCGCTGGCAGTGATGTGGGGGTCGAGCTTCTTCTGGATCAAACTGGGACTGCACGCGTTCTCCCCGGTGCAGCTCGTGCTCGCGCGGGTCGTGCTCGGGGCCGCCGTGCTCACCGTCATCTGCTACGCCCAGCGCGACAGTTTGCCCGCTAAACGCAGCCTGTGGGGCCTCATCGCGGTCGCCGCCTTCTTCCACAACGCGATGCCGTTCCTGCTCTTCGCCATCGGCGAGCAGACCGTCGACTCCGGCATCACCGGCGTGCTGAACGCGACCACACCGCTGTGGGCGCTGCTCGCGGCCGTGCTGTTCCGGCAGGACCGTCGCGTCACCGGTGTCCGGCTCGCCGGGCTCGTGCTCGGCCTCGGCGGCATCGTGCTCATCTTCGCGCCGTGGCACGCGTCCGGCCTGCTCAGCTGGGGCGCGCTCGCCTGCCTCGTGGCGTCGGCGAGCTACGGGTTCGTGTTCGTCTACGAAGGCAGGTTCCTGGCCAACACCGGGGTGTCGCCCATCGCGCTCTCGGGCGCGCAGATGATCCTGGCCAGCGGGTTCACCCTGCTCGCGCTCCCCGTCGGCGGGCTCACCCCGATCACCCTCGACCCCGGCGCGCTGATCGCGGTGGTGATCCTCGGCGTGTTCGGCACCGGTATCGCATTCGCCATGAACTACCGGCTGCTGGAGACCGAGGGCGCCGTCGCGACCTCCACCGTCGGCTACCTGCTGCCGATCGTCTCGGTGCTGCTCGGCACGGTGTTCCTGGACGAGCAGCTGAACCCGCGGGTCATCGCGGGCATGCTCGTCGTCCTCGGCGGCGTCGCACTCACCCGCGTCCGCCGCCGCACCCCCGAGCCCCTCCCCGAACCGGCGGCCGCCGAAGTGCGTTTAGCCCGCTAAACGCACTTCAGACGAGGCGGCGGTCGGAGGCCCAGCGGGAGAGTTCGTACCGGTTGGACAGCTGGGTCTTCCGCAGGACGCTCGACACGTGCGTCTCGACCGTCTTCACCGAGATGAACAGCTCCGACGCGATTTCCTTGTAGGCGTACCCGCGCGCCAGCAGCCGCAGGACGTCGCGTTCCCTCGGCGTCAGCAGGTCCAGCTCGGGGTCGCTGATCGGCGCCGAACCGGGCCGGTCGGCGAACGCGTCGAGGACGAACCCGGCGAGCCTCGGCGAGAACACCGCGTCCCCGTCCGACACCCTGACGACCGCCCTGACCAGCTCCTTCGACGAGATCGTCTTCGTGACGTACCCGCGCGCCCCCGCCCGGATCACCGCGATCACGTCCTCGGCGGCGTCGGACACCGACAGCGCGAGGAACACCACGTCCGGCTGCTCGGGACGGACCCGCCGCAGCACCTCGGCGCCGCCGCCGTCGGGCATGTGCACGTCGAGCAGCACCACCTGCGGGTTCGCGCGGGCGATCCCGGCGACCGCCTCGGCGACCGAGCCCGCCTCCCCGACCACGCGGACCTCGTCGGTGATCGAATCCAGCTCCGTGCGCACCCCCGCGCGGAACAGCGCGTGATCGTCGACAAGGAACACCTTGACCGGTTCCCTGGCCTGTTCGTTGCCCGTCACGCCACTCCCTCGTCCACCGTCAAGCTCCCTTGCCGACCTTGACCGGCATCGCCAGCTGCACCTCGGTGCCTTCACCCGGCGCCGTGCGCAGGCGGCAGCTGCCACCGTTGCGCTCCATCCTGCCCCGGATGGACTCCGCGAGGCCATGCCGGTCGGCCGGAACGACGTCCGGGTCGAATCCCTCCCCCCGATCGCGCACGAACACGGTGACCTCGGTCGGCTCCACCTCGGCGTACACGCTGACCTCTTCGACACCCGCGTGCTTCGCCGCGTTGACGATCGCCTCCCGCGCCGCCTGGACGAGCGCGCCGAGCGGTTCGTCGAGCTCGACGTCGCCGACGACCACCTGCTGCACCGAGATCGCGAAGGTGTCCTCCACCTCGCCGCAGGCCAGCGCGAGCACCTCGGAGAGCCGCCCCGCCTGCGTCGCCTCGTCGTTCCCGTCGTCGCCTGCCACCCCGTTCTTGCCATACCCCGACGGCCCGTAGAGCCAGCCGCGCAGCTCGCGCTCCTGCCCCCTGGCCAGGCGCGCGACCTCCCTCGGCGCGTCCGCCTGCTTCTGGATGAGCGCGAGCGTCTGCAGCACCGAGTCGTGCAGGTGCGCCGCGATCTCGGCGCGCTCCTCGGTGCGGATGCGGGCCCGGCGTTCCTCGCCGAGGTCGCGCACCATGCGCAGCCAGAACGGGACGGTCAGCACGGCGACACCGACCAGTGTCGCGAACACCGCGATCAACGCGAACTGAACCTGTTCGAGGCTCCCCGACCGCAGCACGACGACGCCGATGCCGGTCATCACCAGCGCGACCCCGGCGAGCACGCGCAGCGCCGCCGACCAGCCACCGCCGCCGAGCACCGCGCCGGCGACCCCGCTCTTGCCGAGCCAGCGGCGCCGCTGGCTCTCGTCGGCTTCGCGCCAGACCAGCGCGGCACCGATCAGCGCCACCGCGATCGGGACCGCGACCCAGCCGCTGATCGCCCCGGTGATCGTGCCGCTGGCGACCGCGAGCCCGATCCCGAGCGCGACGAGCCCGACTGCCTGCTGCTTCTCGCGAGGCGACTCCGTCTTGACGGTCTCCTCGTGAGCCCGCTGCGGGACGAAGACCCACAGCAGCCCGTACGCCAGCACACCGGCACCACCGACCGCGAGCAGCGCGAACGCCACGCGGACCCACAGCACGCGGACGCCGAGATGGTCGGCGAGCCCGCCTGCGACACCCGAGAGCACGCGCGACGAGCGGCGGCGGAACATCTTCGGCTGGCCGTCCTCGGCCAGTTCGGCCGACGGCTCGGCGCGCGGCGACGGCAGCACCGGCTGCCCGGGCTTCGACGCCGCCGGGACGGCGTTCTCCACCGGTACCGCGCTCGCTTCGGTCGCGGTCTCCTCGGCCTGGTCGTGCATGACGTCCATGGTCACACGGGGGCGAGCCGGATTCATCAGGGAAACCCCTGACCCAGGACCACGCCCGAAACTCAGGGTCGTTCCCGGATGTCACCGGCCCGTCCGGTACCGCATGCTCGTCGTCATGAGTGGTACAGCGGAAGCGCGGTCGAAGCACGGCCCAGGTGGCTTCGAGGACGTCGTCAAGGACTTCTGGGCGAGCAGGCCGAGGCGGCCGCAAGAAGGCAGGAAGGTCGCCGGCGTCGCGGCGGGGATCGGCAAGAGGTACGGCCTCGACCCGGTCGTCGTGCGCGTCGCACTCGTGACCGCGACCGTGTTCGGCGGCGCGGGCCTGCTGTTCTACCTACTCGGCTGGCTGCTCTTCGCCGACGAGCGCGACCAGGTCTCCGGTTTCGAAAGCATGATCGGCCGCGGCCACAGCGCGATGTCGAAGGGCTTCACGGTGGTGGCCTGCATCGCGCTGATCCCGATCGTCAGCTGGGTGTTCAGCGGCAGCTGGTTCTCCGCCGGCTGGCTCGGCGGCGGCGGTTTCATCGGCACCGCGCTGCTGCTCGCCGGGCTGTTCCTGCTACACCGCGACCGAGGGCACCTCAACCGCCCGCTCGCGGCGACCGGCTCCGGCGCCGGCCTCGGCGCCACCGGCCACGAGTTCAACGCCGCGTTCTCCATGTCGGGCACCGACGCGAAGGCGAGCGGGGAAGCTGATTCCCCCGCCACGCCGCCCAAGTGGGACCCGCTCGGGGCGGCGCCGTTCGCGTGGGACCTGCCCGACCCCAACCCGGCTCCGGAACCCGTTCCCCCGGCACCCCCCGCGCCACCGCGGCGGCGCCGGTCCAAGGTCGGCATCGCGACCTTCGGGATCGCGCTGCTCACCGCGGGAGCGGGCGTCGCGGGGAACCTGACGGGCGTCGACTGGTTCACCGTCCAGCACGTCATCGGGATGACGCTGGGCGTGCTGGGCGTCGGCCTGGTCATCGGCGCCTTCACCGGCGGCGGGCGCGGCCTCATCGGCCTCGCGATCCCGTTGTCCATCGCGGGCGTGGTGCTCACCTCGGTGCCCGGCGGCGTCCACGGCGGCTTCGGCGACCTGGACCTCACGCCGCGTTCCGCGGCCGAACTGCAGCCGGTGTACCAGCGCTCCGCCGGTGACATCACCCTCGACCTGACGAAACTGCCCGCGGGCGGCCCGCCGGTCTCGACCGAGATCCGCAACGGCGCCGGTTCCGTCGAGGTCAAGGTGCCCGGCGATGCGGACGTCACGTTCACCTGCCAGACCTCCGCCGGCAACATCGACTGCCTCGGCCACGAGCAGGAGGGCGTCGGCTGGGGACCGGTGACCGCCGTGGACCTCGGCGACGACGGCGCGGGCGGGCAGCAGATCAAGCTGAACATCCACAACACCGCCGGGAAGGTGGAGGTGCGCCGTGGCTGAGGACGCCTACGACTACGACAGCTACGACAGCTACGACACCGATCAGCAGGCCGCACCGGTGCGCAAGCGCGGGGTGGACGTGTTCACCCTCATCGCGGGCGTCGCGGTCCTGCTCGTCTCGGCCTACGTGATGACCGACGGCTCGTCGTGGCTTCCGGGGCTGGACCTGCGCTGGATCCTCGCCGGCGGCGCCGTGTTCGTCGGCGTGATGCTCCTCGGCGCCTCGTTCCGCAAGCGAACCTGACCGCGGCCCCCACTCATACGAGCGGCCCCCGGGTTTTCCCGGGGGCCGCTTCGCGTGGGTCCCTGACGACGTTTAGCCCGCTAAATGCACGTCAGCGCACGATGCCGAAAACGGTCGAGGCGAGGCCCGCGACGAAGGCGACGATCACGCCGACGGCCAGCAGCCGGTGCCGCTGCGACCGCGACTTGCGCAGCTCGTCCTCGGTGCGCGCGGCGACGATGAAGTGCCCCTTCTGGTCGGGCTTGCCGATCACCAGCGGGCCGATCTTGTCGTGCACCTCGCCGAGGATGTACATGCGGCGGCCGGGCCGGATGATCCACTCCTTGTAGTGGTAGCCGATCGTGTCGTCGCGGCTGCTGGAGAAGAAGTCCGGCAGCCGGATGCCGAACAGCTCGAACGGCTGCTGCTCGCCGCCGGCCCGCTCGAACCGGTCGACGCTCCGCTCCACGCCCTCCGGCGACGTGCCGTTGGGGTCGACGCCGATGGTCCGGTTCTCCTCGTCGAGCAGCGCGTACCCCTCCGACGAGGTGAAGTCGGCGACCTTCTCGGTGCGCTTCGAGCGATAACGCCGGCCGTCGCGGTACTGGACGTGCTCGTACTCCCGGTCGATCCGGTACCGGTACCAGACGCACGGCGTCTTGCTGACCTCCGAGGTCAGCAGCCCCTCCGGCCGCTGGTAGGCGGCGCCGACGACCTCGGAGACCTTCCGGAACCCGCCCTGTGCCCCGAGTTCGTCGGAGATCCCGCGCAGGCGCTCCAGCTCCGGGATCGACAGCGTCTCGGTGCCGATCATGGCGTGCAGCTCGCTCTTGGTGTGCCGCATGTAGAAGAACCCCGCGACGGCGGCCACCACGAGCAGCACGCCGAGCACGATGAAGGCCATCGTCACTCCCCCAGTTCGACGCTCATTCCCATTCGATCGTGCCCGGCGGCTTGCTCGTCACGTCCAGCACCACCCGGTTGACCTCGGCCACCTCGTTGGTGATCCGGGTCGAGATCCGTTCGAGCACGTCGTAGGGCAGGCGCGTCCAGTCGGCGGTCATCGCGTCCTCGCTGGACACCGGCCGCAGCACGATCGGGTGGCCGTAGGTGCGGCCGTCGCCCTGGACGCCGACGCTGCGCACGTCGGCGAGCAGCACCACCGGGCACTGCCAGATGTCGCGGTCGAGACCGGCCGCGGTGAGCTCCTCGCGCGCGATCGCGTCCGCGGCGCGCAGGGTTTCGAGCCGGTCACCGGTGACCTCGCCGATGATCCGGATGCCGAGCCCCGGCCCGGGGAACGGCTGGCGCTGCACGATCGTCTCCGGCAGGCCGAGCTCCAGCCCGACGCGGCGCACCTCGTCCTTGAACAGCAGCCGCAGCGGCTCGACGAGTTCGAACTGCAGGTCCTCGGGGAGGCCGCCGACGTTGTGGTGGCTCTTGATGTTGGACGTGCCCGCGCCGCCGCCGGATTCGACGACGTCGGGGTAGAGCGTGCCCTGCACGAGGAACCGGTAGTCGCCCTTGGCCTTCAGATCGCGTTCCGCCTGCTCGAAGACGCGGATGAACTCCCTGCCGATGATCTTGCGCTTCTGCTCGGGGTCGGTGACCCCGGCGAGCGCGTCGAGGAACCGTTCACGCGCGTCGACGGTCACGAGGTTGACGCCGGTCGCCGCCACGAAGTCGCGCTCGACCTGGGTGCGCTCGCCCGCGCGCAGCAGGCCGTGGTCGACGAAGACGCAGGTGAGCCGCTCGCCGATGGCGCGCTGCACGAGCGCCGCGGCGACCGCGGAGTCCACCCCGCCGGACAGCGCGCAGATCGCGCTCCCGTCGCCGATCTGCGCGCGCACGCGGTCGACCTGGTCCTCCACGATCGACGCGGTCGTCCAGTGCGGGCGGATGCCCGCGATGTCGTGCAGGAACCGGCGGAGCACCTCCTGGCCGTGCGGCGAGTGGCCGACCTCGGGGTGGTACTGGACGCCGGCGATCCTGGCCTCGGCGTTCTCGAACCCGGCGACCGGCGCGCCCTCGGACGTCGCGGTGACGACGTAGGACTCCGGGGCCTTGGTGACGCTGTCGCCGTGGCTCATCCAGGCCGGGTGCGTGCCGGGCAGCTCGTGGTGCAGCACGCCGCCGTCACCGGTCATCCGCACCTCGGTGCGGCCGTACTCGCGGGCGCCGGTGGCCTCGACCGTTCCGCCGAGCGCGCGGGCGAGGAGCTGGAAGCCGTAGCAGATACCGAAGACCGGGACGCCCGCCTCGACGAGCGCGGAGTCCATGCCCGGGGCGCCCTCTTCGTAGACGCTCGACGGGCCGCCGGACAGGATGATCGCCGCCGGGTCCTTCGCGAGGATCTCCGCGACCGGCATCGTGTGCGGCACGACCTCGGAGTAGACCTGCGCCTCACGGACGCGGCGCGCGATCAACTGGGCGTACTGCGCCCCGAAGTCCACGACGAGAACCGGACCGGCGGGACTTGGCACCTGGGACCTCCTGGCTGAGCGCGCGCTGTCGGCCCCATCGTCCCAGGTGAGCCCGGCCACCCGGCCGTCGGCCCTCTACCTGCGTTTAGCGGGCTAAACGTCGTCGCCGTGTGGTCGGCTGGCGGACCGGGTATGCATGGGGGCACACGGATTCGGGGAGGGAGCTTCATGCGAGCGACGGTCATCTACGGCGCGGGGGACGTGCGGGTCGAGGAGGTGCCCGATCCGGAGGTCGAGCAGCCGACCGACGCCGTGGTGCGCGTGGTCCGCTCCTGCATCTGCGGCAGCGACCTGTGGCCCTACCAAGATCGCGAGCCCGACGAGAAGGGCAGCCGTATCGGGCACGAGTTCCTCGGCGTGGTCACCGACACGGGCTCCGCGGTCACGAACGTCAAGGCGGGCGACCTCGTCGTCGCGCCGTTCGTCTACTCGGACAACACGTGCGAGTTCTGCACCGAGGGCCTGCACACCTCGTGCCGCGACGGCGGCATGTACGGCGTCGCGGGCGTCGACGGCGCGCAGGCCGAGGCGATCCGGGTCCCGCAGGCCGACGGCACGCTCGTCGGGCTCCCGGTGGGCGAGGACGACGCGCTCCTCCCCTCGCTCCTGACCCTGTCGGACGTGTTTTCGACGGGCCACCACGCGGCGGTCAAGGCGGGCGTCGCGGCGGGCACCGACGTCACCGTGATCGGCGACGGCGCGGTCGGCCTGTGCGCCGTTCTGGCCGCGAAACGACTCGGCGCCGAGCGGATCGTCCTGATGGGCAGGCACACCGACCGCACCGATCTCGGCCGCGAATTCGGCGCGACGGACGTGGTGGCGGACCGCGGCGAGGAGGGCATCGCGAAGGTCCGCGAGCTGACCGGCGGGTCCGGCACGCACGCCGTGCTCGAATGCGTCGGCACGAAGGCCGCGTTCGAGATGGGCGTCGGCGCGGTCCGCGCGGGCGGCACGATCAGCAGGGTCGGCGCGCCGCAGTACGAAGAGGGCCCGATCGGGTCGCGCGTGTTCCGCGACAACGTCACGATCACCGGCGGGATCGCCCCGGCGCGCCACTACATCCCCGAACTGATGCCGGACGTCCTCGACGGCCGCGTCGAGCCGGGCCGGGTGTTCGACCGCACGGTCGGCCTCGACGAGGTGCCGGCGGGCTATCGCGCGATGGCGGACCGCGAGGCGCTGAAGGTGCTGGTCAAACCCTGAAATTCCCGAACAGGTGAGTGTTCACGCCGAGTACACCCCCACCTAATACCGTGCAGGGTATGGACATGATCACCCCGGAGCCTCGCGCTGCCTGGATCGCGGGCCGCGCGGAACAGGGCGAGAGCACGCTCGCCGTCACGCATCCCTACGACGGGAGCGAGGTCGCGACCGTGGCCGTGCCCGGCGCCGAGCAGATCGAGCGCGCGGTGGCCGCGGCGGTGGCGGTGGCGCCGAGGTTCCGCAGGTCACCGGCGCACCTGCGCGCGGACGCGCTGGAGCACGTTTCGCGCGGGCTGGCGGCGCGGGCCGAGGAGCTCGCCGAGGTGATCACGGCGGAGAACGGCAAGCCTCTGAAGTGGTCGGAGACCGAAGTGCGCCGCGCGGTGTCGGTGTTCCGGATCGCCGCCGAGGAGGCACGCCGCTTCACCGGCGAAATCCAGCGGCTCGACGCCGACACCTCCGGCGAGGACCGCATGGCGGTGACCAGGAGGGTGTCCCGCGGCCCGGTGCTGGGCATCGCGCCGTTCAACTTCCCGTTGAACCTGGTGGCGCACAAGGTCGCGCCCGCGCTCGCGGTGGGGGCGCCGATCATCGTCAAACCCGCGCCGCGCACCCCGCTCGCCGCGCTGATCCTCGGGGAGGTCCTCGCCGAGACGGACCTTCCCGAAGGCGCCTTTTCGGTGCTGCCGCTCGGCAACTCCGAAACGGCGGCGCTGGTCGCCGACCCCCGCCTGCCGGTGGTGTCGTTCACCGGGTCGGGACCGGTCGGCTGGTCGCTCGCCGACGCCGCGCCCCGCAAGCACGTGGTGCTCGAACTGGGCGGCAACGCGGCGGCCGTGGTGCTCGCGGACTGGCCGGACATCGAGGGCGCGGCGGAGCGGATCGCGACGTTCGGCAACTACCAGGCGGGCCAGTCGTGCATCGCGGTGCAGCGCGTGATCGTCGAACGCGCCGTGGCGGACGAGTTCGTGCCCGCGCTGGTCGAAGCCGTCCAGGCGCTGCGCACCGGCGATCCGTACGACACCCAGGTCGAAGTGGGCCCTGTGGTGGACGAGGCGGCGGCGGAGCGGATCGTCGCGTGGATCGACGAGGCGGTGGCCGCGGGAGCGCGCGTGCTGACCGGCGGCGGGCGCGACGGCGCGACCGTCGAGCCGACGGTGCTCGCCGACGTGCCGCCGGATGCGAAGGCGTGGGCGGAGGAGATCTTCGGCCCGGTGCTCGCGGTGTCCGTTGTGGACGGTGTGGACGAGGCGTTCGCCTCGGTCAACGCGTCGGCTTACGGCCTGCAGGCCGGGGTCTTCACCCGCGACGTGCACCTCGCGTTCCACGCCTCCGCCGAGCTGGAGGTCGGCGGCGTGATCATCGGTGATGTCCCGTCCTACCGCGCGGACCAGCTGGCCTACGGCGGGGTGAAGGGCTCCGGCGTCGGCCGCGAAGGCGTGCCCGCCGCGATGCAGGACCTCACCGAGGAGCGGGTCACCGTCTTCACCGGGATCGAGCTGTAGCGAAACCGCGGACCAGCGTGCCGAGCGCGAATGCGAAGCGCTCGGCATGCCGCGGCCCCGCGGACAGCGCCAGTGCCAGCAAGGGGAAGTCCGCGCCGTCCACGTTCGCCAAACTGTCCACTTCGGACTCGTCGGCGCCGGGCGGGCTCCCCGCTTCGGCGAGCGCGTGGCCGAGCACGAACGTCATCACCGCGTTGAGCACGTCCAGCGCCCGCGGCGGCTCGAACCCCGCCCGCCCGAGATAGCGCAGCGCGGATTCCACCAGCTCGACCGAGGGCCCGCTCGTCACCGGACGCGTCGCGAGCACGGGCAATGCGCCGGGATGCGCCAGCAGCGCGTCGCGGAAGGCCCCGCCCAGCCGGATCAGCCAGGCGCTCCAGTCCTCGCCGTCACCGGGCTCGACCCGCGCCAGCGACTGGACGAGCCGGTCGACCATCGCTTCGAAGAGCGCGTCCTTGTTCGGCACGTAGTGGTAGAGCGTCATGGCCTCGACGTCCAGCTCGGCGCCGAGCTTGCGCATCGAGAGCGCGGCGACGCCGTGCCGGTCGGCGAAGTCGAGCGCCGCGTCGAGCACGCGCTCACGGGTGAGCCCCGCCCGTGGACGCGCTCGCCGGTCGGCCATCACCCCTCCTTGCCTTACACCGTAAGAGTACCTTAGGGTCACCACTACTCTTACAATGTAAGAAAAGGAAGGACCACCATGAGCGCCGAAAAGGAGCTGGTCCGGAGATTCGTGGCGATGGTCAACGCGCACGACCTGTCGGACCTGCGAGAAGTGCTCGCCGAGGACGTCACCGAGGCGGGCCCCATCGTCGTCGACGCGCCGAGCGGCGGCCTCGACGCGTTTCGCGCGGGCTGGCAGATGATGCTCGGCTCGTTCCCCGACCTGGCGGTCACGATCGACGAGATCGTGGCCGAACCCGGCAAGGTCGCCGCGACGATTTCGCTGCGCGCGACGAACACCGGCCACTACCGGCGCGGCGAAGCGACCGGCAGGCACGCCGGATGGCGCGGGTTCGTGGTCGCGCACATCCGCGACGGCAGGATCAGCCGCTTGGACGCGATGACCGACCGGTTCGGCATGCTCCAGCAGCTCGGCATCATCGGCGACGACGACGAGCTGGCCGCGCCGCGGCAGCCCTCACACCACGGGTAGCCGCAACGCGGCCGGCGCCTCGGCCGGCACCGCGGGGTTCTTGGGCGCCACCGGCTCCAGCCGCCGGTATTCCTCCGCCTGCGCCGGGCGCTGGTCCGGCTCACCTTTGTTGGGCCACAGCGAGAATGCCCGCTCGGCCTGCGCGGTGATGGTCAGCGACGGGT
This sequence comes from Amycolatopsis minnesotensis, assembly GCF_039529815.1. NCBI lineage: Bacteria > Bacillati > Actinomycetota > Actinomycetes > Pseudonocardiales > Pseudonocardiaceae > Amycolatopsis > Amycolatopsis minnesotensis. The sequence goes on along the minus strand of NZ_BAAANN010000004.1, from coordinate 270,100 downwards.
TCACGCCGAGGTTCGCCGTGATCGCCGTCCCGTCCACAATGGACAGCCCGGGATAGTCGAAAACGCGGTGGTAGGGGTCGATCACGCCCTCGGCCGCGCTCGTCGCGATCGGCGCGCCGCCGATGAAGTGCGCGGTGAGCGGGATGTCGAAGATCTCGCCCCAGGTGCCGCCCGCGATCCCGCCGATGTGCTCGGCGGTGTGCTGGTTCGCCTCGTAGCCCGCGGCGATGAAGCTCGGGTTCGGCTCACCGTGCCCCTGCCGCGACGTGTACTTGCGACGGCCGAACAGGCCGCGCTTGGTGTAGGTGGTGATCGAGTTGTCGAGGCTCTGCATCACCAGCAGGATGACCGTCCGCTCGCTCCACCGGTGCCCGTTGAGCAGCTGCGCGGTCTGCACCGGGTGCTTGAAGATGAACCGCACCGCCTGGCGCCAGCGGGGCACCTCGGACGCGCCGTCGGTGGCGATGGTCTGCAGCATGCTCATCGCGTTGCTGCCCTTGCCGTACCGGACGGGCTCGATGTGCGTGATCTCGTCGGGGTGGATCGACGACGTGATCGCGACGCCGTTGCTGTAGTTGTGCTCGGGGTCGACCGTCGTGCGGCCGGCGCCGATGATCGCCTCGGAGTTCGTGCGCGTCAGCTCGCCGAGCTTCGGCGACAGCCTCGGCAGGCCGCCGGTGTCGCGCATGCGGTGCAGGAGGTTCTGCGTGCCCCAGGTGCCCGCGGCGAACACCACCTTGGTGGCGGTGAGGCGGTGGGTGAACCGGCGGCCGCGCCTGCCCGTCTTGCGCAGGCCGACCTCGAACGTGCCGTCGTCCGCTTCGGTGACGGAAGTGACCGTGGTCAGCGGGATGACCTTCGCGCCGCCCTGCTCCGCCAGGTACAGGTAGTTCTTGACCAGCGTGTTCTTGGCGCCCACCCGGCAGCCCGTCATGCAGGAGCCGCATTCGGTGCAGCCGGTGCGCGCGGGCCCGGCGCCGCCGAAGTACGGGTCCGCGGCCGGTTCGCCCGGCTCGCCGAAGTACACCCCGACCGGGGTCGGGTGGTAGGAGTCCTCGACCCCCATGTCCTTCGCGACCTTCCGCATCACCTCGTCCGACGGCGTGACCGTCGGATTGGTGACCACGCCCAGCATCCGGCTCGCCTGGTCGTAGTGCGGGGCGAGCTCGGACTCCCAGTCGGTGATGTGGGCCCACTGGCGGTCGCGGTAGAACGGCTTGAGCGGCCGGTACAGCGTGTTCGCGTAGACCAGCGACCCGCCGCCGACCCCGGCGCCCGCCAGCACCATCACGTCCTTGAGCAGGTGGATCCGCTGGATGCCGAAGCACCCGACGTCCGGCGCCCAGAGGTAGCGGCGCAGATCCCAGGACGTCTTGGCGAACTCGTCGTCGGCGAACCGGCGGCCTGCCTCGATGACCGCGACCCGGTAGCCCTTTTCGGTCAGCCGGAGCGCGGCGACGCTGCCGCCGAAGCCGGAGCCGACGACGATGACGTCGTAGTCCGGTTCTGTGGTGGTGTTACGCGCAGTCACACATAAACTGTAACCCCGGCCCCCGCCGCTGACCAGTAGTAAGTTACCGGCCAGTTAGCCCCTTCCGTCCCCTTCGCCCGATTTCCTGGTGGGCGCGGAGTGCGTTTAGCGGGCTAAACGTCCTCAGCGGCGCACCGTCAGGCCGACACGCTGAAACTCTTTCAGGTCCGAGTAGCCGGTCTTCGCCATCGCCCGGCGCAGCGCGCCGAACAGGTTCACCGCCCCTTCGGCGTCCGAGGACGGGCCGAAGAGCAGGGTCTTGAGGTCGACCTCGTAGTCCGGGCCCGCGGCGACCCGCGAGCGCGGCAGCGACGGGTGCGCGGCCGCGGCCGTCCAGTACAGGCCCTGCCCCGGCGCCTCGGCCGCGGCGGCCAGCGGCGCGCCGAGCATCACCGCGTCGGCCCCGCAGGCGACGGCCTTCGCGATGTCACCGGAGGAGTTGACGCCGCCGTCCGCGAGCACGTGGACGTACCGGCCGCCGGTCTCGTCGAGGTAGTCGCGGCGGGCCGCGGCGGCGTCGATGATCGCGGTCGCCATCGGCACCCCGATGCCGAGCACGCGGTCGGTGCTGGTCACGCCAGCGGAGTAGCCGTGCCCGACGATCACGCCCGCCGCGCCGGTCCGCATCAGGTGCATCGCGGTGCGGTAGTCGCCGACGCCGCCCGCGATCACCGGCACGTCGAGCCTGCCGATGAAGTCCTTGAGGTCGAGCGGCTCGCGGTCCCGCACGACGTGCTCGGCCGAGATGATGGTGCCCTGCACGACCAGGATCTCCACGCCGGCCGCGAGCAGGTCGGGGGTCAGCTCGGCCGCGTGCTGCGGGCTCACCCGCGCGGCGACCGTCACGCCCGACTCCCGCACGGTCTTGATCGCCTCGGTGACCAGATCGGTGCGGATCGGCGCCGCGTGCAGCTCCTGGAGCACCCTGACCAGCGCGGTCGGGTCCTCCGGGGTGTCCTCGGCGGCGCGGACGAGCCGGAACATGGCGTCCTCGACGTTGGCGTGCCGCGCCCACAGGCCCTCGGCGTTGAGCACGCCGAGCCCGCCCAGCTCGCCGACCGACACCGCGGTGCCCGGAGACACGATGGCGTCCGTCGGATGCGTCACCAACGGCAGGTCGAACTGGTAGGCGTCGATCTTCCAGCTCGTGGACACCGCGGCGGAGGACCGCGTGCGACGAGAGGGCACGATCTCGATGTCATCGAGGTCGTATGCCCGTCGCGCGGTGCGTCCCATGCCGATCTCGACCAGATCCCGCACGTGAAGTCCCTTCTCGACGTCTAACCTGCGCCGATCATTCTCGCCAGCGGGCCGGGCGCCTCGCGCCCGGGGTCCCCGACGACGTTTAGCCCGCTAAACGCGCTCAGCGGCCGGAGTAGTTCGGGGACTCCACGGTCATGGTGACGTCGTGCGGGTGGCTCTCCTTGAGCCCGGCCGCGGTGATCCGCACCAGCTGCGCCCCCTGCAGCTCCGGGATCGTCTGCGCGCCCGCGTAGCCCATCCCCGACCGCAGGCCGCCGACGAGCTGGTGCACCACGTTGACCAGCGGGCCGCGGAACGGGATCCGGCCCTCGATGCCCTCGGGCACCAGCTTGTCCTCGGAAAGCACATCGTCCTGCGCGTAGCGGTCCTTCGAGTACGACTTCGCCTCGCCACGCGACTGCATCGCACCGAGCGAGCCCATCCCGCGGTAGGTCTTGAACTGCTTCCCGCCGACCAGGATCAGGTCGCCCGGCGCCTCCGCGGTGCCCGCGAGCAGGCTGCCCAGCATCACCGCCGACGCGCCGGCCGCGATCGCCTTCGCGATGTCGCCGGAGTACTGGATGCCGCCGTCCCCGATCACCGGGACGCCCGCGGGACGGCACGCCTGGTCGGCCTCGAAGATCGCCGAGATCTGCGGCACGCCCACCCCGGCGACGACGCGCGTGGTGCAGATCGAGCCCGGCCCGACCCCCACCTTCACGCCGTCGGCGCCCGCGTCGACGAGCGCCTGAGCGCCCGCCCTGGTCGCGACGTTCCCGCCGACGACGTCGACGGTGTCGCCGAGTTCCTTCTTCAGCGTCGTCACGGTGTCGATGACCGCTCGCGAATGCCCGTGCGCGGTGTCGACCATGAGCACGTCGACCCCGGCGTCGGCGAGCGCCATCGCGCGCTGGTGGCCGTCGGGACCGACCCCGACCGCGGCACCGACCAGCAGCCTGCCGTCGGGGTCCTTGGTGGCGTTCGGGTACTGCTCGGTCTTGACGAAGTCCTTGACCGTGATCAGCCCGCGCAGCTTGCCCGCGCCGTCCACGATCGGCAGCTTCTCGATCTTGTGCCTGCGCAGCAGCCCCAGCGCCGCCTCGGCGGTGACGCCGACCTGCGCGGTCACCAGCGGCAGCTTCGTCATCACCTCGCTGACCGGGCGGCTGTGATCGACCTCGAACCGCATGTCCCGGTTCGTGATGATGCCCACCAGGGTGCCCGCCGCGTCCGTCACCGGGACACCGGAGATGCGGAAGCGCGCGCACAGCGCGTCGACCTCGGCGAGGGTGTCCTCCGGGGAGCAGGTGACCGGGTCGGTGACCATGCCCGCCTCGGAGCGCTTGACCACCTCCACCGCGGCGGCCTGCTCGTCGATCGGCAGGTTGCGCTGCAGCACGCCCATCCCGCCCTGGCGGGCCATCGCGATGGCCATCCTCGCCTCGGTGACGGTGTCCATGGCCGCCGAGACCAGCGGCACGCGCAGGGTGACGTTGCGGGAAAGGCGGGTGGCCGTGTCGACCGAGCTCGGCACCACGTCCGATTCCGCGGGCAACAGCAGTACGTCGTCGAAGGTCAGCCCGAGCATCGCGAACTTGCTCGGGAAATCGGCGGGGTGCTCGCTCGTCATGGCTGGCGGGTGGCCTTCCTACGCTGTGGAGACGGGGCGCAAGGGTGGGTGAGAGCCCTCAACCGATGGTATCTGGCACGTGCCGGTGGCCCGCCCGGTACCGTGCCAGCTGTGCCGCACGACGTGTTGCCCCCAGACCCGTTCGCCGACGACCCGGACGACCCGGCCAAGGAGATCGCTGACCTCGACGATCCCGTGGACGAGCCGATCGGCGCCGACGAACGGACGGAACTGCTTGCCGACCTGTCCGATCTCGCCGTCTACCAGGCGCTTCTCGAACCGCGTGGTGTCCGCGGCATCGTGGTGGACTGCGGCGACTGTGACCAGCCGCACTACCACGACTGGCACCTGCTGCGCGCCAGCCTCGAACAGCTGCTCTCGGACGGCCGAATGCGCCCGCACGAGCCCGCGTTCGACCCGAATCCCACCGACTACGTGAGCTGGGACTACTGCCGGGGCTTCGCGGACGGTGTCACAGCCACCGAAAGCGCCTACTGACCTGACGCGCGAAGGGGCCCCACCCGAGTCCGGGTGGGGCCCCTTCGCGCGTTCGGTGTTCGTCAGTTCGCCGGGACCTGCGCGGCCCCTTCCGGGGTGCCCGCTGGCGGGTCGCTGCGCGGCTGCTCGCCTCCGGTGCCCCCGCCCGGCGGGTTGGGCGGATTGGGCGAGGACGACGTTGGTGGCGTGCTCGTGGACGGCGGTGGCGGAGACGTGTCCGAGCTGGGCGGCGTCGGCTTGTTCGACGACGTCAGCGGCGGCAGGCCGGTGTTCTCCGGCGGAGTGCCCGGCTGCGGGTTGCTGGTCGAGGGCACCGTGCCCGGCTGGCTGCCCGGCGGCGGCGGATTCGGCTTGCTCTGCACCGGCGGCTGGCCGCTGGGGTTCTGCTGCAGCATCGCGCTCAGTTCCTGGTGCCTCGCCATGAGCTGGGCGAGGCTGTCCTCGGTGGACACCTGCTTGAGCGCGGCCTGCGCGGCGTCGAGCGCCTTGCGCGCGTCGTCGTAGCGGCCCTGGAGCAGGGCGACGTTCGCGGCCTCGAGATCGCTGCGGACGGTGGCGGCGGCCTCGATCGACCGGGCGTGATCGGCGTAGAGGACCTTCGTCAGGCCCCACAGCGTGTCGCCGGGCTGCGCGTCACGCGCGGCGAGCCCGGTGCCGGTGAACGCGATGGCGAGCACGGCGGCGGCCGCGGCGACGGGCACCATGAAGCGGCGCTTGCGGCCGGTGCCCGCGTGCTTGCGGGCGAGCGCGGCGGTCTTCACGGTGGCGACGGCGGTGTCGGTGTCGACGAGCTCGGCGAGCGGCTCGCTGTCGATGTCGCGGCGCCACGCGAGCAGCAGCGCGTTCAGCTCCTGGTCGCCGAGGCCGTCGGCGACCTTCGGGTCGGAGCCGCCGAGCGCGTCGAGCAGCGCGTCGTCCGCCTGCACGGCGGAGAGGTCGGCGGCGAACTCGGCCTCGGACGAGGCGAAGCCGTCCGCGACGAACGAGGACCGGTCGGGGCCGGGACCGCGGTCGCGGCGGACATCGTGGGCTCTGTCGCGATCGGTCACTCAGACCACCTCCTCGGACGCCAGTACTTTGCGAAGCCGTGCGAGTGCCCGGTGCTGGGCCACCCGGACGGCGCCGGGGGTGGAACCGACCGCGTCCGCGGTCTCCTCGGCGGACAGCCCGACCACGACGCGGAGCACGACGATCTCACGTTGTTTGTCCGGAAGGACCCTGAGCAGCTGTGACATGCGCTCGTTCAGCTCTCCCTGGAGTGCGCGCTGCTCGGGCCCGACGCCGCCTTCGATCTCGTCAGGCACTTCCGCGACGGGCTCCGCACGGTTGCGGGCGGCGGCGCGATGCGCGTCCGCCACCTTGTGCTGTGCGATGCCGTAGACGAACGCCAGGAACGGGCGCCCCTGGTCACGGTACGAGGGCAATGCCGTGAGCACCGCGAGACACACCTCCTGGGCCACATCGTCTGCGGAAGCGAACGAACGCTCCTGCCTGCCAACTCGGGCGCGGCAGTACCGCACCACAAGGGGACGGATAGCGGCCAGCAGCCGCTCTACTGCCTGGGGATCACCCTCGACAGCAGCGGCGACTGGCTCATCCAGTCCATCCCCCACATTGGCCATCGCAGACAACAGTCCCAGTGTTACGTGTAGGCGTGCAAAGAGGCCGGCGTGCGGCTAAGTGTCCCTCACGCCGGTGATACCCACCGTACCTTCCGACACCGACAGCGCTCACTCACGGTCGCTCCCGGCGCGCCCCCACGCGTACGGCCTCAGGACCACCTCTCCGTTGACTGATCAAAGTTTCAACGAAAAGGCTCGCGCGGGGGATACGGCGCAGTGACAAAGAGGCGACAAGTACGGCACTAGATACGCCGGCAGCGCGTCCGTTCGAGTGAACCCAGGTCCGATCTCCCGGCCAGGCGGTGACACCAGGACACGACGAAGCGAGACGCGGTGTCCTGGCTCACGCTGACGGCGAAGCAAGCCGTCAGGACACCAAACCGCGGCGGAAGCCGTGCGCCACGGCCTGCGCGCGGTCGCGCACGCCGAGCTTGCGGAACAGCCTCCGCGCGTGGGTCTTCACGGTGTCCTCGGACAGGTACAGCTCGCGCCCGATCTGGCCGTTGCTCTTGCCCTGGCTCATCCCGCGCAGCACCTGGAGTTCGCGCTCGGTGAGCTGGACGCCGGGATCCGAAGGCTGCCTCGGCGCGGGCACCGAGGTGCTGGCGAGGGTGTGCGCCAGCGCGGCGACCAGTTCCGGCCGGGAGGCGTCCCAGCGGAGGTAGCCGCGGGCACCGCCGGCGATCGCGGCGGCGATGCTGCCCGCGTCGTCCGGTGCGCCGAACACGATCACGTTCGCCTGCGGGTTGGCCGACACGAGCCGGCGGGTCGCTTCCACTCCGGTGGGCACGGCGCGCTGGGTGCCGACGAGAACGACGTCCACCGGCTGCCGCGAGTAGCGGGCAAGCAACTCGTCACCGTGCGCTACACAGTCGATGCGACTGACGCCGGGGACGGCAGACATCACGCGGGTGAGCCCTTCGCGGACACTGCGTCGGTCGTCGCAGATCAAGACCGTCGTCACGGGGTTTCCTTCCTGCAGCCGGGTGACATTCCATATCCCCTATCGGACGCTTTAGACCCCACCTTGACACGATCCGGTGGCTTTTTTTAAAAGTTCTTAGCCCGGATGTCGGTATGACCCGCTCCGACGGGTCTCACCCGGGTCACCGCGGCATCCATGGCGATCGAGCGGCGATCCGCCTCCCTTCAGGGTCCGAGCGTAGTAACACTGCGTGCAACACCTCTAGTGCTCTGGATCGATACCGTTCGGCGTTGGCCGGAACGAGATCGGCCGCGAGGAGGCAGGCGGGCCACGCCAGCGAGCTCAGCCCGAACTTTTCCACGTCCCCGAGCGCGGATTCGACGAGTTCGGCAGCCCGGCCGCGCGCCGGCGACTCGCCGGTAGCGACGAGGGCGGCGGACAGCACGAGCGCCGACTTGACCCGGTGGCGGTCGGCGCCGCGCGCGGTGGCGATCTCGTGCGCGCGCCGGGCGGGCGCGACCGCTTCGGCGGCCCGCCCCGCGGCCAGCTCCACCTCCGCGCTGACCCACCCGGTGCGCACGGCGGCCCGCCAGCGGGTGTCGGTCACCGCGGCGATCAACCGCCGCGCGGCGCGCTGGCCGCCGAGGGCGAGGTTGTCCGCGGCGAGCCCGAGTAGCGCGTCGGCCCTGATCCCTGCCGCGTCCACCCCGTCCGGATCCTCGGCCCCGCTGCCTGCAGTTAGCAGGCTAAACGCTCTCCCGTCGAGGCCTCGCGCGACGGCGTGCCCGCCGAGCTGGCGCCGGTGGGAGGCGAGCGCGGTCAGGGCGGCGGCCGCGATGACCGGGTCCTTCCCGCGAGCCAGCCCGCCGAACACGGACGCGGCCGCGGCATACCGGCCTCGCGCGCCGAGTACGACGCCCGCGAACCAGTTCGGCCCCGGCCGGAGCAACGCGACGTCATCCGCATCGGCGGGCGAGGTCAACCGGCCGAACGCCACCCTCCGCAGCTCGTCTTCATCCACGGACGGCATTCTCCCGGCGGCGGGCGCGGCCGAACAGCACGTACTCGATCCGGTCCGCCGCCGACGGGAGATCTCCCAGCACCTCGACTTTCGCGGGCAGAACGTCGTGCTGCCACCCGGCCCCGCAGGCGAAGAGCCTGCTCCGGTTCCTGCCGCGCGAAACCCGCGAGAACAGCCTCGGGTCGGCGGCGGCCGCCCGCTGCGCCCACAGCACGGTCGCCGACGGTTCGCTGCGGCGGACGGCGACCGCCAGCACCTCGGTCTGGAGCGGCGCCGAGAACACCTGCGTACCGACACCGCGCCCGGCGAGCCCCGCGGCCAGCGCGTAGAGGGCGAGCGTGTCGCGTTCGTCCGGCGCGCCGCACAGCACCACCGGCCGGTGGTTCCGCGGCTCGTCGAGCACGGGTGTCGCCCTGACGAGGGTCGCGAGCACGCACTCCGCGAGCAGTTGTTCGACCTCGCCGCCGACCTCGCTGCCGCGCCACCGCGGACTGAAGGCGGTGAGCACGGGCTGGGCGACCACCTCCCACGCGGTGAGCACGCCGAGATCGGCGACGCCGGACGCGAGCAGGCGCTGCACCGCGCCGCCGTCCATCGCGAGCGCGGCGGCGCTCACCCGGCGCGCGAGCCGCGAGGCGCCGATCGGGTCGCCGTCACCGGATTCCTCCGCGGGCAGCACGACCGCGCCCGCCGGGGTGTCGATCCGCACGGACGCCTTCGGCCGCGGTTCCTCGGCGACCGGACGCGTCGGCGTCGACTTGGGCATCTGTTCGAGGGCGTACCGGGCGGCTTCGGCCGTCGAAGCGCCGCGCAGGAGCGCGCGCTGCATCAGTTCGAGCCTGCCGATGTCCGACGCGCCGTAGCGGCGGTGCCTGCCGTCCGTGTGCCTGCTGGGCCCGAGCCCGTAGCGGCGGTCCCAGGTGCGCAGCGTGGACGGCGCGACGCCGAGGCGCCGTGCGACGGAGGCGACCGGCATCGTGGGTTCGGTGTCGGCGTCGGATCCCACTCGACCCAATATCCAGGCGGGCCGAGGGCGCGGCAACCGGAGTCCGAGACGCCGCTCACACATACGGGGGATGCCTAACGGCTGAATCGGACCGAATCTCTTGAACAACTATTGGCGCGCTTCTAACGTTACCGCCGTTGCACCAAATGGAGTAGTCGCAGTACCGGCAACCGCAGGTCACGACGGAGGCGGTCACGATGGCAGACACGCGCAGGCTCCCCGGCCCCAACGCCGATATCTGGGATTGGCAGCTGGAGGGCTCGTGCCGCGGAATGGACAGCGGTTCGTTCTTCCACCCCGACGGCGAACGCGGGCCGGCCAGGGCACGGCGGGAGGCCAGAGCGAAGGCGATCTGCCAGGCCTGCCCGGTGCTGCAGCTGTGCCGCCAGCACGCGCTGGCCGTCCACGAGCCCTACGGCATCTGGGGCGGCCTGTCCGAATCCGAGCGGGAGAACATCATCAAGTCGGGCAAGCGGACGCTGAGCCTGTCTTCGAGCTGAGATCGCGATCGAGGGGGCGGCGCTCACCTGGGTGCCGCCCCCTCGTCGTCTTTCATACCGCTCAACGTGTTCCATGCCTTCATCGCGCGCTCGACCACGGCGTCCAGCTCCGCCCCGCCCGCGCCGTCCCTGGCCAATGTGGACAGTCCATTGAGGACCGCCACGTAGAACGACGCGAGCCCTTCGGCGTCCAGGTCCGCAGGCAGCTCGCCCGCAGCCACCCCCTGCCGGATTCGGTCCCGTAGCGCGCAGACGGCACCGCGCCGCAGTTTCGCGAGATCGTCGTGCAGGACCTGGTTGCCCGGCGCGTAGTTGGTCACCGCGTGCACGACCATGCAGCCGCGCGGATGCCCCGGCTCGACGTAGACGCGCGCGTTGTCCCTGAGCATCGCTTCGACCGCGTCACGGGTGGTCGTCGCCGCGGCCAGCGCGCGATCGGTCTGGCTGCCGGACGTCCTCCCGTAGAGCGCGAGCGCTTCGCGGAACAGCGCTTCCTTGCCCCCGAACGCCGCGTACATGCTCGGCGAGTTGATCCCCATCGCGGCGGTCAGGTCGGCCAGCGAGGCGCCTTCGTAGCCGCGCTCCCAGAACACGTGCATGGCCTCTCGCAGCGCGACTTCGCGGTCGAAACCGCGGGGGCGTCCCCGAGGTGACATGAGCCTCTTTCTGTACTGATCCGCACACAAGTTCTTGACGTCCGATCGTACGCCGGTGAATTATGTGTCGACCACTACAGAAAAGGAGTCCGACATGTCCCCACTCGAGGGCAAGGTGGCACTGGTGACCGGTGGCAGCCGCGGCATCGGCGCGGCCATCGCGACACGCCTTGCCGAAGACGGCGCGAACGTGGCGCTGACCTACCGGGCCGAGAAGGACCGCGCCGACGCGGTCGTCGCGGCGATCGAAGGACTCGGCCGCAGGGCGCTCGCGATCAGGGCCGACGTCGCCGAAGCCGACGACGTGGCCGCCGCGGTCGGCACCGCGGCCACCGAGCTGGGTGGGCTGGACATCCTGGTCAGCAACGCGGGCGTCTTCCCCAGCGCGACGATCGACCAGCTGACCGTCGAGGAGATCGACCGGACGTTCGCGATCCACGTCCGCGCCGTGTTCGTGGCCGCGCGGGAGGCCGTGAAGCACCTGCCCGACGGCGGGCGGATCATCACGATCGGCAGCAACCTCGCGGAGCGGGTGCCGTGGCCGGGGCTGAGCCTGTACGCGGCGAGCAAGTCGGCGCTGTCCGGGCTGACCAGGGGGCTGGCCCGCGACCTCGGAGCGCGCGGGATCACCGCGGCGCTCGTGCAGCCGGGATCCACCGCCACCGACATGAACCCCGAAGACGGCGCGCACTCGGACGCGCAGCGGGAGATCAGCGCGCTCGGCCGGTACGCGGCGGCGTCGGACATCGCCGCGACCGTCACCCACCTGGCAGGCGAAGCGGGCCGGTTCGTCACCGGGTCCACCATCACCGTCGACGGCGGCATAAACGCTTAGCACTGCTCACTACCGCGTTTAGCCCGCTAACTGTGCGCGGCGAGCCTGCGAAACCGGATGAAGCGGGCAAAAAGAACGGGGCGGCACCCCAGGTGGGTGCCGCCCCGTTCCGGTGTCCGGGTACGTCAGTGGGCGTGCCCGTGGCCGCCGTGGGCCGCGGACTCGTCCTCCTCGACCGGCTTCTCGACCACGGAGCTTTCCGTGGTGAGCACCAGCCTGGCGATCGACGCGGCGTTGGCGACCGCGGAGCGGGTCACCTTCACCGGGTCGATGATGCCGGCGCCGAGCAGGTCGGTCAGCTCGCCGGTGGCCGCGTTGAACCCGTGGCCCCAGCCCTGCTCCCGCACCTTGTTCACGATCACGGCGCCTTCGTGGCCCGCGTTCGTGGCGATCCAGAACAGCGGCGCGGTGAGCGCGTCACGGACGATCGCGACACCGGTCGCCTCGTCACCGGTCAAGGACTCGAGCGCTGCCAATTCCTTGACCGCGTGCACCAGCGCCGAGCCGCCGCCGGGGACGATGCCCTCTTCGACGGCCGCCTTGGTGGAAGCCACCGCGTCCTCGATGCGGTGCTTGCGCTCGTTCAGCTCGGTCTCGGTGGCCGCGCCGACCTTGATGACCGCGACGCCGCCGCCGAGCTTCGCGAGCCGCTCCTGCAGCTTCTCGCGGTCCCAGTCGGAGTCCGTCGCGTCGATCTCGCGGCGGATCTGCGCGATCCGGCCCTGCACGTCGTCCTTGGTGCCCGCACCGTCGACGATCGTGGTGACGTCCTTGGTGATCTCGATGCGCCGCGCCTTGCCCAGCGCGTCGAGGCCGGTCTCGGACAGCTTCAGGCCGATCTCGGAGGAGATGACCTGCGCGCCCGTGACGACCGCGAGGTCGTCCAGGAACGCCTTGCGGCGGTCACCGAAGAACGGCGCCTTGACGGCGACCGCGGTGATCGTCTTGCGCAGCGAGTTCACCACGAGGGTGGACAGCGCCTCGCCGTCGACGTCCTCGGCGATGATCAGCAGCGGCTTCTTGGCCTCGACGACCTTCTCCAGCACCGGGAGCAGATCGGCCAGCGCCGAGATCTTCTCGCGGTGCAGCAGGACGTACGCGTCCTCGAGGATCGCGCGCTGCTCTTCGGGGTTGGTGGCGAAGTGCGCCGACAGGAAACCCTTGTCGAACTGGACGCCTTCGGTGATCTCGAGCTCGGTGGCCAGCGTGGAGGACTCCTCCACGGTGATCACGCCGTCCTCGCCGACCTTCTCGACGGCCTCGCCGAGAAGCGCGCCGATGTTGGCGTCACGCGAGGTGACCGTGCCGACCTGGGCGATGTTGTCGCGGCCCTTGACCGGGGTGGCCTTGGACTTGAGCACCTCGACGACCTTCTCGGCCGCCGCTTCGATGCCACGCCCGACCGCGGTCGGGTTGGCGCCGGCCGCGACGTTGCGCAGGCCAACCTTCACCAGCGACTGCGCCAGCACCGTGGCGGTGGTGGTGCCGTCACCGGCGACGTCGTTGGTCTTGGTGGCGACGTTCTTCGCGAGCTGGGCGCCCAGGTTCTCGAACGGGTCGTCCAGCTCGATCTCACGGGCGACGGTGACACCGTCGAGCGTGATGGTCGGGCCGCCGAACTTCTTGTCGAGTACGACGTGGCGGCCGCGCGGGCCGAGCGTCACCTTCACGGCGTCGGCGAGCTTGTTGACGCCGCGCTCCAGCGCCCGACGAGCGTCCTCGTCGAAATTGATCTGCTTGGGCATAGCGAGTTCCGCTTACCTTTCGATGATGGGAAAGCGAAACGCCCCGGCCCCCGGTCTATCGGGGCCCGGGGCGTTCACCGCTGGAACCGGACGTCAGTTGATGACGGCCAGCACGTCGCGGGCGGACAGGATCAAGTAGTCCTCACCGTTGTACTTGACCTCGGTGCCGCCGTACTTCGAGTAGATGACGACGTCGCCTTCCTTGACGTCGACCGGCACGCGGTTTCCCTTGTCGTCGATGCGACCGGGGCCCACGGCCAGAACCTTGCCCTCCTGGGGCTTTTCCTTGGCGGTGTCGGGGATGACGAGACCGGAAGCCGTCGTCTCCTCGGCCTCACTCGTCTGGACAACGATCTTGTCCTCGAGCGGCTTGATGTTCACGCTCACCGGGTTGACCTCCACGGGTCGTCGAAAGCGTTGGCAGGTTTCTGTTGGTTACGACTCCTACCACCCCCGCCGTCGCGGGTGCCGGGGCGTGTGCGGTGCCGTGCAATTAGCACTCTAGCCACGCGAGTGCCAGCTTCGCAAGGAGGGTGCCCTCGGTGCCTCATCCTGAGACACCGCCGCGCGACGTTTAGCCCGCTAAACGCAGCTCAGAACCCTCAAGCCGACGGGAAGGCGGGCTCGATTCCCCGCCAGCCGCCGCCCTCGGCGAGCGCTGCCCGGAAGACCGCCAGTCGCTCGCTGAACGCGGCCAGGTCGGCGTGGAGCAGGGTGAGCCGTTCGGCGTCGAGCGGGCGGGCCCCGCCGGACCAGAAATCGAGATCGTCGTCCCACCAGTTTTCGATCGACGAGCTCGCGAGGAACACCACCGAGCGGAGCATCGCGAGGATCGCCCCGTGCGGATCGCCGGACGCCGCGACGTACTCGGCCTGGATCGCGTCGCAGAGGCCGACCAGGTCCCGCAGGCGGGCGACGGCGGCCGCGGGCGTGCCGTCCCAGTCCGGTCCGGGGTGCACGCCCGAGCTCAGCTCAAGCCACAGGCGCCAGCCCGCGACCAGTTCGGCGTGATCGCGCGGAGTCCAGCCGGATCCGTCCATCCGTCCACGGTCCCAGAGCCCCCGGCCACCACGGCGGATCTTTGACCAAATTCACGCATGCCGGGAATTCACCTCGCGGTCACCCTTTCGGGTTTGTCCCGTTCGTCTTCCCGAAGGTGCGATCGACGGGACGGTCCCCCACCACACGGAGGTCAGCCATGCCCGAATCGGTCAACCGCAGGCTTTTCCTGCTCGGCGGCGCGGGAGCGGTGGCGGTCGCCGCCGGCGCCGCCGGACTCACCAGGGCCGGCGCGAGCGAAGGCGCCGGACTCGCCCAGCCGCTCGGCGAAGTGTTCACCCTCGGCGTCGCGTCCGGCGAGCCGACGGCCACCGGCATCGTCCTCTGGACGCGGCTCGCGGTCGACCCGGTCGCCGAAAACGGCCTCGGCGGCATGCCGGGCCGCGCGGTGCCGGTGCAGTGGCAGCTGTCGAAGAACGAGCAGTTCACCAAGATCGTGCGGGCCGGGAACGCGGTGGCGACGCCGGATTCCGCGCACAGCGTGCACGTCGAAGTCGAGGGCCTGGCGCCGGGCACCGAGTACTTCTACCGGTTTCGCAGCGGCAAGGCGGTTTCGCGGGTCGGGCGGACCCGCACCGCGCCCGCTCTCGGCACGCTCGGCGCGCTGACGATGTGCTTCGCGTCGTGCGCGCACTACGGCGAGGGCTACTTCACGGCCTACCGGCGGCTCGCCGAAGATCACCCCGATCTCGTGCTGCACCTCGGCGACTACCAGTACGAGTACGCGTCGAAGGCGAAGGACGTGCGGAAGGTGCTCGGCCCGGAGACCGTCGAACTGGCCGACTACCGGCTGCGGCACGGCCAGTACAAGACCGACGCCGACCTGCAGCTCGCGCACGCGACGGCGCCGTGGCTGGTGGTGTTCGACGACCACGAGACCGAGAACAACTGGGCGGGCGAGGTCCCCGAAGCCGGCTCGCAGACGCCACGGGGGCCCGCCTTCATGGCTCGTCGCAAGGCCGCGTTCCAGGCGTACTACGAGAACATGCCGCTGCGGCGCTCGGCGAAGCCGCATGGCTCGGACATTCAGCTCTACCGGCGCCTGAACTGGGGTTCGCTGGCGACCTTCCACATGCTCGACACCCGCCAGTACCGGGACGACCAGGCCTGCGGCGACGGCGTCAAGGCCGGCTGCGACGAGCGGCTGAACCCGACGAGGTCGATCACGGGCGAGCGCCAGGAGAAGTGGCTCGTCGACGGGTTCCACAGCTCGCGTGCGCGCTGGGACGTACTCGGGCAGCAGGTGTTCTTCTCGCAGATCGACCTCACGCCCGGTGCCGCCGAGGGCTACAACATGGACGCCTGGGACGGCTACCAGGCGAACCGCGACCGGATCGCGTCGGCGATGGGGAACTCGCGGGTGCGCAACGGCGTGGTGCTCACCGGCGATGTCCACCGGCACTGGGCCGCCGAGATCAAGGAGACCTACGGCTCGCCGGACTCGAAGGGGGTCGGCACCGAGTTCATCACGACCTCGATCACCAGCGGCAAGGACGGTGACGACGGCACCAACCAGGCCGTGCTCGACGAGAACCCGCACGTGAAGTTCCACAAGAACCGGCGGGGCTACGTGCGGACGAAGTTCACCGCGGGCGAGCTGCGCGCGGACTACCGGATCGTGCCGTTCGTGTCGAAGCCGGACGCCGCCGCGGAGACGGCCGCGAGCTTCGTGGTGGAGGACCGGAGCCCCGCCCTGCACCGCGCCTGACGCCGGCGACGTTTAGCCCGCTAACTGCACTTCGAACGGGTCCGGGGCGCCCACCTGCAGTTAGCGGGCTAAACGCGACCCGGGCCCGCTCGGCTCGGAGGGGCTGGAGATGGGGATTTTCTTGTAAGGTTCAGATCCTTCCGAGAACTCACGAGGGGTCCCGACATGTCTCGTCGTTCGTTCCGCCGCGGCGGCGCACTGCTCGCCGTCGCGAGTCTCGCGCTCGCCGCCCCGGCCGCAACCGCCCAGGCCGCCCCCGCCGACCAGCAGCGCCAGCGCGACTTCGCGGCCGCGGCCGACGAGTTCGGCGTTCCCGAGAACGTGCTCCTCGGCGTCTCGTTCCTCGAATCGCGCTGGGACTACAACGCGGGCACGCCGAGCACCGCCGCGGGCTACGGCCCGATGCACCTCACGGACCTGCGCGCCGCGGGGACCGGCGGCAGCCACCACGACGAAGGCGGCGAGGACCCGCGCGGCGACGGGCGCCGTCCCGAGCTGCACCCGTCCTCCCCCGGCCCCGCGCCGGTGACGCCGCCGCTGCAGACCGTCGACCGCGCGGCCCAGCTCATCGGGGAGAGCGCCGAGACGCTGCGCGAAGACCCGGCGCAGAACATCCGCGGCGGCGCGGCGCTGCTCGCCGACTACCAGCGCCAGACCGGCGCGCGCGGCGAGACCCCGGCCGACTGGTACGGCGCGATCGCCCGCTACGGCGGCACACCCGACGCTTCCTCGTTCGCCGACGAGGTCTTCGAAACCCTGAAGTCGGGCGTCGACCGCGTCACCGACGACGGCCAGCACCTGACCCTCGCGCCGACACCGAACCTCTTGCCGCGCACCGGCTCGCCCGCGGGCGGCAAGGTCGAATGCCCGCGGTCCGTCTCGTGCGAGTCCGTCCCGGCGCCGTACCAGGAGCTGCCCGGCGGCGGCTACGGCAACCACGACCTCGCGAACCGCCCGCAGAGCCAGAAGATCGACTACATCGTCATCCACGACACCGAGGGCTACTGGGACGACGTGCTCAAGCTCGTCCAGGATCCGGCGTACGTGAGCTGGAACTACTCGATCCGCTCGTCCGACGGGCAGATCGCCCAGCACGTGCCGACGAAGGACGTCGCCTACCACGCGGGCAACTGGTACGTGAACTCCAAGTCGATCGGCGTCGAGCACGAAGGGTTCGCCGCGAAGGGCGCCTGGTACACCGAGGCGATGTACCGCACGTCCGCGAAGCTCGTGCGGTACCTGGCGGAGAAGAACCGGATCCCGCTCGACCGCGCGCACATCATCGGCCACGACAACGTGCCGGGGATCAACGCCGCGAAGATCCCGTCGATGCACTGGGACCCGGGCCCCTACTGGGACTGGTCGCACTACTTCGACCTGCTCGGCGCCCCGTTCGACCACGGCTTCGGCCTGCCCGGCTCGAAACTGGTGACGAGCACGCCGGGCTTCGCGGCGAACCAGCCCGCGTTCACCGGCTGCGAATCACCGGGAAAGCCTTGTACGCCAAGGGGTTCAGCCTCGCAGATACTGCACACCGAGCCGGCCGCGGACGCGCCGCTGCTCAAGGACATCGGCCTGCACCCGGACGGCACTCCGTCCACTATGGACGTGTCCGATGTGGGCAGCCGGATCGACGCGGGCCAGCGCTACGCGGTCGCCGAGGTCCGCGGCGACTGGACGGCGGTCTGGTACCTGGGCCAGAAGGGCTGGTTCCTCAACCCGCGCAGGGCACCGACGGCCAAGCCCGCGATCGGCACCGTGGTGGTGCCGAAGCCGGGCAAGGCCTCGGTCCCGGTCTACGGCACCGCCTACCCCGAGGCGTCCGCGTACCCGGCGGGGCGGACACCGCAGCCGATCGTGCCGCTGCCGTACTCGCTGCAGTCCGGTCAGCGCTACTCGTCGAGCGGCACGATCGGTTCCGAGTACTACTACGCCACCCGGTTCGACCCGGCCGAACACCTTGTGGTCAAAGGGAGGACGAAGTACGTGCAGGTCCAGTTCGGACACCGGATCGCCTACGTCAACGCCGACGACGTGCTGGTGCTGCCCGCGTTCTGATCAGCTGTCCAACGCTACCTTCGCGCCCGTCGCGGCCTCGGTGTTGCGGCGGGTCTTGGACCAGCCGTTGCGACCGCGCACGAGCCGGAACAGCGCGCGCCACGACGTGATGTAGAAGGTGTAGATGTACGCGGCGTAGGCGAGCCCCATGCCGAACCCGGCGAGGATGTTCTTGCTGCGCAAGCACTTCCACTGGTAGATGGGACCCCACATGACGAACGGCAGCAGCCCGAACGAGCCGTAGATCGCGAACAGGATCCAGGCGCCGTCGGTGAACCACGACCACATCGTCGCCGGATCACCGGCGGTGTTCACCAGCAGCACGAGGAACGGGATCGGGTACAGCAGCGAGCCGAGCAGCTGCATCCACGGCTGGGCGAGATAGTACATCATCTCGGCCGCGCCGAACGTGCTGATGTGCGGTGAGTCCCAGATCCGCCGCAGGTACCGCAGGCACTGCATGGTGCCCTGGCCCCATCTCGTCCGCTGCACGAGGAACCGGCGCAGGCTGTACAGGCCCTCCTGCGCCACGTACGAGTCCGGGGTGTAGCCGGTCCGCCAGCCCGCGGTCAGCAGGTGGACGCCGAGCTCGAAGTCCTCCAGCAGCGAACCGCGCCACGGCGTGCCGTCCTCGCCCGCGATCGAGTCGAGCGCGGTGAGCCGGGTGAACTGGCCGTTGCCGCCCATCGAGATGGTGCCGGTGAAACCGCGCGAGGTCTGGATCGCGGCGATCGCGGTGCGGAACTCGAGGTCCTGCAGTTGCGCGAGCTTCAGCCCGAAAGCCCTGCCGAACCACGACTTCCGCGGCGGCGGGGTGGACCGGTTGCCCATCCGGACGTCGAGCTGGACCGCGCCGATCGTCCCGTCGCCGAAGAGGTGGTCCGCCGCGCACACGGTGAGGCAGTTCGGCGCGGGCCTGCCGTCGGCGTCGACCACGACCACCACGACGTCCGATCGCGGGACCGAGCCGTCGCTCCACGCGTTCAGCTCGCGGTAGGCGGCGTTCAGCGCGTCGCCCTTGCCGGTCCTGGCGTCGGGACGGCGGCGGCACACCAGGTGCAGGAACGGGTCGTACTGGCCGTCGCGCCGCCACAGCGACCGCACCACGCGCGCGGTGCGGTCCTCCGAGTCGTCGTCGACGACCCACACGTGCGCGGCGGGGAACGTCGAGCGCAGGTAGCGCACCGTCTCGCCGATCACCGTCTGCTCGTCACGGCACGGCACGAAGAAGTGCCAGGAGAACCGGTCCGCGTCGCCGACCGGGGCCGGTTCGCGCCGCAGGAACGGGACCACGATGACGATCACGTAGACGATGAACGCGACGCTCATCGTGAGCGCGAACGCCTGCGTGATCGCCAGCAGGACCTTGAAGGACTCACCGCTCACGAGGCGCTCTCGCGGTTCTTCGGCCCCTTCGAGCCGCGGGTGCCCAGCCAGACGAACAGCACCAGCGCCAGCGCGCCGCCGAGCACGCTCACCAGCGAGCCGAGCAGGGTGTGGCCCCAGTAGTACCCGCGGTCGATGCCGAGCCAGTGCACGAGCCCGGCGATGGCCAGGATCCGTAACTGGTTGACCAGAATGACCGCGATCGCGGAGATCGCCAACGAAAGGAAGAGGCGGCGGGTATTCCGTGGCCGGAACCACATCATCACAGCGGTGACAAGAAACAACGGGATGAGCATGAACGCCGATGAGCATTCCGGCGTCATTCTCAACCCGAGTGGATCAGTGCCGGACAACCCAAAGTAAACAGTTTCCCGCTCACCGGCCACGTATACCCCCGATGAGGTGATGACCTTGAGGATCGCCCCGGCGAACTGGACCTCGAAAACCCGGTAGGCGCGCTCCGCCACGACGAGGGCGACAGCGGCCGCGAGGACCACGAAAACGCCCCAGCGCAGGGGAAACTGCCACGACTTCGACGTCGGCGTACTGGCTACGGACACAGCGGTCCTCTCGATCGTCACCTGGTTCCGCGAAGTGGGAGCGCGAACCCGCCGCCACCCGTCTGTGCACCCCTATCGCCCGCACGTGCCGTTTCATTACGGCCGTCCGGCCTACTATCCGCTAGACCGACTGCTCCAAACGGGTACTCTTCGCGCCGACCTGCGGAAACGTCGAAAAAAGTAACCCATTCGGGTAGTAACAGATATTTTCTGTGCCACTTCGGCCACTTCCGTCGATACAGCATCCACGAACCGACCTCGGGTATGGCCGGGTTTCTCCTGCCTTTCTCCCCTCGGTGATCGTGTGTTCTCAACAGAAAAGAGGAACATTTGATGAAGACCCACCTTCGGCGCGGGGGGCTCCTCGCAGCGGTGGTCGCGTGCGTCGCGCTGGTCGGCGCGGGCACCGCGGCCGCGGCCCCCGGCGACGGTTCCGCGTTCGGCCTTTCCGTTGACGTGAAGCTGCTCGGCGCGGACGCGGTCAAGGCGGGCCCGTTCGCCGCCGCCAGCACCAAGGGCCCGACGCAGAACACCTTCGCGGGCGTCAACCTCCCCGGCGTGCTCACCTCCGGTGTGATCAACACCGAGGCCAAGCGTGACGACAACTCCGGCCAGGTGGACGCGAAGGCGAGCACCGCCGACGTCGGCCTCCCGCTGTTGAAGGCCGCGCTCGGCAACGTCGGCGCGAAAGCGATCGAGGCCACCTGCGTCGCGACGCAGAAGGGCGTCACGGGCAGCAGCACGCTGGCCGGTGCGAACCTCGGCAGCCTCGGTTCGGTCCCGGTGACCCCGGCGGCGAACACCAAGCTCGAGGTCAAGCTGCCGGTCATCGGCAACGTCGCGACGGTCATCCTCAACGAGCAGATCAACAACACCAAGGACGGCAGCCTGACCGTCAACGCGCTGCACGTGAAGCTGCTCGGTGGCGGGCTCGCGGGGGCGATCGGCTCCGGCGACGTGATCATCTCCTCGGCGACCTGCGGCCCCGCCGGTCTTCCGGTGCCGCTCGCCTCGGGTGCCGGTATGTGGATCGGGTTCGGCCTGCTCGGCGCGATCGCGGTGCCGGTCGGCATCCGCGTGACCCGCAACCGCAGGTCCTCGGCATCGGCCGCGGCCTGATCGCCGAGGTGAGGTCGCGATGTACAAGCTGCCAGGTGCCGGTGTCGGCGCGGCCGGTGGCGGGGTGGGCACCCTCGCCGCCACCGGTGCCGATGTCGGCTGGTGGATAGCGGTCGGCGTGGTGCTGCTGGTCCTCGGCACCGCCGCGGTCATCGCCGCACACCGCCGCACCAAGCGCCTCGCCAGGTCCCGCTCCTGAGCTAGGCGCGACCGGCGGACGGCACCCGCCCCTTGCGTGCCGTCCGCCGGTCACACGACCAACGCCGTGTCCCGTTCCGAGGACGCTGAAAGCATGTCCGCCGTCCCAGAGGAGTCCCCACCCGTGGATGTCATGTTGCTCGCCGGGACGCGCCCGGAAGCGGTCAAACTCGCCCCGCTCGCGCTGGCCTTGGCCGAGCACCCCGTGTTCCGGCCCGTCCTCGTGCACAGCGGCCAGCACGAGCGGATGGTCGAACAGGCGCTGTCCTCGTTCGGCCTCGGCGTCGACCTCTGGCTCGACGTGCCGCCGCGCGTGCGCGGGTCGCAGGCCGAACTGTTCGCGGGCCTGCTGCCCGCACTCGACGAAACGCTCACCCGCCACCGCCCCGGCGCGCTCGTGCTCCAGGGCGACACCGCGACCGTGCTGGCGGGCGCGCTCGCCGCGTACTGGCGCGGAATTCCCGTCGTGCACCTCGAAGCGGGCCTGCGCACGCACGATCTCGCGGCGCCGTTCCCCGAAGAGGGCACCCGGCAGATGGCCGCGCGGGTCGCCACCCTGCACCTCGCGCCGACCGAACCCGCCGCGGCCGCACTGCGCGCCGAGGGCATTCCCGCCGAGCGGATCACGGTCACCGGCAACACCGTCGTCGACGCGGTGCGGGCGGTCGCGGCGCGCGATCTCCCCGCCCGCGACACCGCGCTCGCGCTGCTGGAAATGGAAATCGGCGAAGGGGCCAAGCGCATGGTCCTGGTGACCTCGCACCGCCGGGAGTCCTGGGGCGAGCCGCTCCGGCGCATCCTCGACGCCGTCCGCGAACTCGTGGCAGCACACCCCGACGTGCACGTGCTGTTCCCCGTCCACCCCAACCCCGACGTCCGCGCCCAGGTCCGGGCCGCGCTCGGCGACCTCGGCCGCGTGACCCTCACCGATCCGCTGGACTACCCCGATCTCGTGCGCGCGCTCCGGCTCGCCGAACTCGTGCTCACCGACTCCGGCGGCATCCAGGAAGAAGCCCCGACCTTCGGTACCCCGGTGCTGATCCTGCGCGAAGTCACCGAACGAGCCGAAGCCGTCGATGCGGGCTGCGCCTGGCTCGTCGGCACCGACACCGACCGCATCCTCACCACCGCGGCCCGCGTGCTCTCCGGCGAAATCAGCGCCAGTGGCGTCGAAAACCCCTACGGCGACGGCAAAGCGTCCGCGCGAGCCGTCACCGCCATCGAAAGCCTCCTCTGCCTACCCGAACCGCTACTCGCGAAGGCAGCACTCTCAGACTGACACGGTGCCGACCGGCAACGCCGGGTTCGCCGAAATGTCCAAAGAGGACGCTGGGCGATCCGCGGCGACGACGTGCGCACCGAGCGCGGCGATCATCGCGCCGTTGTCGGTGCACAGCCGTGGCCGTGGCACGCGCAGTTCGATACCGGCATCCGCGCAGCGCTGCGCGGCGAGTGCGGAGAGCCGTGAATTCGCCGCGACACCACCGGAAATCACGAGTGTGCCGATTCCGGACTCCTTCGCGGCCCGGACCGCCTTCGCGGTGAGCACGTCCGCGACGGCCTCCTGGAAGGAGGCCGCGACGTCCGCGACCGGGATCGGCTCGCCACGGCGTTCGGCGGCCTCGACCCAGCGCGCGACCGCGGTCTTCAAGCCGGAGAAGGAAAAGTCGAACTTCGCGTCGCGCGGGCCGGTCATGCCCCGGGGGAACGCGATCGCGGCGGGATCGCCGTCGGCGGCGGCCTTGTCGATCGGCGGGCCACCGGGGTAGGGCAGGTCGATCAGCCTGGCCACCTTGTCGTACGCCTCACCGGCCGCATCGTCCACAGTGGACCCGAGTTCGGTGATCGAGGACGCGATGTCGTCCACTCGCAGCAGTTGCGTATGACCGCCCGAAACGAGCAGCGCGAGACACGGGGTTGGCAGCGGCCCGTGCTGCAGGGTGTCGACCGCGATGTGCCCGGCGAGGTGGTTCACGCCGTAGAGCGGAACGTCCAATGCCGCCGAGTACGCCTTCGCCGCGGACACGCCGACGAGCAGCGCACCGGCGAGCCCCGGCCCCGCAGTCACCGCGATGGCGTCCACATCGGACAGTTTCAGGCTCGCGTCCGCGAACGCGCGGTGCACCGTCGGCACCATCGCCTCCAGGTGCGCCCTGCTGGCGACCTCGGGCACCACGCCGCCGAACCGCGCGTGCTGGTCCACACTGGACGCCACCGCGTCGGCGAGCAGTTCGACCGAGCCGTCGTCGTGCAGGCGGACCAGGCCGACCCCGGTTTCGTCGCACGAGCTCTCGATCCCCATCACGATCCTGGGCATCAGCCGTTCACCTCCTGGGCGGACCGCGCGGGGCGCGCCATCGTGTACGCGTCCGCGCCCGAGGGCTGGTAGTAGCGTTTGCGCAAGCCGATCCGGCTGAACCCGTAGCGCGCGTAGAGCGCGAGCGCGGTTTCGTTGTCCGTGCGGACTTCGAGGAAAACCGGGGCGTCGAGCGAATCGGCGCGGTCGAGCAGGGCGCGCAACAGCGCGGAGCCGTAGCCGTTCCCTTGGTACTGCGGCAGGACGCCGAGCGTGTGCACGCTGGCTTCGTACTCCCCCGGCCCGCCTACCACGGCGAGGCCCCCGTACCCGGCCACTTCACCGTGGTCGGTCCGCACCACGAGGTAGTAGCCGCCCATGTCCAGTTCGGAGTGGAACGCATACGCGCTCCACGGATCGTCGCCTGCGAAGAGCACTTTTTCGATCTGCACGCAGGCGCGGATGTCGGCGCGCCGCATGGCCTCCAGCTTCACGAGGCACTCACCCTCTTGCGCGCACCGGGCTCGGTGGCGTCGGGACGGCGGAGGTACAGCGGCACCAGCGGCTCCGGGTCCACTGTGGACAGCAGGGCGGCGCGCGCGGCGGCGGCAAGGCCCCGTGGCGAAGGGAAGAAGGGCTCGATCGTCCGCGCGCCGAGCGAGTACTGCCGTGCGCCGTCGCCCGCCGCGAGTCCGGCACCGGGCAGTTCGGCGGGCGGCTGGACGTGCGGGCCGTCGATCCGCGCGCCCTTCGCGTCGTAGGCGGCCCAGTACACCTCGCGCCTGCGCGCGTCGGTGGCGACGAGGAACGGTTCGCCCGGCGTCACGTCGGCAGCGATGGCGTCGAGACCGCAGACGGGGTGCGCGGGGATGCCGAGCGCGTCGGCCAGCGTCGCGGCGGTGGTGATGCCCGCGCGCAGGCCGGTGAACGGGCCGGGGCCGACCCCGCAGGCGATCGCGTCGAGGTCGCGCAGCGTCGCCCCGGCCGCGACGACGGCTTCGAGCGCGTGCGGGGTGAGCAGTTCGCCGTGCGCCCTGGCGTCGTGGGTGATCCGCTCGCCGAGCACGGTGATCCCCTCGTCGGTCACGGTCGCGACGCCCGCGGTGACCGCGGGGGTGGAGGTGTCGATGGCGAGAACAAGCACGTTACGAGCCTACGACCGGCGTTTCGGCTCCCGGCACGCAACCCGTCCGGGTCCGGCGCGTCTTCCTTAGTGAAAGTCTGGCAAACCAAGGCGATAAGTCGCCACTTGGTAACTAATCGCTGTTCGAAGGAAGGGGTCTGATCATGAACATCGTTCGCACCGCATTCGTCGCCCTTTCCGTGGCAGGCATCGCCGCCGCGGGTTCCGGCGTCGCGTCCGCCGACGGGGGAACCTACCTGCACCTCGACCGGACGACGGTCACCACCGGCGACACCGTGCGCGTCGTCGCGAGGTGCAGCGACGGCGAGGGGCTCAACTTCGTCGGTTCGGAGGCCTTCTCCCCCACCGGCGACGACGGCCCGTACCAGGGCAATGGGGGCGTCGTGCCGTTCCACGACGAGGCCGACGGCGGGCTGAAGGGCTCGACCGTGGTCAGGGCGGACGTCGCACCCGGCGTCTACCACGTCGGCCAGCGCTGCGGGGGCGGCAACGCGGGCGGCGTCGATCTGACGGTGACGCCCTGAGCTGCGTTTAGCGGGCTAAACGTCGCGGGCGGGCCAGTGGGGATGCGCACTCGGGCTGCTCGGCGCCCGCCTCGGCCGCCATCATGGTCATCGGGGCCGTAGGGGCCCATCCGAGGACGAGGAGGCCGCCGAGTGCCCGAGCACCTGTTCCCCGCGCTGGTCACACCGCCGACGAAGGAAGCGCTCCGCTTCGGCGGCCGCGGCCTGACCTATCCGGAGCTGGCCGCGGTCGCGGGCACGCTCGCGCGTCGTCTCGAAGGCGCCGGCCGGGTCGCGGTATGGGCGACGCCGACGATCGAAACGAGCGTGGCCGTCGTGGCGGCGCTGCTCGCGGGCACACCGGCGGTCCCGGTGAACCCGAAGATCGGCGAGCGCGAGCTGGGGCACATCATCGGGGACAGCGAGCCGGCACTGGTGCTCGCCGAACCCGGTGCGGCGCTGCCCGGCCCGCTCGCCGAGCTGCCCCGGATCGACGTCGAGCTGACCGGCGATCCGGTCGAGCCGCTCCCCGAGCCGGACGCCGAAGCACCCGCGCTGATCGTCTACACCTCGGGCACCACCGGCCCGCCCAAGGGCGTGGTGCTCCCGCGGCGCGCGGTCGCCAAGACCCTCGACGCGCTGCGGGAAGCCTGGGCGTGGACCTCCGGCGACGTGCTCGTGCACGGCCTGCCGCTGTTCCACGTGCACGGACTGATCCTCGGCATCCTGGGACCGCTGCGCCGCGGCGGCACGGTGCGGCACCTCGGCAGGTTCAGCACCGACGGCGTCGCGGCGGCGCTGGCGAGCGGCGGCACCATGCTGTTCGGCGTGCCGACGATGTACCACCGCATCGCGGAGGAAGCGGGCGCGAAGCCCGAGCTGGCGGCGGCGCTGCGCGGTGCCCGCCTGCTCGTGTCCGGGTCGGCGGCGCTGCCCGTGCACGACCACGAGCGGATCACCGCGGCCACCGGGCAGCAGGTCGTCGAGCGGTACGGCATGACCGAGACGCTGATGAACACCAGCGTCCGGGTGGACGGCGAGCGCAGGCCCGGCACGGTCGGCGTGCCACTGCCAGGGGTGGAGGTGCGGCTGGTCGACGAGTCCGGCGCGGTGCTCGAAGGTTCGGACGGCGAATCGGTGGGCGAGATCCAGGTCCGCGGCGTGAACCTGTTCACCGAGTACTTGAACCGGCCGGACGCGACGGCGGAGGCGTTCGCCGACGGCTGGTTCCGCACCGGCGACATGGCGACGCGGGACGCGGACGGGTACCTCAAGATCGTCGGCCGCAAGGCGACGGACCTGATCAAGAGCGGCGGCTACAAGATCGGCGCCGGTGAGATCGAGAACGCCCTGCTCGAGCATCCCGGCGTGGCCGAGGCCGCGGTGACCGGCGAACCGGATCCCGATCTCGGCGAGCGGGTGGTGGCGTGGATCGTGCCGGACGGCGAGCGCCCGAGCGAGCAGGAGCTCGCCGACCACGTCGCGCGTCTGCTCACACCGCACAAGCGGCCGCGGGTCGTGCGGTACCTCGACGCGTTGCCGCGCAACGACATGGGCAAGGTGCTGAAACGAGCGCTCGATGGGTGAAGCGCGCGACCTGATCGGCGCGCTCACCAACCGGTTCGACGAGTTCAGCGTCGCCACCGGTCCGTCCGATGTGGACGGACCGATCGGCTGGCGCGGGTACGGGGAATCACGGGAGCGGGCGGTGGACTCCTCCGGTGAGCGGGAATCGGTGCTGTGCGGGACGGGCGAGATCGGCGGTGTCACCGCGACGCTGATCGTGTTCGAGTTCGCCTTCCTCGGCGGCTCGCTCGGCGCGCGCACCGGCGACCGGCTGGAGCTGGCGTTCACGAAGGCCCGAGAACTCGGCACCCCGGTGGTGTCGCTGATCGCGACGGGCGGCAGCCGGATGCAGGAAGGCATGCGCGCGCTGTCGCAGCTGCAGCGCATCGCGGGCCAGCTGGCGCTGGTGGCGCGTGCCGGGCTGCCGCACGTCGCGGTGCTGCGGAATCCGACGACCGGCGGCGGGTGGGCCACGCTCGGCGGTGCCGCGGACGTGACGCTGGCGCTGCCCGGCGCGCAGATCGGATTCGCCGGGTCGCGGGTGCGGCCGGACGGCGACGCCACCGCCTACACCGCCGAAGGGCACCATTCGTCCGGCCAGGTGGACCAGATCGTCAGCGATCTCCCCGGCTCGCTCGGCCGCTGGCTGGCCTTGCTGACCAGGCCGTTTCCCGAAGCGCCGGAACCACCGCACGCGTTGGGCGATGAAGAGCCGCCGTCGACGGGATGGGAATCGGTGCTGCGGTCACGCGCGCCGGAGCGGCCCCACGCCGATGACTACCTCGCCGCCTACTTCGACTGGTGCGAGGACATCAGCGGCGACCGGTGCGGCGGCGTCGATCCCGGCGTGCGGTGCGGTTTCGGCTCGCGTGGCGGGCGCACGATCGCGTACGCGGCGCAACGGGGCACGGCGACCACGCCCGCCGGGTTTCGCACGGCGGCGCGGCTCGTCCGGCTCGCCGACAAGCTCGGAATCCCGGTGCTCACCCTCGTCGACACCCCGGGTGCGGCGAACGGACCCGGGGCCGAGCACGCGGGGGCCGGGCCCGCGATCGCCGAAATGTTCGCGGCCGTCGGCGCCGCGAGGGTGCCGATCACGACGCTCGTGGCCGGCGAAGGCGGCTCGGGCGGGGCGCTCGCGTTCGCCGCACCGGGCCGGACCTGGATGGCACCCGACAGCTACTTCTCGGTCACCTCGCCCGAAGCCGCGGCGGCCATCCTCAAACGCGACGACGACCAGGTGCCCGCCACCGCGGACCAGCTCCGCCTGCGGCCCCAGGACGTCGTCGACCTCGGCGTCGCCACCGGAATCGTCGGCCCCTCGCGGTAACGTTGAATTCGGGGGGTCCCTGGGCACACGAACGGTCCGTTCGTACGGCTTCCCCGGGTAGCCGCGCTTCGGCCGGGTCCTTCGACGCGTCGAAGGACTGCGTTCAGCCCGCTAACCGCAGGCCGGGCAGCCGGGTGGTCCAGGTGCCGTGGGGCTCCAGGGTGGCCACCCGTACGTCGTCGGGCCGCCGCTCCAGCCGGATCACGAGGTGGTCGGCGGAGAGCCGGTCCGCGGCGCCTTCGCCCCATTCGACGACGACGGCGGACCGTTCGAGATCCGAGTCGAGGTCGAGGTCGTCGAGCTGGGCCAGATCGCCGCCGAGCCGGTACGCGTCGACGTGGACGAGCCCGACGCCGCGTGCGCCAGGGGGGTGCACGCGCGCGATCACGAAGGTCGGCGAGCTGACCCGGCCCGCCACGCCGAGCCCCGCCGCGACGCCGCGTGCCAGCACGGTCTTCCCGGCACCGAGCGGCCCGGCGAGCAGCACCAGGTCACCCGCGGCGAGCGAGGCGCCCAGCCGTTCCCCGAACGCCACCGTGTCCTCCGGCGTCCGCAGTTCCACCGTCACCGTTTCCACCACCAGTTCCGCCGCCTGCCTTCCGCACCGTCGACCCCGAGGCAGTGCTGCACCAGGTCGATCAGGTGGCTGTTCACCAGGTCCGGCTGTTCGAGCTGCACCATGTGCCCGCCGCCGCGCACCCGCACCAGCTCGGCGTCCGGCAGTTCGGCCGCGATGCGCTCCGCGTGCGCGTAGGGCGTGATCCGGTCGGAATCCCCGCCGACGACCAGCACGTGCGCGTGCTTCAGCCCGGCCAGCGCGGCGTACCGGTTGTGGCTGCCGAGCGTGTCGATGAAGTTCACCAGCCCCCGCACCGGGGTCACGGCGAGCATCTCGAGCATGAAGTCGACCAGCCTCGGGCTGACGTCGCGATCGCCGAACGCGAGCCGCCGCACCGCCTGCCTGGTCAGCTGCCCGCCCGCGGCGCGCACGAACTCGACGAGCCCCGGCTGCCACCCGGCGAGGCCGCCGACGCCCCGCGTCAGCGGGTTGTACTTCGACAGCAGCGATCGCGAAAGCCCGGTGCCACCGACCTCCCCGGCCGCGGTGGCGATGAACGCGACGCCGAGCACCCGGTCGGCGAACAGCTCCGGGTTGAACTCCGCGAGCTCCATCAGCACCATGCCGCCCATCGAATGTCCCAAGAGGACGATCGGCCCCGATGGCGCGACCGCGCGGATCACCGCGTCGAGATCGCGCGCGAGCTGTTCGATGGTGCTGGTTTCCTGGTTCGCGGCGCCGGAAAGCCCGTGCCCGCGATGGTCGTAGTAGACCTGCCGCACCGTCGGCAGGCTCAACGAGCCGAGCGCCCGCCGCTGGAAGTACCAGCAGCGCTGGGAAAGCGCGAACCCGTGCACCCCGATCACGGTCAGCTCCGGCTCGCCGTCCTCGGAGTCCACTTCGGACACTGCAAGCGGCGTGCCGTCGTCAGCGGCCACAGTGGACGTTCGCACCGGCGAGAGGTCGCCGAGTTCCTCGTCCGCCAGCGGATCCTCGCCGTTGCGCCGCTGCTGCGTGGTCGCGATCGCGATCCCCGCCGCGGCCGCGCCGGTGACCACCGCCGTCACCGTGCCGGCGATGGTCAGCAGCCTGCGGTCCACTAGCCCGTCTCCCCGGCGTACCGGCGCGCCACCCTCGGCCGGTACATCCCGGTGACGATCTCGTAGTCGATCGTGCCGAGCGTGTCCGCCCATTCGCGCGCCGTCGGCCCGCCCGACGCACCGTCGCCGAACAGCACCACTTCGGCGCCGATCTCGGGTTCGTCGTCACCACAGTCCACCGCGAACTGGTCCATGCACACCCGCCCGGCCACCGGCCGCCGCTTCCCGCCGAGCCACACCTCCATCCGCCCGGACAGCGCGCGCGGCACCCCGTCGGCGTAGCCGGCCGGGACGAGCGCGAGCGTGGTGTCCTTCGCCGCGGTCCAGGTGTGTCCATAGGAGACGGACTCGCCGGCGGCGATCCGCTTGGTCAGCACGACCGACGAGCGGAACGTCATCGCGGGGCGGAGATCTTCCCGCTGTGGCACCGGGTTCAGCCCGTAGGTGGCGATACCGGGGCGCACGAGGTCGAAGTGCAGGTCCGGCCTGGTCAACGTGGCCGCCGAATTCGCGAGGTGGCGCAACGGGTCCAGTCCCGCGTCGCGCGCGATGTCGTACGCGGCCTGGAAACGCGCCGCCTGCAGGTCGATCGACGGGTGCCCCGGCTCGTCGGCGCGGGCGAGGTGCGACCAGATCGCGGCCACGCGCACACCCGGCTCGGCGGCGGCGTCCTTGACCAGCGCCTGCCATTCGGAGGGCGGGCACCCGTTGCGCGACAGCCCGGTGTCGATCTTCAGGTGCACCTCGGCGCGGACGCCGGTGCGGGCCGCCGCGTCGGCGACGGCCGCGAGTTCCGCCCTCGAACTGACCGCGAGGTCCACCCCGGCTTCGAGGCCGGGCGCGAAGTCCGTGCCGGGCAAGTCGAGCCAGCTGAACAGCCGCGCGGTGATCCCGGCCTCGCGCAATGCGACGGCCTCGGCGACCGAGCAGGCGCCGAGCCAGCTCGCGCCCGCCTCCACCGCGGCCCTCGCGATCGGGACCGCACCGTGGCCGTAGCCGTCGGCCTTCACCACCACCATGGTCGCCGCGCCACCCGCGCGTCCGGCGAGCAGCGCGACGTTGTGCCTGATCGCGCCCAGGTCGATGACCGCTTCGGCGCGTACGGGATCGGAAGCCATAACGGCTCCGATTTTCCCACGCTCACCGGAGCACGCGCGCGGCGGCTCCGGTGAGGGTGAGGTTCGCTACGGCAGGCGCTGCCCGGTGGTGGCGGAGAAGACGTGCAGCTCGTCGGGCCGGATCCGCAGGTGCAGCGTGTCCCCCATGGCGGGCGTCGTGCGCGGGTCCACCCTGGCCACGATCGTGGTGTCCGCCGCATCGGTGTCGTCGGTGAGCTTGCCGTAGCAGAACGCGTCCGAGCCCAGCTCTTCCACCAGATCGACCGTCACCGAGATGCCTTCGCCAGGTCCATCGGCGCGTTCGAGCGACTCGGGGCGGAAGCCCAGCGTCACCGTGTCCCCGTCCGCCGCGGCGATCAGCTCGCGCGAAAGCGGCACGGTCGTCCCCGAGAGCAGCGCGCCGCCTTCGGTCAGGCGCGCGGGCGCGAGGTTCATCGCGGGCGAGCCGATGAACCCGGCCACGAACACGTTTGCGGGGCGTTCGTACAGCGCGCGCGGCGAGTCGCACTGCTGGAGCAGGCCGTCGGAGAGCACGGCGACGCGGTCGCCCATCGTCATGGCCTCGACCTGGTCGTGCGTGACGTACACGGTGGTGACGCCGAGCCTGCGCTGCAACGCGGCGATCTGGGTGCGAGTGGACACCCGCAGCTTCGCGTCCAGGTTGGACAGTGGTTCGTCCATCAGGAACACCTGCGGCTCGCGGACGATCGCGCGGCCCATCGCGACCCGCTGGCGCTGACCGCCGGAAAGCGCTTTCGGCTTGCGGTCGAGGAAGTCCTCGATGTCCAGCAGCTTCGCCGCGTCGGCGACCTTGCGCTTGATCTCGTCCTTCGGCTTGCCCGCGATCTTCAGCGCGAAGCCCATGTTCTCGCCGACGGTCATGTGCGGGTAGAGCGCGTAGTTCTGGAAGACCATCGCGATGTCGCGCGAGCGCGGCGGCAGCTCGGTCACGTCACGGTCGCCGATCCACACGGCACCGTCGTCGATGTCCTCGAGCCCGGCGAGCATCCGCAGGCTCGTCGACTTCCCACACCCCGAAGGCCCGACCAGCACCAGGAACTCGCCGTCGGCGATTTCCAGATCGAGCGCGTCGACCGCGGGCCGCTCCGCGCCGGGGTAGCGCCGCGATGCCTTGTCGTAGGTGATCGTCGCCATCCGTCAGTCCTCTCCTGAGCCTGAAGAAACACCGTGTACGAGTTCTCGTGCGTCCGAATGCGACAGACGAAGGCGGCGCCCCGCTTCGAGCCCGCCGGCAGAAGGAGCGCCCAGTTCGACGGGTTCGCCGCCGCGCCATCGCGGCGGTTCCTGGCCGCCGCTCAGCGCCCAGGCTGCCTGCCGTGCGGCGCCGAGCGCCACGTACTCGCCGGGCTCCGGCACTACGACGGGCACCCCGAACACCAGCGGGGCCACCGCGCGCACGCTCGCCGACTGCGCCGCGCCGCCGATCAGCAGCACCCGCCGCACGGTCCCGCTGTGCTCGGCGACCGCGTCCATCCCGGCCGCGAGCCCGCACAGCATGCCTTCGACGGCCGCGCGTGCCAGGTTTTCCGGCGTCATGTTCGTGCGTCGCAAGCCCAGCAGCGTACCGCTCGCCCCGGGCAGGTTCGGCGTCCGCTCACCGTCCAGGTAGGGCAGCAGGGTGAGACCGCCCGCACCCGGTTCCGCGGCGAGCGCGAGCCGGTCCAGCTCGTCCAGCCCGACGTCCAGCATCGCCGCGGTCGCGGTGAGCACGCGCGCCGCGTTCAGGGTGCAGGCCAGCGGCAGGAACCGCCCGGTGGCGTCGGCGAACCCGGCGACCGTCCCGGTCGGATCGGCGGGCGCCGCCTCGCTCACGCCGAACACCGCGCCGCTGGTGCCGAGCGAAACGACGACGTCACCCGGGCCCAGGTCCAGTGCGAGCGCGGCGGCCATGTTGTCGCCCGTGCCCGCGGAGACCAGCACGCCGTCGGCGGTGCGCCCCGCGGCTTCCGCGGGGCCCAGCACCCTGGGCAGTGCCGGTGTGCGGCCGCCGAAGGCGTGCGCGAGGACGTCGGTGCGGTAGGTGCCTTCCGCGGGCGAAAAGTAGCCGGTGCCGGAGGCGTCGCCGCGATCGGTCACCGGTTCGCCGCCGAGCAGGCGCCAGGTCAGCCAGTCGTGCGGCAGCAGGACGCGCGCGACGCGATCCGCCAGCGCGGGCTCGTGCTCCGCCATCCACCGCAGCTTCGTGACGGTGAAACTGGCTACGGGCACCGAACCGACCGTCTTCGCCCACGAGCGCGGACCGCCCAGTTCACCGGCGAGGTCCGTGGCGGCCTTCGCCGAACGCGTGTCGTTCCACAGCAACGCCGGGCGCACCGGTTCGCCGGACTCGTCGAGCGCGACCATCCCGTGCTGCTGGCCGCCGATCCCGATCGCTTCGACCCCGTCGAGCAAACCGCCGGACGCCTCGGTGAAAGCGCGCCACCAGACCGACGGATCGACCTCGGTGGTGTCGGGGTGGGCGGCTCTGCCGGTGCGGACGACCCGGCCGGTGGCGGCTTCGCACACCACGATCTTGGTCGACTGGGTCGAGGAATCGACGCCTGCGACGAGCCGCGCGCCGTCAGCCGTCCCGTTCATGGTCCCGAGCTTCGTTGGTCTGGACATGTTTGTCGAGAGTTGCGACTAGGACAGTTGCGCCGAAACCGCGCATCGCCTCCACCTCTTCCGGGGGTGTCATGTCATCGGTGATCACCACGTCGTAATCGCCCGCGTCACCGTGCGCGAAGGTGGCGGTCTTCCCGAATTTCGAATGGTCCGCCAGCAGCACGTTCCGGTTGGCCGCCTTGAGCACGGCTTCCTTCAGTTCGCCGTATTCGCGCACCGGGTGGTAGAAGCGGCCCGCGGCCGCCGCCGTCGCGGAGACGAACCCGATGTCCGCGCGGAGCTTCCCGAGCGCGGCGAGTGTGTCCGGCCCGATGCAGGAATCGAACTCGGTGTACCGGCCACCGAGAAGGATCACTTCGACCGCCTCCGCGGGGCCCGCGATCCTGGCGATCTCCAGCGAGTTGGTGATCACCACGAGCCGCTCCAGCTCCGCGAGGCGCCTCGCGAGCGGGAACAGCGTCGTCGAATCGTCCATCAGCACCGTCTGCCCCGGCCGGACCTCGGCCGCGGCCAGTGCGCACAGCGCTTCCTTTTCGCGGAGGTTCAGCCCTTCCCGGAACCGTTTCGCGGTTTCCATGGTCAGCGCGGGATACGCCGCGACGCGCCCGCGCAGCTTCCGGAGCAGCCTGCGGTCCGCGAGCTCGTCGAGATCGCGGTGCATGGTCATGAGGCTGACGCCGAACCGCTCGGTGAGATCGTCGATCCGCACCTCGCCGCGCTCGATCACGTGCCCGAGCACGTCCTGGCGGCGCTGTTCCACCTCCGCGTCGGACGGCCGTGTCCTAGGCACGGGCGACCTGGGGCAGCACCACGGGTTTGATCACCGCGGGGTCCCGCGCGGCGACGGTGAGCGCGCGCTCCACCTCGTCGAGCCCGAACCGGTGCGTGATCAGCCGGTCCAGCAGGATCTCGCCGGTGCCCGCGAGCGCGATCGCGGTCGGCCAGGTGTTCGCGTACCGGAAGGTGCCGGTCAGTTCCAGCTCGCAGGACTGCACGTGCGCGAGCGGCAGCGGGATCTCGTCACCGCCCATGCCGACCAGCACCACCCTGCCCGCGCGCCCGACCTGGCGGATGCCCTGCCCGGCGGCCGCGGGCACCCCGGAGCATTCGAGCAGCACGTCCGGCTCGAACCCGCTGTCGGCAAGCGTTTGCGCCGACACGTCGACCGTGCCGGTGGCCCCCAGTTCGCTCGCCACCGCGAGCCGCTGCGCGTTCACGTCCGTCACCACGACCTCGCTCGCGCCGAACGCGCGCGCGGTCTGCGCCGCGACCAGCCCGATCGGGCCCGCGCCGGTGATCAGCACGCGGCTGCCGGGACCGACACCGCCCTTGCGGCACGCCCACACGCCGACCGACAACGGCTCCAGCAGGCCCGCGGCCTCGTCGCTGATCGAATCGGGCACCGGGTGCGCGAAGTCCTCCCGCAGCACGACGTACTCGCAGAACGCGCCGTCGATCGGCGGCGTGCCGAAGAAGCGCATGTCCGGGCAGAGGTTGTAGCGGCCCGCCTTGCACTGCGCGCACACCGAACACGGGACGCCGGGCTCGATCGCCACTCGCGTGCCGATGTCGAGCGTCCGCGCTTCGGCACCGCGCGCGACGACGACGCCGCTCGGTTCGTGCCCCAGCACGAGCGGCGCGCGGACCACGTGGTCCCCGATCCGGCCGTGCTCGTAGTAGTGCACGTCGCTGCCGCAGGTGCCGACGGCGCCCACCCTGATCAGCACCTCGCGCGGGCCGGGCTCGGGCACCGCGCGCTCCTCCGTCACCACCTCGTGGATCCCGTTCAGCACGGACACCTTCATCGCTTCGGGGATCTCGCTCACCGGTCACCACTCCCACCATCCGTCCCGAGCCGCCGGGACCTTCCTACCAGAAATCGACCCCATTCCTAACACATAACTAGTTAACTTCATTCTCACGGCTCAACTGCGGGGGACGTTTAGCGGGCTAAACGTCGCGGGACCCGGCCAGGTGGCAGCAGGCGGGAGGCCCCGCTCAGCCCCGCCCCGACCTGCAGTCAGCGGGCTAAACGTCCCGAGGGGCCAGCGAGCGGACGGAGCGCAGGGCGTCCGGGATGGCATCCACCAGCGCCGAGGCGGGCACCGGCGCGCCCCGCGACGCGATCTCGCCTGCCACCGAGTGCACGTACGCGGCCGCGCCCGCCGCGAGCCACGGATCGAGGCCGACGGCGAGCAGCGAGCCGACGAGCCCCGAGAGCACGTCACCGGATCCGGCCGTCGCCGGCCACGAGCCGCGCGGGGTGTTCACCAGCGCGCGCCCGCCCGGCTCGGCGACCACCGTGCAGTGCCCCTTGAGCAGGACCACCGCGTCGTACTTCTTCGCCGCCGCGCGCGCCGCTTCGACCCGGTCGGCGCCCGGCTTGTCCCCCATGAGCCGCGCGAACTCCCCCGCGTGCGGGGTCAGCACCAGCGGCGTTCCCGGATCGCGCGCGTCCAGCACCTCGGGCACGCGCGCGATCAACGTCGTCGCGTCGGCATCGGCGCACACCGGAACCCCGGCGCCCAGCACCGTTTCCAGCGTCGAGCGCCCTTCACCCCCGGTACCGATCCCCGGCCCGACGACCCATGCCTGCACCCGGCCCGCGTCGGTCACCGAGCCGGTCGCGATCACCTCCGGCCAGCGCGCCCGCACCAGGTCGGCGGCACTGCCCGCGTACCGGACCATCCCCGACGTCGCCAGCGCGGCCGCACCGGTCGCGAGCACCGCGGCACCCGGGTACGTCGCCGAGCCCGCCGCGATACCGACGACGCCCTGGCTGTACTTGTCGTCGTCAGGTCCCGGAACCGGCCAAGCGGCCGCGACATCGCCGACGTCCAGGCGCACCAAGTCCGGATCACCGAGTTCCGGGAGCAACCCGATGTCGACGAGTTCGACGTCGCCACACCACGCCGGATTCAGCGCGTGCACGGGTTTGCGCGCGCCGAAGGTCACCGTGCACGACGCCCGCACGGCGTCTCCCTCGACGGCTCCGGTGTCGGGATCGACGCCGCTCGGCAGGTCGATCGCGAGCACGGGCGCCACGACACGGCGCACCAGCGCCGCCGCGTCCGGGCGGAGCGAACCGCGCGCGGAAAGCCCGACGATGCCGTCGATCACCAGATCCGCGCGCTCGATCCACCGAGGGCCTTCCGCGGCCTCGACGACACGACCACCCGCGCGTCGCAACGCGGCCAGCCCTTCGGCATGAGCGCGCTCCGGGTTCAGCAGCACGGCCGTCACGCCGGCGCTGCGCTTGCGCAGGAAAGCACCGGCCCACAACGCGTCGCCGCCGTTGTTCCCGGCACCCACGAGCAGCACCACCGAACGCCCCGCCACGGCCCCGGTGTGGTCGGCCAGCATCCTCGCCGCGACCACCGACACTCCGAACGCGGCTTTCCGCATCAGCGCGCCGTCGGGCGTGATCGCGAGCAGCCGGTCCTCCGCCGCGCGAATCCGATCCGTCGTCCAGATCCCGTGCACGCGGCGCCTCCGTTACTCGACCGTGACCGACTTCGCCAGGTTACGCGGCTTGTCGACGTCGTAACCGCGGGTGCGCGCGATCTCGGCGGCCAGCACCTGCAGCGGCACGGTCGACACCAGCGGCTGCAGCAACGTCGGCACGGCCGGGATTTCGACCAGCTCGTCGGCGAACGGGCGCACCGTCTCGTCGCCTTCCTCGGCGATCACGATGGTGCGCGCGCCGCGGGCCTGGATCTCGCTGATGTTCGACACGAGCTTCGCGTGCAGCACCGCACGCCCCTTCGGCGACGGCATCACGACCACGACCGGCAAGCCGTCCTCGATCAAGGCGATCGGGCCGTGCTTGAGCTCGCCAGCCGCGAAACCCTCGGCGTGCATGTAGGCGAGTTCCTTCAGCTTCAGCGCCCCCTCGAGCGCGACCGGGAAGCCGACGTGCCTGCCGAGGAACAGCACCGCCTTCGACTCGGCGATCTTCCGGCCGAGGTCGCGCACCTGGTCCACAGTGGACAGCACCTTCTGCACCGCGGCGGGCATCGCCTCGAGCTCGGCGAACTCCCTGGCGACCTCGTCCGGGTACTTCGTGCCCCTCGCCTGCGCCAGCGCGAGGCCGACGAGGTAGTTCGCCGCGATCTGCGCGAGGAACGCCTTCGTGGACGCGACACCGATCTCGGGGCCGGCGTGGGTGTAGAGCACGGCGTCCGACTCACGCGGGATCTGGGCGCCGTTCGTGTTGCAGACCGCCAGCACCCTGGCCTTCTGCTCGCGCGCGTGGCGGACGGCTTCCAGCGTGTCCGCGGTTTCCCCGGACTGCGAGACGGCGACGACGAGCGTGTCGCGGTCGAGCACCGGGTCGCGGTAGCGGAACTCGCTGGCCAGCTCGACCTCGACGGGCAGCCGGCACCAGTGCTCGATCGCGTACTTCGCGACCAGCCCCGAGTGGTAGGCCGAACCGCACGCGACCACGAAGACCTTGTCGACGTCGCGCAGGTCCTGATCGGAGATCCGCTGCTCGTCGAGGATGATCCGGCCGGACTCGAAGTGCCCGCGCAGCGTGTTCGTCAACGCCTCGGGCTGCTCTTCGATCTCCTTCAGCATGAAGTACTCGTGGCCGCCCTTCTCGGCGGCCGAGAGGTCCCAGTCCACCGTGAACGGCTTCGCCTGCGCGGGTTCGCCGGAGAAGTCGCGCACCTCGTACCCGTCGCGCGTGATCACCACGAGCTGGTCCTGGCCGAGTTCCACCGCTTCGCGGGTGTGCTCGATGAACGCCGCGACATCGGAGGCGACGAAGGTCTCCCCCTCGCCGACGCCCACCACCAGCGGCGACGAGCGGCGCGCGGCGACGATCGTGTCCGGCTCGTCGGCGTGCGTGACGACCAGCGTGAACGCGCCTTCGAGACGGCGGCACACGACGCGCACGCTGGCGGGCAGGTCGCCCGCCGTGTCGCCGTCGGCGTAGGCCTTGGCGATCAGGTGCGCGGTGGTCTCGGTGTCGGTGTCGCTGGCCATCTCCACGCCGTCGGCCTCGAGCTCGGCCCGCAGCGCGGCGAAGTTCTCGATGATGCCGTTGTGCACGACCGCGACCCTGCCGGAGGCGTCCTGGTGCGGATGGGAGTTCCGGTCGACCGGCGCACCGTGCGTCGCCCAGCGGGTGTGGCCCATCCCGGCCGTGCCCGCGAAGCCCGCGCGCCCCGTCGAGTCGAGCTCGGCCTCCAGGTTCGCGAGCCTGCCCGCCTTGCGGCCGACCGTCAGCGCACCCTCGCCGTCCAGCACGGCGACACCGGCCGAGTCGTATCCCCGGTACTCCATCCGCCGAAGGCCGCCCAGCACGACGTCGAGCGCCTGGCGATGACCGACATATCCCACGATTCCGCACACGCCCACCAGCGTAACGAGAGACCTGGGTCTCCCTCGCCCGGCACTTGCCCCGGGCCCCCGCCCGCGACGTTTAGCCCGCTAAACGTCGCGGGCGGGCAGTCGGCGGGCTCGGCGGCCAGTGGCGCAGTAAGGTCACGCGCATGGCCAGCAAGCCCAAGGAGCTGCTCGACGAGCTGTCCCACCCCGGCCCCCACGAAGTGCTGCGAGGCAACCTCGCGCTCATCGGGCTCCCGGGCGTCGTGTTCACCCCGCGCGCCGGGCTCGGGCTCCCCGCGGTCGCGTTCGGCCACGGCTGGCTCCAGCCGCCCGGCCGCTACCGCGACCTCCTGAGCCACCTGGCGAGCTGGGGCATCGTCGCGGCCGCGCCCGCGACCCAGCGCGGGCCGCTGCCGTCGCACCGGATCTTCGCCTCGGACCTGCGCAGCACGCTCGACCTCGTCACCGGAGTCCGGCTCGGCCCCGACGGCATCAGCGTGGACCGCGAGAAGCTGGGCATCGCGGGCCATTCCACAGGTGCGGGTGCCGCCGTGCTCGCCGCGGCCACGGACAGCGCGCCGAAGATCCGCGCGATCGCCACCTACGCGGCGGCGCAGACCTTCCCGTCCGCGACGGAGGCCGCGCGCCGCATCACCGCGCCCGGTCTGCACCTCGCCGCCGAGGAAGATCTCGTGGCGCCCCGAATCGGGCACGTCGAGGCGATCGCGAAGGCCTGGGGCGGCCCGGTCCAGCTCCGCACGCTCGCGAAGTCGTCCCACCTCGCGGTCACCGAGGGCAGGCACTGGAGCCAGCTGCTCCTGCACGGCAAGCCCCATCGCGGCACGCAGCGCCTCGTGCGGGCCCTGTTCACCGCGTTCTTCCTGACCCACCTCACCGGCACGAACCAGTACGAACCCCTGCTCGAGGCCGACGTGAAGAAGGCAGCCGTCGACCTGGACGAGTCACCGGTCGCCGGGTGAGCCGGGGCCGCCGACCCAGCCCACCGGCGACGTTTAGCCCGCTAAACGCACTTCAGCGGCTCACCGGTCGAAACTGATCGAGCGGTCCTCGTCGCCGATCGAGCCGCTGATCTTGACCCCGCCCTCGGTGTTCTCGAACAGGCCGCCGTCCACGCGGTACGGGCTGGAGCTGCGCTCCTGATCACCGCCCTGGCCACCACCGGCCATGCCGCCCATGCCCCCCATCATGCCCATGCCGCCCGCCCCGGCACCGCCACCGGCACCCTGCGGGCCGCCTCCCGACGCGGCCGCCATCGCCGCGTGCGGGTCGGCGCCACCGGGTGCGACGCCGACGCCCGCACCGCCGGGAGCCGCCTGCGGCGCACCCGAACTCGTCATCGCGCCCTGCCCGAGTTGCACGGAAGCGTCGCCGCCGCCGGCACCGAGCGAGTCGCCGCCGCCCGCGCTGACGCCACCACCGGCGCCGGGAGCACCGCCACCGTCGTCACCACCGCCCGAGCCCTCGAACGCTCCGAGATCGGACGGCTGCGTGTGCTGCGCGCCCGCGTCGGCGGCTGCCGCGTCCGGACCGCCTTCGACGTGGACACCGCCCGGCGCGTCGAACCGGTCATTGCCGCCGGGGCCACCCGCCGCCCCGTCCTGACCTGGTGCCGGGTGCGTGCCACCCGGCTGGTCCGTGAGGCCGTACGAGGCGGGACCACCCTTGCCGTCCTCACCGAGCTGGTAGGTGGTCGGGGTGCCGGCCCCGTCGTCGACGGTCACGACGGTCGGGCCGTCGGGGCCCTGCGGGCGCTCGGCGGTGATCTTCAGGTTGCCGTCCTGGATGTGGATCTTGCCGTCCGGCCCCGGTTTGTAGGACCCGTCAGGGCCGGGCTGGCCATCCGGGGCGCCCTGCGGCCCGAAGCCGCTCTTGTCCGTCGGCGCGAGCGGCACGGTCGCCACCGGCCCGCCGGGCTTGCCCACGTCGGACGCCCTCTTGTCGTCGTCGCCCCAGTCGAGCTTGTAGTCCTTGTTGTGCCCGTGGCCGTCGTCGACCTTGATGTCCATCTTGCCGTCCCGGTCCGGCTCCGACATCGAGATGGTGTCGTCGCCGTGCTTGACGGTCATGGTTTCCGGCGGATCGGCGTCCTTGATCGGCTGCCCGGTCTTCGGGTCGATCGGGTACGGCTGGCCAGTCGACGGGTCGATTTCGAGCGGCTGCCCGGTGACCGGGTTCTTCCCCGGATCAGGCACCTCCGGCGGCTTCGGCTGCTCACCCGGCGGCGGGAAGGATGCGCTCTGCGGCTTGGTGTCCGGACCCGGCCCGGGGCCAGGTCCTGGACCGGGCCCGGGCCCGGGACCTGGTCCAGGGCCGGGGCCGGGGCCGGGGCCCGGTGGCTTCGACTGCCCGCCGACCTGGAACTTCGCGAACGGGTCGGTGGGCGCGTCCAGGCATTCGTTGAACGCGCGCAACGCGTTGAACACCGCGTCATAGGTCGCGTTGATCTGGTTGCGGTATTCCTTGAGGGCATCGCTGTAGAGCGCCGCGAATTCGTCCATTTCGAGACAGAACTCGTTCGTCCACTTCGAGTACATGCCTTCGTCGATGTCGATGGACATCATCCTGATGTCCTGCGGGTTGATCGCCCCCGTGGAGCTGCTCTGCTCTTCGGCGACCTCGGAATTCGCGCCGAAGGTCGAATTGTCGCGCCCCCAGTCACAAGCGCGTTTGAGGTTGGCGAGAAACATGTTCTGGCCACCGGTGTATTCATCACCCCAGCGCTTCGCGATTATCCTCGCGGCCGCGCCCTTGGTCGGCATGTTGCACAGGTCCACCATCGGCGGCCGGACCGCGCTCCACAACTTGTTCAGCGCCTGGCCGAAACCGTTGACCACACCCGCGTATTCGCCGACGGCCTTGTCGAACTCGTCGAGCCTGCCGGTGGCGGTGTCGGCCGCCTTGCCGTGCCAGGCGTTGTGCAACGTGTCCTTGGCCGTCTTGTTCGCCGCCTGCAACGCGGCGGCGGCCTTGCCCAGGTTCGAGGACCTGGTTCCCGCGGACCAGAACGCGCCGATACCGAAGTTCATCAACTCGTCGAGGCGACGGCGTCCACCCGCGCTGCCACCGCTGTCGTCAGTCCCTTCGACACCGTCGCCCAGCGGCGGTTCGAAGGTCATGTGCAAATCGCGGCTGGGATTGTTCGTCCAGTTCGCGTACATCTCCACGAGACCTTCGAGACCCAGCGCGTCGTTCAGCGGCCTGAGCGCCTCGAGCATCTGGGCCGAGTTCTCGGAAAAATTGGGTCCCGACGGATCCGTGAGCGCCGCGAAGACACCGTCGGCCGCTTGTCCGGAAGCCATGGCTTACTGCCCCTTTCCCGCGTTCGAGGCCTTCCAGGCATTCTCGGCGTCGCGTTCCGAGGTCAGCTTCTCCGACTGGTGCAACCGCACCGAGAAGTCGTTCAGGAATCCGGTGGCCTTCCCCAGTGATTCGGCCAGCTGGGCGACCTTGTCCAAATAGG
Source organism: Amycolatopsis minnesotensis (assembly GCF_039529815.1). NCBI lineage: Bacteria > Bacillati > Actinomycetota > Actinomycetes > Pseudonocardiales > Pseudonocardiaceae > Amycolatopsis > Amycolatopsis minnesotensis. Next base: position 227,745 of record NZ_BAAANN010000004.1, on the reverse strand, counting down.
CCGCCGCGTGCTCGGACTGCCCGGCCACCAGCCCGAAGTGGCCCTTTTCGATTGCGGGCGCACCCTGGGTGTAGGTCTTCATCTGGTCCACCGACGTGGCCAGCGCCGCGATGTCGTCGGCGACCTTCTTGACCTGTTCACCATCGATCTTGAAGCCGTCAGGCATCTGTCCAACCCCCTTTTGTCAGTTCCCGAACCAGTCGGTGCTGGAGAAGTAGTCATCATCCGACACCCGGCGACGGCCGCCCTTCGACTCGGCGTCATCCGACCACGAACCCCGGCGAGGGGCAGGCGTGCGCTCGGTGGTTTCCGGTGTCGTGGACCGGCCGGCCTTGCCACGCTTCGACCGGTGCACCGGCCACGGATTGTCGGTGGGCTCAGCGGGCCGCTCGGCGGGCTTCTGCTCGGCCTTCTTCGGAAGATTCGCGTTCTCGGCCGCGACTCGTTCGCGCTGGGCGGAGATCTTGTCGAGTTCCCGCTGCCTGGCTTCGGCGTCCTCGAGCACTCTTTCACGGTCGGCCCGGTACTGCGCTTCGACCTCGTCGAACTTCGCCAAAGCCCGTTCGAAAGCCGGATGCACCTGACCCGTGCTGTCCATGATCTCCCCTAGTTCGCTCTCCACGCCGGAGACACCCGCGGTGTTCGGCGACGTCAGGGCTTCGACGCACGGAACACCGCGGTGGTGCCATCGCTTATGCACAGAGAATGTACCCAGGGGGTGCAGCACACGCAGCCGGTTCGGCTGTTTGCGTAACCAAACGGGTAGCGGGCCCTGACCAGGGTCAATGCACGGCGGAGACCACTCCGGCGAGCCGATCGGCCGCGGACTGCGCGGTGTCGTGCGCCGGTGCCTCGACCATCACCCGGACGAGCTGTTCGGTGCCGGAGGGGCGGAGCAGGACACGGCCTTCCTGGCCCAGCTCGGCCTCGACCGCGTCCACGGCCTCCCGCACCGCTGTCGAACCCGCGACGGCGGCCTTGTCCGCGACGCGGACGTTGACCAGGACCTGCGGAAGACGCCGCATGACCCCCGCCAGGTCGGCGAGGGGCTTCTGCGTGGCCGCCATCCGGCCCATCAGGCGCAGCGCGGTGAGCAGGCCGTCGCCAGTGGTGGCGTAGGCGGGCAGGACCACGTGACCGGACTGCTCGCCACCGAGGGCGTACCCGCCAGCCCGAAGCTCTTCGAGCACGTACCGGTCGCCGACGCTGGTCGTCTTCAGCGACACGCCGTGCTCGCGCATCGCGAGGTGGAGTCCCAGGTTGCTCATCACCGTGGCGACCAGGGTCCCGTCGGTGAGCTCACCCGTCTCCGCCATGCCGAGCGCGAGGACCGCCAGGATCTGGTCGCCGTCGACCACGTCGCCGTTCGCGTCGACAGCCAGGCAGCGGTCGGCGTCGCCGTCGTGGGCGATGCCGAGATCGGCGCGGTGTTCGAGGACCTTCGCCTGCAACTGCTCCAGATGCGTGGACCCGCACTCGTCGTTGATGTTGATGCCGTCCGGATCGGCGTGCACCGCGATCACCTCGGCGCCCGCCTTGCGGTACACCTCCGGGGCGGCGACCGAGGCGGCGCCGTTCGCGCAGTCGACAACCACGCGGATCCCGGCGAGCTGGTTCGGCAGCGCGTCCAGCAGGTGCGCCACGTAGCGGTCGACGGCGTCCGGCACGTCGGACACGCGCCCCACCTGCGCACCGGTGGGGCGGACGGCATCCGACTTCAGGCCGGCTTCGATCTCGTCCTCGATCCCGTCGGGGAGCTTGTGCCCGCCCGCGGCGAAGAGCTTGATCCCGTTGTCGGGCATCGGGTTGTGGGACGCCGAGATCATCACGCCGAGATCGGCTTCGAGCGCGCCGACGAGGTAGGCGACGGCGGGGGTCGGCTGAACGCCTACCCGGAGCACGTCGGCCCCGGCGGACGCGAGCCCGGCGACGACGGCCGCCTCGAGCATCTCACCGCTCGCACGGGGATCCCTGCCGACGACCGCGATCGGCCGGTGGGAACGGTCGTGGGCGGCGAGCACGCGCGCCGCGCTGGCCGCGACCGACAGGGCCAGCTCCGGCGTGAGTTCACCGTTGGCGAGGCCACGTACTCCGTCGGTGCCGAACAGGCGAGCCATCGATCCTCCTTGAACGAGCAACCCGAACAACCTAGCGACCCCGGTGCCACCCCACCCGGCGCCCCTGCTGCCGGGCCGTCCCGGCGTGCCTTTAGCGGGCTAAACGTCGCCGGCGGGCAGCAGGGGGCGGAAAGCACGAGAGCGCCCACCCGAATGACGGATGAGCGCTCCCGAGGTTGCCTACCGGCAGGTGATCAGCGCTTGCTGTACTGCGGGGCCTTACGGGCCTTCTTGAGGCCGTACTTCTTCCGCTCCGTGGCGCGCGCGTCACGGGTGAGGAAGCCGGCCTTCTTCAGCGCGGGACGGTCGTCCGCGTCGACCTCGACGAGCGCACGCGCGATCGCGAGGCGCAGCGCGCCTGCCTGACCGGAGATGCCGCCACCGTGCAGGTTGCCGAAGATGTCGAACGACTCGGGCTTCTCGACGGTCACCAGCGGCTCACGGATGAGCTGCTGGTGCACCTTGTTCGGGAAGTACTGCTCAAGGCTCTTGCCGTTGAGCTTGAACTCGCCGGTACCGGGGACGAGCCGCACGCGAACGACGGCCTCCTTGCGCCGGCCGACGGTCTGGGCCGCGCCACCGGCGGCCCGCGACGGCTTGGGAGCCTCCGGGGTCTCGCTGGTCACGACGGCCTCGGTCGTCTCGACGGCGTCGGTCTCGGTGCTGGTCACAGACTGTTCCTCACTCACTGCGCGACCTGCGCGATCTTGCTGAGCTCATGCGGCTGCGGCTGCTGGGCCGAGTGCGGGTGCTCCGGGCCTGCGTAGACCTTGAGCTTCTTCGCCTGGGCGCGGCCGAGCTTGTTCTTCGGCAGCATGCCCTTGACGACCTTCTCGAGCAGGCGCTCGGGCTTGGTGTCGAGCAGTTCGCCGAAGGAGCGCTTGCGCAGACCGCCGGGGTAGCCGCTGTGCCGGTACGCGAACTTCTGCTCGCGCTTGTTACCGGTGAGAGCGACCTTTTCGGCGTTGACGATGATGACGAAGTCACCGGTGTCCACGTGCGGGGCATAGGTCGGCTTGTGCTTGCCGCGCAGCAGCGTGGCGACCTCGGTCGCGAGCCGGCCGAGCACGACATCCTCGGCGTCGATCACGTGCCAGGCACGAGTGACGTCGCCGGGCTTGGGGCTGTACGTGGGCAAGGGTCTACCTCGTCGTCAACATTGCGTGTGGGTTCTGTGCGGGCCTAGCGCATTACACGCCGCGGCGCACAACGACACATGAAGATACCCGCCCGCTTCTCGCAGGGTCGAAGCGGGGGGTACTGGCGAATCCCCATACTAGTCTTCGAGCGTCCGGCACACCACGAGCTGCGGTTCCACTAGCGTGCCTGCCTGGACGACGGCCACGGAAGATCCCAGCGGCGAGGACCGGCATGAAGAAGCAACTGCGCACGCTCACCGCGCTCGGCGCGGTCCTCGCGCTGTGCGCGGCGTGCGGGCAGGCGAAGGCGGGGCGGGCGCTGCCCGACGGCGACCAGGCCGCGACCTACGTCAGCGCCAAGTTCCAGAGCGCGATGAACGCGCTGGACGACACGCTGGGCAAGCAGCGGGACACCACCACGACGTTCGACACCTACTTCCGCATCGACGACAAGTGGGCGCACAACATCGTCACCGCGTCGCGCCAGGGCACGCCGGAGAGCAAGATCACCCGGAACAAGTCGGTGAAGAAGCCGGACCAGTACCAGAACACCTATTCGCCCGCCAAGGATCCCTTGGACTACGTCGAGATCGGCCCCGCGTTCAAGGACGCGGCGCCGACCTCGTGGGTGTCCATGCCGAAGGCGAGGGTCACCGTGTCCTGCGGCTGGGGCGGCATCATCTCCGCCTGCCACATGACGCAGGCGGTCGCGCGGGCGTACAACACCAACAACAAGGTCGTGACGAAGAGCCTTCCCGGCGGGAAGACGGAGCTGAGCGCGGACGTCACCCTCGCCGCGTTCCTCGACGCGAAGGTCGAGCAGCTGCCGAGCACGCTCTCGTCGCTGATCGGCGACGAGATGCGCAAGCAGATCGTGCCGACGAAGATCGTCATCAACGCCGACAACACCCTCGACCAGATCGTGATGGACGCGAAGATCGACAACGGCGGCCACCACGTCGAGCTGCACGAGGAGTTCCACGTCACCGGCGCGTCGTCGCCGAACGACTTCCCGGCGCTGCCCGACCCGTCGCAGATCACCCCGCTCCCGGACAAGGCCGCGGTCGACGCCTTCTACGACAAGCTGTCAGGTGGGAAGTAGATGAACCAGCCTCCGCAGCAGCAGCCAGGCTGGTGGCAGCCGCCCGCACAGCCGCGACCCCAGCAGCCCTGGTCACCAGGACCCGCGAGCCCGCCTCAGGGACAGCCGGGCCAGGGGTACCCCGGCCAGCCGCCCGCTCCTCCCCAGGCACAGCCGGGCTACGGCGGCGACTTCCAGCCGCAGACCTCGGGCTACGGCGGCTTCGGCGCGTTCAACGAAGGAACCGGGCCGTCGAAGCCGCGCTCGAAGAAGCCGTTCGTCATCGGCGGCGCGGTCGTACTGGTCCTCGTGCTGGCAGGCGCCGCACTGCTGATCTTCAACCCGTTCAAGAGCGTGCTCGACCAGGACTCGTTGAACGAAGGCGTGACCGCGGTACTGCACGAATCCTATGGCGAAGGCGATGTGCGCGACGTCGACTGCCCCAGCGGCGAATCGGTGAGCACCGGCACTTCTTTCACCTGTTCCGTCACCGTCGCGGGAGCCTCCAAGACGGTTTCCGTGCGCGTTCTCAACGACAAGCCGGAATACGAAGTCGGCGCCCCCAAGTAACGCGGTGAAAAATAGCGATGGCCCCGCTCTGCGAGCGGGGCCATCGCTGATGCCGTGTCAGGGCAGCTCGGAAATCACATACCCGACATCAGGTTGGTGACGTCGCTTTCCGTGCCCTGGTAGCCGTCGGCGATCTGCGGCAGCGCGATCGCGATGCGGTTCAGCAGCGTGGACATCTCGTGGAAGTTCTTGTTCCACTCAGCCTGCAGGTGCCCCTTGTACTCCTCAGCCGCAGAACCGTCCCACTGCTCCATCAGCTTTCCGATCTTCGTCTGAAGATCGGAGAACTCGTCCTGCAGGAACTTGTGCGTGTTGCTGCAGTCCGAAGCGGCCTGGTGAATGATCCCGTAGTCAACCTTCATCGATGACACGAAAAACCTCCCGTAACTAAAAGTAAAAGTCTGCTGGCGAGCTGGAATCAGCCGAGGATGTTGGAGATCTCAGAGTGGTTGGCCACTGCCTTGAGGGCCTGCTGCTGGTCTTCTTCAGTCGCTTCGTACTTGGTGCCGGACCGACCGAGCAGCTCACCGATCTGGTTCAGGTTCTGGCTCAGCGCCTGGGCGTGCTTGTCGAAGCTGTTCATCATCTCGACGAAGATCCCGCTGGCGGTGCTGCTCCAGCCCGCGCGAGTCGCGTCGATCTCGCCGCGAAGCTGCTGGAAGCGCCCGTTCATCGCGATGTGCACCTGGGCGAGTTCCTTCTCGGTCTGCTTCAGCAGAGCGACGTCACCGTGAAATCCGTCAGCCATTGGGTGGCCCCCTTCGTTTGTGGTTGCCCGTGCCGGTTTGTTTCGTACGGACCTACGACGAAGACCCTGCCATGGTCGGTTCCCCCTTGTCGCGAGTTGCCCCCAAGTAGTTGCGAGAGTGAACGCGCATCGCGGGAACCGCCGCTGACCAGGCAGTTTCACAAGCAAACAGGCCAGCACGCGGCTCTGCGGAACCCGTTGTGCCACAACGGCTTACCGCGTTTCCCAGCCGAATCCGCGGACCGGATCAATCGCCGCGGACCATGATTCGCGCTTGCGAAAAGTCCTCGTCCTCTTCACTCTTTAGGGCGGCTTCAGGTCGTCGCCGCCGCTTCGGGGGAACCAGATCGGCGGCGTCCGGAAGGTCGTGCACCGGCAATCCGGCGGCAACACGAAAGCTCTTCGCCGAGTCCTTCACCCGGGTGGGTGTCGCATCGGTGGCATTGCCGGCCAGCCGTCTGGCGCGGAACTCGGCGACCAGGTCCGCGTTCTCCGCGCGGAGTCGCTCGTTGGCCGCCGATGCCTCACGGAAGACCCGGCGTGTGTAAGTGATGGCGTCTCGCACCCGCGACGCGTGCTCGCTCGCCGCGTCCCGCGGGGTGCCCGCGCTGCCGACCATCGGCTGTCACGATCCTCAGCTGGTGATTTCGAGGGTGCGCACGATCTCCTCACAGGCCGAGGCGACCCGTTCGCGTGGCACCACCCCGGCATACTGACAGCCGATGCTCACCTGCACAGTGCCTTTCGGCAACACGAACCAGTCGGTCACCGCGCTCGGCTTCGTCTCCCGGTAGGAGATGACGGCCTTGCCCGCGTAGGTGGCGTCCGGGTTGAACTGGGAGTACTGCGGTTTCTCGCCGATACCCGCGCGGAGCTGATCGACGAACTGCGCCCGGTTCGCGGTCGCGTCGGAGATCAGCAGGAACTCCTGCACGGCGACGAGGTCGTCGGCCTGCTGCGCGTCGGCCGGTTTGAGCACCGACTGCCGGATCTGGACGTTGTCGTCGGTCTGGGCCCAGTCCGTCGGGGCCACGAACCGGTAGTGGTACTGCGCGACCGGCCTGCCCTGCGCCCGCGCCGAGTCGTCGCTGTTCTTCGTGAGCACGATCGGGATCGTCACCGCGGCGGCGGCCACGACGAGCGCCGCGGCGCCGATCAGCCACCACCTCCTCGTCTTGCGCGCTGGCTTCGGCGGCTCGGGAGCTTGCACCGGCCGCAACGGGCGAGGCGGGGGCAACGGCACCAGCGGGCGGCCGACCGGCCCCTGGCGCGCTACGTTTAGCCCGCTAAACGCACGGGGCGCCGGGCGTGGGGGTGGGGGGTCGGTGGGGCGGACGACCGTGGTCGGGCGGTCCGGGTTCGAGCCGGGGGGCGCGATGCCGCCGGGTGGGGTCGCGCGGACGGGCACGGGGCGGACGGGGTCGATCTGGACGGCCCGGAGGGCGCCACGGGCGACCACGGTCTCGGGCTGGTCCAGCGTGGTCGGCACCACGCCGGTGCGCTCGTGGACGAGCCGCGAAATCATCGGGACCCGGCTCGAACCGCCGACCAGGAAGATCGCCGTCAGCTGCCGCGGCCGCAGCGCCGCCTCGTCGATCGCCGACACCGTGAGCTCGACGGCGCGCCCGAGCGACGGGGCGATGAGCCGCTCCAGGTCCTCCCTGGTGACGTGGGCGTCGGCGAACGGCGGCGGCATCGGCACATCGGTGTAGGTGTGCCGCGACAAGGTCTCCTTCGCACCGCGGACGTCCTGGTGGAGCACGCGGCGACGGCGGCGGTCGGCGAGTTCCCTGCCGTCGACCAGCTGGCTCCACGCACCGGGATCGGTCGCCGAGACCAGCGAGCCGACGTGGTCGAGCAGCGACTGGTCGATATCGGCGCCGCCGAAGCTGGGATCGCCCCTGGTCGCGAGCACCTGGAACCCGCCGCGGGTGGTGCCGGAGGCGCGGCGGACCACGCTGACGTCCACGGTCCCGCCGCCGAGGTCCAGCACGGCAAGCGTGTCGCCGGCGGCGCCGCTGAACTCGACCGTGCGCTCCTGGTTCACCTCGGTGGGCGCGAACGTGGCCGCGTGGTAGACCGCCGCGGCCACCGGTTCGGGTACCAGCGCGACCTGGTGTGCGAGCCCGCCGGCGGCCTGCCGGAGGAGCCGGGTCCTGACCGCGCCCCAGTTCGCGGGGTGGGTCAGCACCAGCAGCGAAACCTCGGCTCCGCCGGCAAGCCGTCGCGCCTCGCTGACGGCTCGGTTCAGCACCGCGCGGACCACGTCGGTCACGCGAAGGACCGTGTCACCGAGCAGGAGCTCGCCTTCATCGATCCGGCGCTTCGGGTGCGGCTCGTACCGCGACGGATCCATCGCGGCCTGGCGCTCCGCTTCCTGCCCGACGAACAGGGTGCCGTCCGCGGCGGCGTACACCGCCGAGGACATCAGCGGCTGCCCGTCCACCACGACGACCTGGGCGTCGCGGCCGTTGAGCGAGGCGACCACGCAGGTGCTCGATGTCCCGAAGTCCACCGCTACCCGCAGTGCCACGCCCTACTCCTGCCGCTGTTCGTCCCTTCGCCGCACCATCGCCGGTTTTCCGTCAGTCGGGCTGGATCCACGAAACCTGCAGGAGCTTCTTGGACACCTTACGGCTGACCAGCTGCCCGCGGCCCGGCGGCATCGCGCTGGGACGCACGGTGCCGAGCAGCACGCCTTCGTCACGGGACCCGTTCATCACCATGCCGGGTGCCGCGATCTCCTTCAGCTTGCCGAGGATCGGGTCGTACAGCGCGCGGGACGCGCCACCGGTGCGGCGGGCGGCGATGACGTGCAGGCCGACGTCCTTGGCCTGCGCCAGGTAGTCGCTGAGCGGGCGCAGCGGGTTGTTGGTCTGCGTCACCACGAGGTCGTAGTCGTCGACGATCACGAACAGCTCCGGACCGGTCCACCAGGACCGGTTGCGCAGCTGCTCCGGCGTGACATCGGGACCGGGCAGCCGCCGTGACATCGACCCGGCGATGTCGCTGATCATCGTTTCGAGCTGCTGGCTCGAAACCGCGTACCCGAGCAACTGGTCGCCCTCGACGAACCCGAGCATCGTGCGCCGGTAGTCGACCAGCACGATGACCGCTTCCTTGGCGGTGTACCGCTCGGTGATGCCGCGGGCGATCTGCCGGAGCAGGTTCGTCTTGCCCGACTCCCCGTCGCAGAACGCCATGAAGTGCGGTTCCGCGGTGAAGTCGAGGTAGACCGGCGCGAGCTCTTCCTCGTCGACGCCGATCGGGATGAGCTTGGTGTTCCGCTTCTGGTCCATCGCCAGCACGTCGTCGTAGCTGATGAGCTCCGGCAGCAGGCGGACCTGCGGCGCGTGGCGGCCCTTCCAGGCGCCGCGGATCCTGGCCACCGCGTCGCTGACGCCGGCACCGACGTCGTTGGCGTCGCTGGACCCGTCGATCCGGGGCAGTCCGGTGAGCAGGTGCAGCTTGTCCCTGGTCAGGCCACGGCCCGGCCGCCCTTCCGGCACGTTCACCGCGACCCTGCGGTCGATGTCGGATTCGGTCGGGTCACCGAGCCGGAGCTCGAACCGGGTGCCGAGCATGTCCTTGATCGCGGGCCGGATGTCGGCCCACCGGTTCGCGGCGACGATCACGTGCACGCCGTAGGTGAGGCCGCGCTGCGCGAGCATCGTGATCGTGGTCTCGAGCTCTTCGAAGTCGTCCCGGATGGCACGCCAGCCGTCGACGATCAGGAACGCGTCGCCGAAGGGGTCCTGGTCCGGCGTGATCTCACCGCGGCGCTTCCGGTTGCGGAACTCGTTCATCGAGTCGATGCCCAACGCGCCGAACCGGCCTTCGCGTTCGTTCGCGAGCGCGTTCAGCTCGGCGACGATGCGGCGCGCCTTGTCCGGCTCGCGGCGTGCGACGGCGACCCCGCCGACGTGCGGCAGGTCCGCGAGCCCGGCGAGCGTGCCACCACCGAGGTCGACGCAGTAGAACTGCGCTTCCTCGGGGGTGTGGGTCAGCGCCATGGACATGATCAGCGTCCGCAGCATGGTCGACTTGCCGGACTGCGGCCCGCCGATCAGCACGGCGTGCCCCGACGCACCGGAGAAGTCCGCCCAGAGCGGGTCCCGTCGCTGCTCGTACGGCCGGTCGACGATGCCGAGCGGGATCTGCAGCCTGCCGTTGCCGAAGAACCCGACCGGGGAAAGTCCCCTGTCCTCGGTCGGGTTGAGGTTGGGCAGCAGGGTGTCGAGGGAGCTCGGCTCGTTCAACGGCGGCAGCCACACCTCGTGCGCGGGCGGGCCCTGGCCGATCAGCCGGTTGACGATCACGTCGAGCTCGCTCGGCTCGACCGCCTCTTCCGGCTTCTCCTCCTTCTTGACCTCGACCTGCTCGATCTCCGGTTCGGGTTCCGGCGGCAGCTCCACGAAGTCCGGCACGAACATCTGCGGCCGCTTGTCCGCCCTGACCACGCTGGCCACCGGCCCCGCGGCCTGGATACCGGACGGCCGGTACGGGCCGGAGACGTAGGAGGCCTTGAACCGGACCATCGTCGAGGTGTCGTACTTCAGGTAGCCCGACCCCGGGATGGACGGCAGCTCGAACGCGTCCGGCACCCCGATCGCCGCGCGCGACTCCGCCGCGGAGAAGGTCTTGAGGCCGATCCGGTACGACAGGTGCGAGTCGAGACCGCGGAGCTTGCCCTCCTCCAGCCGCTGGGACGCCAGCAGCATGTGCATCTGCAGCGACCGGCCCAGCCGCCCGATCGCGACGAACAGCTCGATGAAGTCCGGCTTCGCGGACAGCAGCTCGGAGAACTCGTCGACGACGATGAACAGCGCGGGCAGCGGGTCGAGGTCGGCGCCGTTCTCCCGCGCCTTCTCGTACTCCCAGACGTTCTTGAAGTTGCCGCCGTTCTTCAGCGCCTCCTGGCGCCGGTTCATCTCACCGGCGAGCGCGTCCTTCATGCGGTCGACCAGGGTGACCTCGTCGGCGAGGTTGGTGATGACCGCGGAGACGTGCGGCGCGCTGTCGAGCCCGAGGAAGGTCGCACCACCCTTGAAGTCGACCAGCACGAAGTTGAGCGTGGTCGACGAGTGCGTGGCGAGCATGCCGAGCACGAGCGTGCGCAGGAACTCCGACTTACCGGAACCGGTGGCGCCGATGCACAGGCCGTGCGGGCCCATGCCCTCCATCGCCGCTTCCTTGATGTCCAGCTCGACCTGCTGGCCGTACTCGCCGATGCCGAACGGCACGCGGTACCGGTCGCGGACCGGGCGCGGCCGCCATGCCTGCTGCACGTCGAAGGTCATCGGGTCGCCGGGGATGCCGAGCAGTTCGAGCAGCGTCGGGTTCGACAGCAGCGGCTCGTCCTCGCTGGCCTCCTGCGCCGCGCTGCCGACGCGGTACGGCGACAGCTTGCGGGCGAGCGCCTCGACCTCGACCACGCTCAGCTTGTCCGGCTTGCCGAACCACTCGACACCGCCGGCACTGCGCGCGCCGAGGCGCTCCTCCTCGACGACCAGCCGCAGCCCGCGGCGGGCGGCGAGGTTCCCGATCGAGTCCGACAGGTCGACGATGGTGACCCCGACCAGCCCCTCTTCGAGGATGATCTGCTCTTCCCTGGTCACTTCCGCGTCGTCCACGATGATCACGACGTGCGGCTGGTCAGGGGCGGGTGTCGCGTTGCGCGAGAACCGGGGGCGATCGCGGAGCTCCGCGTCGAGCCACTGCTCGATCTGCGCCAGCGAGCCAGCCATCATGCGCAGCTGGCCGATGCCGTCGGCGAGTTCGGGGTGCTGGACGTGCGGCAGCCACTTCGCCCATTCCCATTCGTCCTTGGCCCTGCCCGCGGTGGCCACGGCGATCAGCACGTCGTCCGAGCTGTGGAACGTCACGAGCTGGGCCAGCATGGCGCGGGTCAGGCCGCGGGTCAGCTCGCGCTCGCCCTGCATGCTCACCGCGGCGAACCCGCGCAGCGTGATCTGGGTGGGCAGCTCCGGCACGATCGAATGGGCGCGCACGAAACGGCGCAGCGCCAGCGTGGCGATCGGTTCGAGCTCGTCGACCGGGCCGGTCTGCGGTGGCACGAGGCGAGTGGCCAGCCGGTGCGAACTGCGGCCGACGCGCAGGTGCAGGAAGTCCTGGTCGTTCTGGCGCCGCTCCCACATCCGCCTGCTGGCGGCCAGCGACCACAGCATCTGCGGATCGGGGTGCACCCACTCGAGCGAGGCGCGCTGGTCGGCCATCGCCTCGCGCGCCCTGTCCCGCATCTGGCCGAGGTAGCGCAGGTAGTCCTTGCGGTCCTCGTTCATCTCGGCCTTCTTGGCCCCGCCGCCCTTGCCGCCGCCTGCCATCATGCCGCCCATCGAGGCGAGCATCATGATCGGCATCATCATGGTCATCGGGTTCTTCGCCGCCGCGCCACCGCCGATGAACATCACGCCGACCATGCCGAGCGTGGACAGGACCATCACGACCGGCAGCAGCTTCATCATGATGTTGCCCGGGATGGTGCGCGGCACCTCGGGCGGCGGTTCGAGGTGCACCTCACCGCCGGGTGGGCGCGGCGCAGCCAGGCGTGGCAACTTCTTGAACTGCAGCGTGCTCACCGGAAGAACCCCTCTTCAACTCGGCTGTGCGGACTGCCCGGTCCGCGGCCGGTCCACACGTTAGCGAACCAGGCGGGGCGCGCGGGCGAAGACCGCCCAACCGAGCCTGTTCCGGCGAACACGCACCACGGCGCGTCCGCGTCGTTGATACTAGGGCCGCCCACCGACAGGTCCGCGCCCGAGAAGACCGTCGGCGGGTGCCGACCGGCGCCGCGTCGCAGCCTGCCTTTGCCGGGCACGCGCGGGCGGGCGAAGATGTGGCCGCCGCAGTTCGGTATAAGTACCGCAGGAATCTCTCCAGGTAGGGGGCAGGCACGTGGCGACGGGCACGACGGTATTCAGCAGGGTGACGGTGGTGGCCCCACGCACCCGGATCGACGTGGCGCTTCCCGCCGACGTCGCGGTCGCCGACCTGCTGCCGATGCTGCTGGACATGGCGAAGGAAGCCACTCCGGACGGCGGTGCGCGGCACGGCGGCTGGGCACTGGCCAAACTCGGCGACGCCCCGCTCGACCCGAGCCGTACCCTCGCTTCGCTCGGCATCGTCGACGGCGAGCTGCTGCAGCTTCGCCGCCGCAACGAGAACCCGCCGCCACCGCTCTACGACGACGTCGTCGACGCGATCGCCGAATCGGATCCCGACAGCTTCCGGCCGTGGACGAAGGAAACGGCGAAGAAGATCGGGCACATCGCGGGCGGGCTCGCACTCGTCCTCGCCGCGCTGGCCCTGTTCATGGGCGGCTCCCTCTACGGCGGCAGCGCGGTCGCGTCCGCGGTGGCCGGTGGTGTCGGCGCCATCGCCTGCCTGGCGATCGGCGCGACGCTGGCGAAGGCGTACCAGGCGGAAGCGACCGGTGTCGTCGTCGCGGCCGCGGGCGGGCTGCCGTTCGCCTTCGTGGCCGGCTTCTACAGCGTGCCCGGCCTGTCCATGCGCGCGAACCTCCTGCTCGCCTGCGGCCTGCTGGTGATCCTCGCCGGTGTCGCGATCCTCGTGATGGGCTCGGGCATCACCACGTTCATCGCGGCGGCCACCGCCGGTGTCATCGGGGTGATCGCGTTCGGCGTCGCGACCTTGATCGCGCACCCCGCGGCCGGGATCGCGGCCGGCACGACCGCGGTGGCGCTGGGCTGCATCTCCATCCTGCCGAGGGCGACCATCTGGCTGGCGAAGCTGCCGCTGCCGCACGTGCCGGGCAGCGCGGAGGAGCTCAAGGAGGACTCCGGCTTCCCGGACTACACCGCCATCGAGCGCCGCACGAACATCGCGCACAACTACATGACCGGGCTCCTGATCGGCTGCGGCGTCGCGGCCGCGATCTCGGCGATCATCGCGTCGAGCTCGCCGAGCGTGTTCGGCATCATCATGGGCGTCGTCGCGACGCTGGTCCTGCTGCTGCGCGGGCGCGCCTACGCCAACGGCAGCCAGGCGATCGCCCTGCTCGCCACCGGCATGCTCGCCGCCGCGGGCATCCTGGTGAACTGGCTGTTCACCCAGGACACGTTCGGCAGGCTGCTGTGGGTGTTCGGGTCGCTCGTGCTCATCGCGGCCGCCGCGCTCGTGGTCGGCGTCGTCTTCCCGAACCAGCGCTTCTCGCCGCCGCTGCGACGGACCGTCGAGATCATCGAGGCCGTGTGCATCGCGACCGTCCTCCCGCTCGCGCTCGCGGTGATGGACCTGTACGCGACCCTGCGGCACATCAACCTCGGCAGCTGAGCAAAGGACATGCCGGCTACGCGCTACAGCAAGGGGGCGCGCGTGCGTTCTACGAAGGTTCCCGGCCGGGTCACGGCCGCGGCGCTCGCCGCCACCGTCGCGGTGCTCGGCCCCGGCCTCACCCCGGTCACCGCCGTCGCACAGCCATCGGACGCCACGGCTTGGAAGCCGCCCCCGCTGGACTCGAGCACGGCGCCACCCGACGACGGCGGCGGGCACGGCTCCATCGCGTACGAGAAGTCGAAGGAGTGCGTCAAGCGGAAGCTCGGCGCCACCGTCCAGGTGCAGAACGCGCCGTGGGGGCAGGACTACCTCCAGATCAGGCAGGCGCAGGAGCTCGCCAAGGCCAAGCGGGGCAGCGCGGGAGGCGGCGTCAGGGTCGCGGTGATCGACACCGGCGTCCGCGCGCACCCCGGACTCTCCGACCGGCTCGAAGCAGGCGGCGACTACGTCACCGCGACCGGCGACGGCACCGAAGACTGCGACGGGCACGGGACCGAGGTCGCCGGCATCATCGCCGGGCGAACCGGGCCCGACATCGGGTTCACCGGTGTCGCACCCGACTCGCGCATCGTCACGATCCGGCAATCGAGCCAGAACTACAAGAAGCCGGAAAAGACCGCCGCGCCACCGGCCGCGCCTTCGACCGGGGCGCCGCCTCCCGGCGGTTCCGGCCAGCCACAACCTCCGTCGCAGTCGCAGTCGCAGCTGCCGCCGAGCCAGAGCGGCGGCGGACCAGCCGCGGGCACCGGGCCGCAGCAGCAGGGTGGCAGCGGAGGCCGTCAGCAGGGCGACGGCGAAGGCAGCGCCGGGACCGTCGACACGCTGGCGAAGGCGGTGCGGCGCGCGGCCGATCACGCCAACATGGTCGGCGGCGTGATCAACATGTCGGTCGACAACTGCCGGTCCTCGGCTGGCGGCTTGATAACCCCCGGTGAACGCAACCTGCAGGCCGCGATCCACTACGCCGTCGCCGAGAAGAACATCGTGGTGGTGGCCGCGGCGGGCAACAAGTCCGAAGGGTGCCCGCAGAACGACCAGGCGGACCCGAACCAGCCGAAGACCGTCGTGACACCGCCGTGGTTCAGCAACGAGGTGCTCTCGGTCGGCGCGATCGACAAGACCGGCGGGATCGCCGACTTCAGCATCAGGGGCCCGTGGGTCAGCGTCGCGGCGCCCGGTACCGACATCATCTCGCTCGACCCCGCCGAAGGCTCGTCGGAACTGGCCAACCAGACCATCGAGGACGGCAAGGAGCAGACGATCCAGGGCACCAGCTTCGCCGCCCCGTACGTCTCGGGCGTGGTGGCGCTGGTCAGGGCGCAGTTCCCCAATCTCAACGCCGCGCAGGTGATGCACCGGATCACGAGCACCGCGCAGCACCCCGGCGCGAACGGGGGGCGGGACAACTTCGTCGGCTACGGGGTGGTGAACCCGATCGCCGCGATGACCGCGATCGTGCCCCAGGAAGAGGGCATCACGCTGCCGGGCGACCCGCCGCCGGACAACAGCCTGCCCGAGCTGCCGACGAAGAACTGGACGCCGATGGTGGTCGCGCTCGCCGGTACGGGCGGCGGGCTGATCGCCCTGCTGGTCACCCTGTTCGTGGTGCACACGATCCGGCGGAACCGGCCTGAAGGCGGGGGCGGCACCCGAAAACCCGCGTGATGGTCCGGCGCTACAGTTCGCGGGCTAAACGTTCCCGTGGCCCGACTCAGGCCGGAACGTTTAGCCCGCGAACTGTAGCGGGGGCCTTCGGCGGGAAGGGCCGCCCCGGGACGTTTAGCCCGCTAAAGGTGCGCCGGGACAGGTCAGTCCTTTCCGATGACGGGTGGGGCCACCCGGTCCGGTTTGCCGAAGAGTTCCTTCGGGTCGGTCTGCGGCCGCGCCTTGCCCTTCCGCTGCCGCTCGGCGCCCGCCTGCCCGAGTCCACCCATCCCCATCGGCACCATGCCCATCATCGGCGCACCTTGCGCTCCCCTCGGCTGCCCCGGGGCAACCACCTCCGCCTCGGGCACAGCGATACCGGGCGCATGGTCCACGGGTGGTACCGCGGCCGTCTGATGTCCGACGTCACCGACGGCGCCGTGACCGGGGTCAGCGGGCGATTCCTGTGCCGCCGAAGCCGGGGTCGTCCCGTCCGCAGGCGTGTCCGGGCTCTCCTCTTCGGCCCAGTCGTACATCGTCAGATGCCCACCGACAGCACCCGCACCCGAATCCCCGGCCACCGGCGGGTTCGCCCGCGGTCGCGGTTCGCCGAGCACGAACCGTTCGTCGGGATACCGGTGGGCCAGGTCGACTCCGGCGCCGGTCGACTTGCCGTCTTCGACGCCGGCGCAGAATTCCGCGAAGCCCTCGAGAACATCGCCGACGGAATCGTGCAGCTGCCTGGCCGCATTCCCCGCGGCCAAGAGCTGCTTTCGCGCCCGCTCTTCCCCGCCGACCGGCAGGCTCGCCGATTCGGACACGACCTCAGCCGTGTCGATCATGAGATCGGTCAGGTCCCGGCCGATCTGCGACAGCCCGCTCGCCACTTCGTCGAGCGCGTCGGCCATGGAGACGAAGACGTCCTCCACCGCGCCGCCCGCGAGGGTGATTTCGCGGACGTAGGCGACGAAGGCGTCCGCGTTCGCGCCCTCCCACACCGCGTCCAGCGAGCCGAGCGGTCCGTCGACATCGGTCGCGGCCTGCCCGGCGACCTCCCCCGCCGCACGCCAGCGCCGCGCCTCGGCACGGAGATCCGACCACCGCCCGATCACGGGGTCGAAGTACTGCGCCACGATATCCGTGGTCCCGAGCTGGGAAGCGAGTTCCGACAGGTACTTCAGGTGCCCACTGGCTTCGGACCGCAGGTCGTCGCCATCGGTCGTCACGCTCATCGGGCGTCCTTGATCTTTTTGAGCTTCGCCGCCGCGTTGGCATCGCCTTCGGCCTGGCTGGCAGCGACCACGCGCAGTGTGCCGGATGCCGACTCGAGGGCCTGTGCGCCCGCATTCAGCTGGGCGAGCAGTGCGCCGGCCGCGCGGGCGTAGGCGTCGACGACGACGTTTTGCCCGCTAACTGCACCGAACGTGCCAGCCGAGAGCCCGCCATCGGTGAAGGCCGATCGAGCCTCGGCGAGCCGATCCGACGCCGACCGCATCGTCTCCGCGTACGCGGCCACGCCGTCCGCGTCCATTTTGAAGCCGGCCACGGCATGCCCCTTCCCACTCAGGTGCAGGGTTCGACGGCGGCGAGCCGCGCGCGGTTCCAGGTCCTAGTTCCCCGGTTGCGTGCCCTGCGCCTGCGGCTGCTGGGTCGGGAACTCCCCCGCCCTCGGGTCGACCGGGACGGAGTCGTAGTTCCGCCGGACGTCGGTCGTGTTGAGCGACGCCCCTGTCGGCAGCAACCGGATGATGGCGTCCGGCGCCGGTCGCGGGTTGTCCAGCCCGAGACCGGTCGCGGTCGGCATGTCCGGCACGCCGTACCGGAGCCCGCGATCCGAAATCAAGCTGATCGGGCCGGTCGTGAAGGACGCCTTCGACGTCGCGGAACGCACCACCGCGGCCCGGCCGGGCGGCATGTAGAAGTGGTCGATCTTCAGGCCGTCCGGGCTCTGCTGCCGGATGTTGAGCACCTGGTTCTGGTCCTTCGGGCCCGGCATGTCCGAGCTGACGTAGACCGCGGTGTGCGCGTCTTCGTTCGCGGTGCCCGCGTTCACGATGTTCCAGCCGAGGCAGCTCACCGGGCTGCCCTTGCCCGCGTCGAGCACGGTCGGGATGCCCTGCGGCATGTTGTCGACCTTGAGCGCGCCTTGGTCCTCCGCGCGCACCTGCGGGACCCTGCTGACCTTCTCCGGGCTTTCCTGGGGCATCTCGCCGCGCGAGCTGGGGCTCCGCTCGAACCGGATCATCGCGGCGGTCGCCTGCGATACCTCCTGGATGCCGTTCTGCAGGATCGCGTAGAAGACGGGCTGGTTTCCTCGCGACGTTTCGAAGACGTCGCCGGTCTGCAGGCCACCGAGGTCGAAGGTGCTCGTGGAACCCGCGCCGGCGATCTCCGGCGGGGTCAGCATTTCCACCTCGGGGATGGCGTTGAGCATGCCCATCGAGATGTGGCGGCCCTTCTTGGGCAGCCCGAGCGCGGTGGCTACCGACGTCTTGTTCGGGTCGATCTGCGCACGCACGGCGTTGGCGTTGGGCCGGTTCGGGTTGTACGGCAGCCGGTAGATGAGGTAGCTCGTCCCGTTGTCACCGGTGACCAGCAGGGCTTCGTTGTTGCCGAGTTCGGTGCCCAGCTGGGGCACACCGCCGAACACCGTGGTCTCCGTCGTCGCCTTCTCGGCCGCGGTCTGCGGCGGAAGCGTGGGGTCGATGATCGTCTTGTCGCAGATCGCCCAGTCGTCGGAGATCCGCTGGTCCTTGTTCGGCAGCAGCTGGGGCGCGTCGACGATCCCGGTCAGCCTGCCGCGCGGGATGTCCTTGAGCTGTTCGTCGGAGATCACGGTGGGCTGCACGGCGCTCCCGCCGGCGCTCCCCTGCGCACCGCCGCCCTTGTTCTGCTGGGCCATCAGGTACAGCCGCGCGGAAGCGAGGTTGAACGTGGGGACGAGCGTCTTGGGATTGCCCGCCACGACGTAGACGGCACCGGATTCCTTGCCGATGACGATATTGCCGCCATCCGGCACCGCCGGGGATGCGCTGAAGAACCCGACGACGATGAACGCGATCATGCCGAGCGCCGCCAGGATGACGCCGACGATCGTCGCCCGTGTGTGCGTCCGCATCGGATCGTGCAGCATCACGGCGTCCCGGCGCACCAGCGCGGACTGCATGCGGCGCAGTACGAACTGATAAGCCTGGACTTGAGACTTGGTTGTCGGTGTTGACGGCATTCTCGACCTACAGCTCTCCCAGTCGCGGTACGGTTCCGCAGGATAGCCGTACGGGGACCGTCTGGTGTGGGTTTCTACCAAGCCGAGTTAGGGTCGGGTACCTCGGGACAGGCTTTCGGGGTATGCAGCACATCACGAGGGGAAGAAACGCGCGGATGTCCGTCACCACTCCTCCACGTCCACCAGGGCCACCTGGGGCCCAGCCGCCCGGCAGGCCGGGCCAACCGCCCCGGCACGGGAGACCTGGCGGCCCCGTGGGCGGTCCCGGCGGACCTGGCCAACGCGGTCCTGGCGGACCCGGTGGCCGCAGTGGTGGCCCTGGCGGACCGGGGGGCCCTGGCGGACCGGGGGGACCTGGCGGTCCCAATGGCCCCGGAGGGCCTGGCGGTCCGGGTGGGCCGGGTGGGCCGGGCGGTCCACCACCGGGTCAGCCGCCCGCAGGTGGTCCGCCGCAGCCCGCCGCAATCGCCCCGCCGTCGCGTCGCCGGAACGAAGGCACCAATCTCGGTCCGCTGCCGGTGGTCAACCTGGTCGTGCTCGAGGTCGGGCTCGCGATCGGCCTGATCCTGCTCGCGATCAACCAGTCACTGCTGTACGTCGGCATCGGCGTGCTCGTGGTGGCGCTCGTGATCGCGATCCTGCGCTGGCGTGGGAAATGGTTCACCCAATGGGTTGGACTCACCGCGCGCTACACGTTCCGGACGCACGAGCGCGTGGCGAACCCCGCACCACCCGCGAGCCTCGAAACCATTGCCGCGGAAGAAGACTCCGTCACGGGCCCGGATGACGCACGGGTCAACCTGCTGCGCCTGGTCGTGCCCGATCTCGTCGTCGCGCACGGGATCGACCACGAACGCCAGCAGGTCGGCCTCGCCTGGCACGAAGGCACCTGGACGGCCGTGCTCCTCGTCGAACCCGCCCCCGGCCTGATCACCCAGGCAGGCGGCGCGCCGAGTCTGCCGCTTTCGGCTCTGGCGCCGTGCCTCGAAGACCGCGGTGTCGTCCTCGACTCCATCCAGATGATCTGGCACTGCTATCCCGGGAGTGCGGCGCTGCCGTCGGACTCACCGGCGCTGAGCTCGTACATGGAGGTGCTGGGGCCGCTGCCGGCGGCGGCACGCCGCACCACGTGGATCACCGTGCGCCTCGACCCGCGTCGCTGTGCCGAAGCGATCCGGGAGCGCGGCGGCGGCGTGGTCGGCGCGCACCGCGCGCTGATCGGCGCGCTGTCCCGTGTGCGGAACGCCCTGGAATCACGCGGTGTGCCCACTCGTCCGCTGGACCCGGACGAGTTGCTCCGCGCCGGGATTTCCGCCGCTGAGCTGACCGCGGTGGCCGGTTCCAACTCCAAGGTCGGGCTGCAGGAACACTGGACGAGCGTGACTTCCGCGGGCATCGGCCACGCGAGTTACGCGATCACCAGCTGGCCGAAGGGCAAGATCACCAACACGCTCAACGCGCTGACCAGCGTGCGGGCGCTTTCGTCGACCGTGGCGATGTCGATCTCGCCGTCTGCCGACGAAGGGCAGATCGGCCTGCGCGGCGTCGTCAGGATGAGCGCGCGCAACCCGCGTGAGCTCGAAGCGGCGGACGAGCGGCTGAACGGCATTTCGAGCCGCGTCGGGGTCACGCTGACTCCGCTGCGGGGGCTTCAGATCGACGGGCTTGCGGCGACGCTGCCGATGGGAGGGACGGCATGACCTCGCGGCTGCGAGACGCCGGGCACAACGTCGGCGTGGCGCCTGAGTTCACGGTGGACCCCAGTCTTCTCGACGCGATCAGCCCGTCGGGCGACCGCGGCGGGATCGTGCTCGGCTCGGGGCTCAAGGGCGAGCCGCTGACGATTTCGGCCCTGCGGTCGGCTCCGACGAGGATCGTGCTGGTCGGGGGGCTCTACCTGGCACGGCAGGTCGCGCTCCGCGCGATGGCCGTCGGCGCCTGGGTCGTCATCGCGACCGGGCGGCCGGCCGCGTGGCAGATGCTGCCGAAGGCGGCGGGCGCGCAGCAAGGCGGCAACCCGTCTCCCCTCGTGCAGATCCGGCGGCTGTCCCCCGTCGAACTGCCACGGCCCTCGGAAGACGCGCCACTGCTCGTCGTGACCGACGGCGGGCCCACTCCGCAGGACCTGTTCCCGCCCCGCTCGCCGTGGCAGACGACGGTGTACGTGCTGCCCTACCTCCATCCACAGGCCGCGGCGACGGCGAACGCGGCGGACATGGTCCTGATGCAACGCCTGCCGGCCGGGCAGGCTGAGCTGGCCGCGCGGATCTGGCGTCTCCCGCCGCAGATGATGCGTCAGCTGACAACGCTGAAGGATGACCAGGTCGTCGCGCTCGGACGAAACCTGTGGCGCCCGTTGCGCCTGGTCACAACCCCGAAAGAGCAGCAACTCCTGGGCCCCGTGCGCCGAGGCGACTAGGTCCCCCGGCACGTTTAGCGGGCTAAACGCGAGGATTCGCCTGCTCGGTACGTTTAGCGGGCTAAACGTACCGGGGCGCACAGGGACGCGGGGGGTGGCTAGTTGGCGGGCGACCCTGTGGATAACTGTGCGGGTTGTGGATAAGTCGGGGTTTCGCGAGCCCTGACGCATCGGAGTGTCGGTGCGGGCCGCAACGGTCGGATCATGTCTGATTCCTATGTCACCGGCACCCCTGAGCTGCCGGAAGTGTTCCGAGGGTCGTGGGCGCGACGTACTGGCCTGCTCACGGAGGGCGAGCTTCGCGGCCCCAAAGTTCGAAGGTTGTTCCAGGACGCCTACGCCCGTGCCGATGTGGCCGTGACCCACGAGCTGAGGTGTCGCGCCGCAGCTCTGATCGTGCCGCGGCAGGCTGTGCTCACCGGCCGGTCCGCCGCCACCGTCCGCGGCGTCGACCTGGCGAAGCCCTACGATCCGGTCGAGTTCGTGGTCCCGGAGAAGTACCGGTTCGGCCCGATCGTCGGCATCCACGTCCGCCGGACGGCGGTGGGCCGTCGCCAGTCTCGGCACTGGCACGGCATCCGCATCGCCAGACCCGCGCGCATCACGCTCGACCTGGTGCTACGGCTGTCGCCTCGCAAACGCGGCTGGGCACGCCGCCTTCGCGAGGCCGTGCCCGACCTCGACGCGTTCCTGCGTGCGATCCACGTCCGGTTCCGCACCCTGGTGGCGATGTTCTCCCGTCGGCGCAATCGCGGGATCCGGCTGGCCCGAGAGGCTCTCCAGATGGTGGATCTGCGTGCCGAGTCCCCTCCGGAGTCCGAAACCCGGGTCATCCTGACCCTCGCGGACTACGACCCGACGCCGCAGCACCCGGTCCACGTCGGCAGGCACCGCTACCGGCTCGACCTCGCGCTCAGGCGCTACAAGGTCGGCATCGAATACGACGGGACCTGGCACAACGAGCCTGAACAGCGGCGGCGCGACCAAGCACGGCGCGCCGCCATCATCGCCGAGGGCTGGATCATGATCACTCTCACTCGCGATCATCTCGCGGGCGATCACCACCACATCCTCGAACTCGTCCAGCAAGCCGTGGACGCGCGCGCGGTGATGCGGGGTTAGAAGGCACTGCCGCGAACGTTCCGGGTCTGGTCGGCACGCGCGGCCAGTTCAGCGTCAGGGGGATAGTCGACGCCCATCAGGGTGAGGCCGTGAGCGGGTGCCACGGCGCTTTCACGCACGCCCTTTTCCAGTACTTCCACCGGCCACGCAGCGCGCCGCCTGCCGTCTCCGGCGAGCAGCAACGCCCCGACCAGGCTGCGGACCATCGAATGGCAGAAGGCGTCCGCCGAGACCGCGGCGCGGATCAGGTGGTCACCGACTCGCTGCCACTCCAGGTGCTGCAGTTCACGGATCGTCGTGCCGCCCTCGCGCTGTTTGCAGAAGGCAGCGAAGTCGTGCAGTCCGAGCAGATCCTCGGATGCCTGGTTCAGCACGTCGACCGACAGCGGACGACCCCAGGCCAGAGTGTCGTTGCGGCGCAACGGATCGACTCCCCACGGCGCATCGGACACTTGGTAGCGGTAGTGCCGTCGCGTCGCGGAGAAGCGCGCGTCGAAACCGGCCGGCGCGACGCGGGCGCCCAGCACGCGAACATCCGCGGGCAGAATGCGGTTCCAGCGGTGCCGCATCCGTATGAGGTCAGGGACGCCCAGCGCATCCACCGCCAACCTCGTCGAGGACGTTTCGCCCGCTAAAGGTAAGACGTCGACGTGGAGGACCTGGGCGGTGGCATGGACGCCGGCATCGGTGCGGCCGGCGACGACGACGGATTTCGGGACGGCGGCCCCGGGAGGCTGCTTCGCCAGGGCGTCTTCCACGACGCCCTGCACAGTGCGGCGACCCGGCTGGCGCGCCCAGCCCGAGAAGTCCGTGCCGTCGTAGCTGACGTCCAGGCGCAAGCGAACGAGCCCGCCCTCCCCAGGGGGAGTGGCGGGCTCGTTCGGGGTGTTCTCAGCCGTCAGGACTCGTCCTTGGCATCCTGCTGCGACGGCGGGAGCGAGAAGCCAGCGGCTTCGGCTGCCTCGGTCGTCGCGAACCACACCTCGGCCACGGTCTGGCCGTAGTGCGGGCTGTCCGGCGTGTGGTACAGCTTCGAGCCGGCGTTGCCCTTGATCGGGAAGCCTTCCGGCTGCGAACCGTCCTCCAGCGGGGCGTGGCTGCCCTCACCGAACGGAGCGTCCTCGGTCGAAGCGCTCTCCTCGACCTCGACGGCCTCCGCGGTCTCGGTGGCCTCGGTCTCGACCGGGGCGGCCGCCTTCGGCTCGTCCTTGGCGAACTTCGTGCCCCGCGCGGCTTCCGCCTCGGCGGTCACGGTCTTCTCCGACACCAGTTCGATGACCGCCATCGGGGCGTTGTCGCCCTTGCGCGGCAGCGTCTTGGTGATCCGGACGTAGCCGCCGGGACGGTCCACGAAGAACGGGCCGATCTCGGCGATCAGCTTGTGCACGACCGCCTTGTCGCGGATGACCCGCTGGATCTGGCGGCGGTTGTGCAGGTCGCCCCGCTTCGCCTTGGTGATGATCTTCTCGGCCAGCGGACGCATCCGCCGGGCCTTCGCCTCGGTGGTGGTGATCTTGCCGTGCTCGAACAGCGACGTGGCTAGATTCGCCATCATCATCCGCTCGTGCGCGGCGGACCCGCCGAGACGGGGACCCTTAGTGGGGGTGGGCATCGATTCTCCTCGTTCAGCTGCACAGCTGGAGGCCCTGCCCGCCCACTACGGAAATCCACGTTGGGCGGGCCTTCGCTGGCCTTACAGCTGCTCCGTCTCTGCGTAGTCCTGGCCATCGTCGTGGCCGTTGTCCGAAATGCCGTCCGTGATGCTGTCGACGCCCTCGGACCAGCCTTCACCGTCGTAGCTGGCCGCCGCGGCGGTCGGGTCGAACCCGGGCGGGCTGTCCTTCAGCGCGAGACCGAGGCCGACGAGCTTGAGCTTGACCTCGTCGATCGACTTCGCGCCGAAGTTGCGGATGTCGAGCAGGTCGGCCTCGCTGCGCGAGACCAGCTCGCCGACCGTGTGGATGCCTTCGCGCTTGAGGCAGTTGTAGGACCGGACGGTGAGGTCCAGGTCCTCGATCGGCATCGCGTAGGCGGCGATGGTGTCCGCCTCCTGCGGCGACGGGCCGATCTCGATGCCCTCCGCGTCGACGTTCAGCTCGCGCGCGAGACCGAACAGCTCGACCAGCGTCTTGCCCGCGGACGCGACAGCGTCCCTCGGCGTGATCGACGGCTTGGTCTCGACATCCAGGATCAGCTTGTCGAAGTCGGTGCGCTGCTCGACACGAGTGGCCTCGACCTTGTACGTCACCTTCAGCACCGGCGAGTAGATCGAGTCGACCGGGATCCGGCCGATCTCGGCGCCGGCCTGCTTGTTCTGCAGGGCGGGGACGTAGCCGCGACCGCGCTCGACGACGAGCTCGATCTCCAGCTTGCCCTTGCCGTTGAGCGAGGCGATGTGGAGGTCCGGGTTGTGCACGGTGACACCGGCCGGCGGGACGATGTCCGCCGCGGTGACCTCACCAGGGCCCTGCTTGCGCAGGTACATGGTGACCGGCTCGTCCTCTTCCGAGGACACGACCAGTTCCTTCAGGTTCAGGATGATGTCGGTGACGTCTTCCTTCACCCCGGGGACGGTGGTGAACTCGTGCAGCACCCCGTCGATCCGGATGCTGGTGACGGCCGCGCCGGGGATCGACGACAGCAACGTGCGCCGGAGCGAGTTGCCGAGCGTGTACCCGAATCCGGGCTCCAGCGGCTCGATGGTGAACCGGGAGCGAGTCTCGTTGACCGTCTCTTCCGCGAGAGCCGGCCGCTGCGAAATCAGCACTTTTCCTTCTCCGTTTCCTGCCGACGCCCGCCATTTGACGTCGAAAGGTGTGGCGAAGCGGCGGCGCACTCTGGGCGCCGCCGCCCGATCTCCCCGGGCCGTGGCCCGGCGGGGATCACTTCGAGTAGAACTCGACGATCAGCTGTTCCTGGACCGGAACCTCGATCTGCGCACGCTCCGGGAGCTGGTGGACCAGCACGCGGAGGTTGGACTGCACGACCTGCAGCCAGGCCGGGATCGGGCGCTCACCGAAGGACTCCTTGGCCACGACGAACGGCAGCGCGTTCAGCGACTTCGGCTTCACGTCGATGATGTCGAACTTCGAGACCTGGAAGCTCGGCACGTTGACCTTCACACCGTTGACCAGGAAGTGGCCGTGGCTCACGAGCTGACGAGCCTGGCGGCGGGTCCTGGCGATACCGGCGCGGTAGATCACGTTGTCCAGGCGCGACTCGAGGATCTGCAGCAGGTTTTCACCGGTCTTGCCGGTGCGACGGGCTGCTTCCTTGTAGTAGCGGCTGAACTGGCGCTCGAGCACGCCGTAGGTGTGGCGAGCCTTCTGCTTCTCCTGCAGCTGAAGCAGGTACTCGCTCTCCTTGACCCGGCCACGGCCGTGCTGGCCGGGCGGGTAGGGGCGACGCTCGAAAGCCTGGTCGCCGCCGATGAGGTCAACCTTGAGGCGACGCGAGATGCGCGTCGCGGGGCCGGTGTAACGAGCCATTTCTTCTTACTCCTCCCCGTTCCTCAGACCCGGCGCCGCTTGGGCGGGCGGCAGCCGTTGTGAGGCTGCGGGGTCACGTCCTGGATGGTGCCGACCTCGAGGCCCGCCGCCTGCAGCGAACGGATCGCGGTCTCCCGGCCGGAGCCGGGGCCCTTCACGAACACGTCGACCTTCTTCATGCCGTGCTCGGCGGCCTTGCGGGCGGCGTTCTCGGCGGCCATCTGCGCGGCGAACGGGGTGGACTTCCGCGAGCCCTTGAACCCGACGTGCCCGGAGGACGCCCAGGAGATCACCGCGCCGGTCGGGTCGGTGATCGAGACGATGGTGTTGTTGAACGTGCTCTTGATGTGGGCGTGCCCGTGAGCGACGTTCTTCTTTTCCTTGCGCCGGACCTTCTTGGCCCCGGCAGTACGAGACTTCGGTGGCATACTGGGTGTTTCTCCTCGTTAACGCGAGTTCTGCTGGTGAGCGGCTGAAGCCTCGATCGCTTCGCGCTGACCGCGCCGGATGACGGACCCGGCGTCGGTGTACAGCTGGCGCAGAGCCATCGGGCGGGCGTAGAGCGCCTTGGGCGAGACACACGAAGCCGTGCCACGGCGCTGCGCGCCGCCCATCTGCACGACCTTCTTGCCCCGGAGGCTCACTTCTTGCCAGCCTTCTTCTTGCCGGCGACCGTCTTCTTCGGACCCTTGCGGGTGCGGGCGTTGGTCTTCGTGCGCTGGCCACGGACGGGAAGTCCGCGACGCCAGCGAAGGCCCTCGTAGCACCCGATCTCGATCTTCCGACGGATGTCGGCGTTCACCTCGCGGCGAAGGTCACCCTCGACCTTGAAGTTCTCTTCGATGTGGTCACGCAGCTTGACCAGGTCATCGTCCGAGAGGTCCTTCACCCTGGTGTCCGGGCTCAGTTCCGTCGCGGCGACGAGCTGCTTCGAACGGGTACGGCCGATGCCGTAGATGTAGGTCAGCGCGATCTCCAACCGCTTCTCGCGGGGAAGATCGACGCCAGCGAGTCGTGCCATTGGCGCTGGTGCTCCTTCTCAGTTCTTCTCTTCAGGTCTGCTCCCCGTCCGGTTCCGGGACCGACTCGCTGTCGTGCCCGCCGCTTGCGCGGCCGGTGTCCCGGCCCCGGCCTGAAGTCCGGGGGTGCACCGGGCCGCTGGGCGACCCGGCAGGTGCGGGGAGTTCTTTGTAGCTGTCAATCCACTCTGAACGAGTGCGAGGGATCAGCCCTGCCGCTGCTTGTGCCGCAGGTTTTCGCAGATCACCATGATCCGGCCGTGCCGGCGGATCACCTTGCACTTGTCGCAGATCTTCTTGACGCTCGGCTGGACCTTCACGTCTCCTGCTCTCCTGCTTTGTGTGCTTCGCTCGCCTTGGTCACTTGTAGCGGTAGACGATGCGACCACGGGACAAGTCGTACGGTGAAAGCTCGACGACGACCCTGTCCTCGGGCAGGATGCGGATGTAGTGCTGCCGCATCTTGCCGCTGATGTGTGCAAGGACCTTGTGGCCGTTCTCCAACTCGACTCGGAACATCGCGTTGGGGAGCGGCTCGATTACGCGGCCTTCGACCTCGATGGCCCCGTCTTTCTTGCCCATGTCCTCCGCGTTTCGTGATTGGTTGAGCGGTGAGTGCTTGCCTGGGTGGTGCTCGGCGCACATGCCTCACCCCGACTCCAATGTCGCGAGATTCACGAGCGCGCTGGAACCGGCGTGATGAGTACGCCGACTAGACAGTGTACTCACGTCGCGGCGAGCCACCCAAACGGGGGTGACCTGTGGTAGGCACCCCGGCTCATCCCAGTCTACGCCGCCGCCAGCGCGGGCCCGCTGCGTGCGTTTAGCGGGCTAAACGCACCCGGCGGCGCACTGGGGCCTGGTGGGGCAGGAAGGGCCTGGCCTGCAGTTAGCGGGCTAAACGTCGTCCGCGGCGGGGGCGGTGAGGACCTGGGGGCCGTCGTCGGTGATGGCGACGGTGTGCTCCCAGTGGGCGGCCCGCGAGCCGTCCGCCGTGACGACGGTCCAGCCGTCGTCCAGCTCGACGGTCTCCCCGGTGCCGCCGGTCAGCATGGGCTCGATCGCGAGCGCCATCCCCGGCTTCAGCTTCGGGCCCTTGCCCGGCTTGCCGACGTTCGGCAGGAACGGGTCCATGTGCATCTCGCGGCCGATGCCGTGCCCGCCGTACTCGACGATCTGCCCGTATTCGACGCCGTTGGCAGCCGACGAGCGCTCGGCGGAGGTCTGGACGGCGTACGAGATGTCGGTGAGCTTGGCGCCGACGACCGCGGCGCGGACACCCGCCCACATCGCTTCCCTGGTCGCCTCCGACAGCGCGAGGTCCGCGTCGGAGACCTCGCCGACCGCGATCGTCACCGCCGAGTCGCCGTGCCAGCCGTCGAGGATCGCACCGCAGTCGACGGAGATGAGGTCGCCGTCGGCCAGCACCGCCGACTTGGCCGGGATGCCGTGCACGATCTGCTCGTTGACGGACGCGCAGATCGAAGCCGGGAAACCGTGGTAGCCCTTGAACGACGGGACCGCGTTCGCGTCCCTGATCGTCTGCTCGGCGAGTTCGTCGAGCTCCGCGGTGCTCACGCCGGGCTTCGCCGCAGCGGTCACCAGCCCGAGCGTCTTCGCGACGATGAGACCCGCCGCCCGCATGGCTTCCAGCTCGCCGGGCGTCTTGATTTCGATCATGCGGCCGCGACGGAGCACTTGCAGGACACGAAGGCCACCCAGGTTCACTTGCGGGCGCGCAGTGCGGCCAGCACCCGGGAGGAGACCTCGTCGACATCGCCGACGCCGTCGACCGAGACCAGGATGTCGGCGTAGTACTCCAGCAGCGGCGCCGTGTCCGACACGTAGATCTGCTGACGGCGGCGGATGACCTCTTCGGTGTCGTCAGCGCGGCCACGCGACAGCAGGCGGCCGACGACGACGTCCTCGGAGACCTTCAACTGGATGACCGCGTCCAGCGAGGTGTCCGACTCCGACAGGATCTCGCCGAGCACCTCGGCCTGCTTCGTGTTGCGAGGGAAGCCGTCGAGCAGGAAGCCCGCCTTCGCGTCCGGGTCCGCGAGCCGCTCCCGCACCATCTCGTTGGTCACCGAGTCCGGGACCAGCTCGCCGGAGTCCAAATAGCGCTTCGCTTCCTGGCCCAGCGGCGTCTGGTCGCCGACGTGCGCGCGGAAGAGATCGCCGGTCGAGATGTGCGGAACTCGGAGCTGCTCCGAGAGCGCCACCGCTTGAGTGCCTTTGCCCGCGCCTGGCGGGCCCACGAGAACTAGGCGCGTCATCGGAGGAACCCTTCGTAGTTACGCTGCATGAGCTGGCTTTCGATCTGCTTGACGGTGTCGAGGCCGACACCGACCATGATCAGCACCGCGGTGCCGCCGAACGGGAAGTTCTGGTTCTGCCCGCCGCCGGTGACGGACAGGAAGAAGTTCGGCAGGATCGCGATAAGACCAAGGTAGATCGAGCCCGGCAGCGTAATCCGCCCCAGGACGAAGCTCAGGTATTCGGCGGTGGGACGCCCCGGCCTGATGCCGGGGATGAACCCGCCGAACTTCTTCATCTCCTCCGCACGTTCGTCCACGTTGAACGTGATCGTGATGTAGAAGTACGTGAAGAAGATGATCAAGGCGACATACAGCAGGATGTGCACCCAGCTGGACTGGTTCACCAGGTAGGTCTGCAGGAACCGCTGCCACCACGAGTTGCCGCCGTCCGCGCCGCCGACCAGTTTGCCGATCAGGTCGGGCAGGTACAGCAGCGACGAGGCGAAGATGACCGGGATCACACCGGCCTGGTTCACCTTGATCGGCAGATAGGTCGAAGTGCCCCCGTACATCCGGCGGCCGATCATGCGTTTCGCGTACTGCACCGGTATCCGGCGCTGCCCTTGTTCCACGAAGATGACGCTCGCGATGATCACCAGCCCGAACACGCAGATCAGGGCGAAGACCAGGCCGCCCTTGTTGCTCAGGATGAGTGCGCCTTCACCGGGGATCCGCGCCGCGATGTTCAGGAAGATCAGCACCGACATGCCGTTGCCGACACCGCGCTCGGTGATCAGCTCGCCCAGCCACATCATGACCGCGGTGCCCGCGGTCATCGCGACGACGACGATGGCCATCGCGTAGACGCTGTTGTCCGGGAGAATCGCCTTGTCGCAGTTCGGGAAGAGCTGCTTGCGGTCCGCCAGCGCGACAACGCCGGTGGCCTGCAGGATCGCCAGCGCGATCGTCAGGTACCGGGTGTACTGCGTCAGCTTGTTCTGGCCGGACTGGCCTTCCTTCTTGAGCTCCTCGAAACGAGGGATCACCACGGTGAGCAGCTGAACGATGATGCTCGCGGTGATGTAGGGCATGATGCCGGTCGAGAAGATCGACAACTGCAGGAGCGCGCCGCCGCTGAAGAGGTTCAGCAGGGAGTAGATGCCCTGGTCGTCGCTGCCCTGCGCTTGGCACGCCTGCACGTTCGTATAGGAAACCCCGGGCGCTGGAATGACGGCACCGATTCGGTAGACCGTCACGATCAACAGCGTGAACAGGATCTTCTTGCGCAGATCCGGCGTCGCGAGAGCCGAGCGGAAGGCGCTGAGCACGCGGGGGACCTCCTCGGCGTCACCGGCGATCGCGCCGGTGATCGGCTTGGCCGGCACAGGACCGGCAGGAACACAACATCGCTGGCGGACAAGCCAGGAACGCTTCGGGGCACACTCGTCCCGAAGCGTGCCGCCGACTCTAACAGCATCAGACGGCGCGTCCGCAGGGCATGCGAGTTTTCCCGACGGAGGTCGGTTACCCGGCGGTCGAGCCGGCGAGCGCACCCGCCATCCCGAGTAGCACGACGCCGGTGCCGCGGTCGAGATTGCGCCTCGCGCGCCGGCTCAGCCGGGCCGCCTTCACGCCGGCGCCGACCGCGATGTAGCCGATGCCCGCTACGGACTCGGCGAGCAGGTACACCGCGCCGAGCAGCGCGACCTGCCACGGCACCGGACCGTGCGCCGGGTCGATGAACTGCGGTACGAACGCGGTGAAGATCAGGACCGCTTTCGGGTTCGTGATGGCGACCAGGAACTCCTTGCGCGCGACCTGCCAGCCGCTTCGCCGCGGCTGCTGCTCGTCGGCCGGTTCCGGGGTGCCGTCGCGCCTTGCCGTCCACAGCATGCGCGCGGCGAGCCAGACCAGGTACGCGACGCCGGCCCACTTGATGATCGTGAGCGCGAGCTCGGAGGCGGCGAGCAGCTGGCCGAGGCCGGCCGTGACCGCGACGATCATGAGGACGAACGCCGCGAGGCGACCGGCCAGTCCGGCGAGGCCACGCCCGATGCCGTACCGCATCCCGTGGTGCAGGCCGAGGAGGTTGTTCGCGCCGGGGGTAACGGCCAGCAGCAGCGCGGCTCCGAAGAACAGCAGGATCCCCATGGGCCACCTCCAGGTCTGCCACGATACGGCGGCGCGCGACGTTTGGCCCGCTAAACGCAGCTCAGGAGGGCGGGGCAGCGGGTGGGCGCCACTGGGTGTCGTCGGCGGCGGGCTTGGGCTCGCCGGTGAGCGGGTCGACGACCGGGATGCCGTGCCGCGGAGTGCTCAGGTCGTGCACCACGACCTCGGGCTCCGGGCCGTCGGGTTCGCGGCGCTCCGGCAGGAACGCCAGCACGGCGGCCGCGACCGACGAGACGACGCCCACCGCGATGAGCCAGAAACCGACATCGGGGGCGATCTTCACGCCGGCCGGCGTGAAAAGGCCGGACCAGCCGATCCCCTGCATCGCGATCGTGATGACCGTGCCGGTCAGGAACGCGGCCCCGGCGACCACGAGGATCTTCCCCACCGGCACCGCCTTCGGCTCCGGCCCGCGGGGACGCAGCACGATGACGGCGGCGAACAGCAGGAGGATGGCACCGAGCACCAGCGGGTAGCCGCTCGGCATCACGGGTCCGAGCCCGCCAGCGGGTTGCTTCCCGGCTGCCCCGCCCAGTTCGAGCGCCCACCCGGTGATGGACAGGCTGAACCCGCGACCGCCGAACGAGCTGAAGCCACCCGAGAACAACGTCAGGAAAGAGCCCGCCACGGCGACGACGGCGGCGAGTGCGGCGAGCACGGCCACCACGAGCTGGCGCGGCGAGATCACCGGAGACGACGGCGGGTCCTGCTCGCCGTCGACCGGCGGCGGTGTGGGGGTCTCGGGATCAGTCACGGGAGGAATCCTCGCAGCCCCGGTGCCCTCGCCTCCTCGCAGGGGCGCTCACCCGGGACGTTTAGCCCGCTAAACGCAGACCGGGACCGGAGGGGTGGGAGTGGGGCGGGGTGCAGTTCGCGGGCTAAACGTCCCGGGACAGCAGAACGGCCCGTGGGGTCCACGGGCCGTTCTGGGGGGGTGGTGCTCAGTTGGTGGTGGCGGAGCCACCGGCGGCGGCGAGCTTCTCCTTGGCCGAGGCCGAGAAGGCGTCCGCGGTGATGTCCAGCTTGACGCCGTTGACGTCACCGTTGCCGAGAACCTTGACGAGCTTGCCCTTGCGGACGAGGCCGCGGCCGGCGAGCTCCTCGGGGCCGACCTTGCCACCGTCGGCGAAGACGCGGGCGATGTCGCCCACGTTCACCGGCTGGTACTCGGTGCGGAACCGGTTCTTGAAGCCGCGCAGCTTCGGCAGCCGCATGTGGATGGGCATCTGCCCGCCCTCGAAACCGGCGGGCACGTTCTTGCGGGCCTTGGTGCCCTTCGTGCCGCGACCGGCGGTCTTGCCCTTGGAGCCCTCACCACGACCGACGCGGGTCTTGTCCTGCTTCGATCCCGGTGCCGGCCGCAAGTGATGGATCTTGATGGCCGTCATGACTTGACCTCCTCGACCTCCACCAGGTGCCGGACGGCCTTGATCAGGCCGCGGACCTCGGGAGTGTCTTCACGCACCGTCGACTGCCGGATCTTGCGCAGCCCGAGGGTGCGCAGCGATTCACGGTGGTTGTGCTTGGTGCCGATCTTGCTCTTCACCTGGGTGATCTTCAGCTGCGACACGTCAGACCCCCTGTCCGGCGCGCTGACGCAGCATCCTCGCCGGAGCCACGTCCTCGAGCGGCAGGCCACGGCGGGCCGCGACCTCTTCGGGGCGCTGCAGGCCCTTGAGGGCCGCGACGGTCGCGTGCACGATGTTGATCGCGTTGTCCGAGCCGAGCGACTTGGACAGCACGTCGTGCACACCGGCGCACTCCAGCACCGCGCGCACCGGGCCACCGGCGATGACACCGGTACCGGCGCTGGCCGGGCGGAGCAGCACGACGCCCGCGGCGTCCTCACCCTGGATGGGGTGCGGGATGGTGCCGGCGATGCGGGGAACGCGGAAGAAGTTCTTCTTCGCTTCCTCGACACCCTTGGCGATGGCCGCGGGAACTTCCTTGGCCTTGCCGTAGCCGACGCCGACCTGGCCGTCGCCGTCGCCGACGACCACCAGTGCGGTGAAGCTGAACCGGCGGCCACCCTTGACCACCTTGGCGACGCGGTTGATCGCCACTACGCGCTCGAGGTGCGGGGTCTTCTCCTGGCCGGCCCCGCCACGACCGCCGTCGCGACGGTCGCGGCCGCCACCACGACGGTCATTGCGGTCGTTGCCGCCCTGACCGCCGCCGGGGCCGCCCTGTCCGCCGCCGAATTGCCGTGTACGTCCCGGCATCAGGCTTTCCTTCCATTGACCAGCATGTGCATCAGAATTCCAACCCCGCCTCGCGGGCGGCGTCGGCCAGCGCGGCGATCCGGCCGTGGTAGGCGTTGCCGCCACGGTCGAACACCACCGCGGTGACGCCCGCGCTCTTGGCGCGGGCCGCGACCAGTTCGCCGACCTTCGCGGCCTTGGCCTTCTTGTCGCCGTCGAGGGCCCGCACGTCCGCCTCCAGGGTCGACGCCGACGCCAGGGTGTTCCCGGCGAGGTCGTCGATCAGCTGGACGGCGATGTGCCGCGAGGACCGCTTGACCACAAGGCGCGGCCGCTGCGGGGTCCCGCTGATCTTCTTGCGGAGCCGGAAGTGGCGACGGGCCTTCGCAACGCGGCGCCGCGTCGAGACGTCCTTGCCGATCGGCTTGCGCTTCGTCGTAGTCGTGTCGCTCATGATCACTTACCCGTCTTTCCGACCTTGCGACGGATGCGCTCACCCTCGTACCGCAGGCCCTTGCCCTTGTAGGGGTCGGGGCGCCGCAGCTTGCGGATGACGGCGGCCGTCTGGCCGACCTTCTGCTTGTCGATGCCGGAAACCGAGAACCGGGTCGGGGTCTCCACCTTGAAGGTGATGCCCTCCGGCGCCTCGATCTTCACCGGGTGGCTGTAGCCGAGCGCGAACTCGAGGTCCGAACCCTTGGCCTGCACGCGGTAACCGACGCCGTGGATCTCGAGCTTCTTCTCGTAGCCGTCGGTCACACCGACCACGAGGTTGTTCACCAGCGTGCGGCTCAGGCCGTGCAGGGCGCGGCTGGTCCGCTCGTCGTCGGGGCGCTTCACCGTGAGCGTGCCATCGGCGAACTCAGCGGTGATCGGCTCGGCGATCGTGTGCTCCAGGGTGCCCTTGGGCCCCTTGACCTTGATGTGCTGCCCGTCGATCTGCACCTCGACCCCGGCGGGGACGGAGATCGGCAGCTTTCCGATACGTGACATACCTGATCTCCTCCCTTACCAGACGAAGGCGAGGACTTCGCCGCCCACGCCGTTGCGCTTGGCCTGACGGTCGGTCTGGAGGCCGGAGGACGTCGAAATGATCGCGACGCCAAGGCCACCGAGAACGTTCGGCAGGTCGGTCGATTTTGCGTAGACCCGGAGGCCGGGCTTGGACACCCGGCGGAGGCCCGCGATGCTGCGCTCGCGGTTCCGGCCGTACTTCAGCTCGACGATGAGGTTCTTGTGCTTCTCGCCCGGCTCGTCGCGGTACCCCGCGATGTAGCCCTCACGCTTGAGGATCTCGGCGATGTTCGCCTTGATCTTCGAGTGGGGAAGCACGACCTCGTCGTGGTATGCCGAGTTCGCGTTGCGCAGACGGGTCAAGAAGTCTGCGATGGGGTCGGTCATCGTCATGGTGACCTGTCAACCTTTCTCGCCCTGGTTCCCCCTGCGGAGGCCTGTGGCGATCTCTGAGTTGGTACGAGCCTTACCAGCTGGACTTGCGGACGCCGGGCAGTTCGCCCGCGTGCGCCATCTCGCGGAGGCACACCCGGCAGAGTCCGAACTTGCGGAACACCGAGTGCGGCCTGCCGCACCGCTGGCAGCGGGTGTAGCCACGCACCTTGAACTTCGGCGTCTTCGCGGCCTTGTGGACGAGCGCTTTCTTGGCCATCTGCTCAGTTCTCCTTGAACGGGAAGCCGAGCTTGCGGAGCAGTGCGCGGCCCTCGTCGTCGGTGGTGGCGGTAGTGACAACGGTGACGTCCATGCCGCGCGGGCGGTCGATGGCGTCGGGGTCGATCTCGTGGAACATCGACTGCTCGTTGAGACCGAAGGTGTAGTTGCCGTTCCCGTCGAACTGCTTCGGCGAAAGCCCGCGGAAGTCGCGGATACGCGGCAGTGCGATGGTCAGCAGCCGGTCGAGGAACTCCCACATCCGGTCGCCGCGCAACGTGGTGCGGGCACCGATGGGCTGGCCCTCGCGCAGCTTGAACTGCGCGATGGACTTGCGGGCCTTGCGGACCTCTGGCTTCTGCCCGGTGATGGTGGACAGGTCGCGGACCGCGCCCTCGATGAGCTTGCTGTCACGGGCGGCGTCACCGACACCCATGTTCACGACGACCTTCACCACACCGGGGATCTGGTGCACGTTGGCGTAGCCGAACTCGCTGCGCAGCGCTTCCGCGATTTCCTCGCGGTAGCGCGTCTTCAGCCGCGGCACGATTTTTTCGGTGGTGGTCATCAGATGTCCTTACCGTTCCTGCGCGAGACGCGAACCTTCTTGCCGTCTTCGCCGAACCGGTAGCCCACGCGGGCGGGCTTGCCGTCGGAGTCGACGACCTGCACGTTCGACACGTGGATGGGCGCTTCCTGGGTGACGATGCCACCCGACTGCGCACCGCGCTGGCCCTGGGTGATCCGGGTGTGCTTCTTGATCCGGTTGACACCCTCGACCAGCACGCGCTCGCGCTCGGGGTAGGCCTGGATGACCTTGCCCTTGGCGCCCTTGTCCTTGCCGGCGATGACGACGACCGTGTCGCCCTTCTTCACCTTCATGCTCTACAACACCTCCGGCGCGAGCGAAATGATCTTCATGAACTTTCGGTCGCGCAGCTCGCGGCCCACCGGGCCGAAGATGCGGGTGCCCCGGGGCTCGTTGTCGTTCTTGATGAGCACGGCGGCGTTCTCGTCGAACCGGATGTAGGAGCCATCCGGACGGCGGCGCTCCTTGCGCGTGCGGACGATGACGGCCTTGACCACGTCGCCCTTCTTCACCCCGGCGGCCGGGATGGCGTCCTTCACGGTGGCGACGATGATGTCGCCGATACCCGCGTAGCGCCGCCCCGAACCACCGAGAACCCGGATGCAAAGGATTT
Source organism: Amycolatopsis minnesotensis (assembly GCF_039529815.1). NCBI lineage: Bacteria > Bacillati > Actinomycetota > Actinomycetes > Pseudonocardiales > Pseudonocardiaceae > Amycolatopsis > Amycolatopsis minnesotensis. Next base: position 191,354 of record NZ_BAAANN010000004.1, on the reverse strand, counting down.
CCTTGGCACCCGTGTTGTCGGCGACTCGCAGTCGCGACTCCTGCTGGATCACGTCAACTCCTGGTATGTCACGCCGGTTCTGGGCGCATGCCCAGCCTTGCGGAACTGAAGAGAACCTTGCGGCCCTCTGCTTACTTGGCCTTCTCCACGATCCGCACCAGGCGCCAGCGCTTGGTCGCGGACAGCGGCCGGGTCTCCATGAGGAGCACGCGGTCGCCGACACCGGCGCTGTTCTCCTCGTCGTGCGCCTTCACCTTGCTGGTGCTGCGAAGCACCTTCGCGTAGCGCGCGTGCTTCTTGCGGTTCTCGAGCTCGACCACGATCGTCTTGCTCATCTTGTCCGAGACGACGAGACCTTCGCGGACCTTCCGGTAGTTACGGCCGGACTCTGCGTCCTGGACCGGCTTCTTGGCGAGCTCTTCGGTCTGCTCACTCATGCCGCACCCTCACTCTCGGCGTCGTCGGGGGAAACGGACAGCCCGAGTTCGCGCTCCCGCATCACGGTGTAGATCCGCGCGATGTCCGTGCGGACGGTACGCAGCCTGCGGTTGTTGTCCAGCTGCCCGGTGGCCATCTGGAACCGGAGGTTGAACAGCTCCTCCTTGGATTCCTTCAAGCGCAGCACGAGCTCTTCCGCAGTGAGCTCACGAAGTTCTGACGCCGCGACGCCTGCTGCTTTCGCCATCAGAACTCACCACCTTCACGGGTCACGATTCGGCACTTCATCGGCAGCTTGTGGATCGCGCGGCGCAGGGCCTCGCGTGCCGTCTCTTCGTTCGAGAAGCTGAGCTCGAACATGACGCGGCCGGGCTTGACGTTGGCGATCCACCACTCGGGCGAGCCCTTACCGGAACCCATGCGGGTTTCGGCGGGCTTCTTGGTGAGCGGCCGGTCGGGGAAGATGTTGATCCAGATCTTCCCGCCACGCTTGATGTGCCGGGTCATCGCGATACGAGCGGACTCGATCTGCCGGTTGGTCACGTAGCTGTGTTCAAGCGCCTGGATGCCGTACTCGCCGAACGTCACCTGGGTGCCGCCCTTGGCGGCGCCGGCACGCTTCGGGGAGTGCTGCTTGCGGTGCTTGACCCTCCGTGGGATGAGCACGTCAGCCCTCCGTCTTCTCTGGCGCGCTACCTGCGGCGGCCTCAGGCGCCGGGGAGGTCGCGGCCTCATCGGTCTTCGCCGCCGCGGCGGCGCGACCGGCTTCGGTCGACGTCGCCGTGGTGCCCGAAGCGCCGGAGCGGCGCGGACGGGACGGGCGGTCGCGGTCACGACGCGGGGCGCGCTCGGCGGCCGCGGCGGCGTCACGCGCCTCCTTGGCCTTGAGCCCGCCGACGATGTCGCCCTTGTAGATCCACACCTTCACGCCGATGCGGCCGAACGTCGTCTTGGCCTCGAAGAAGCCGTAGTCGATGTCGGCGCGCAGCGTGTGCAGCGGGACGCGGCCATCGCGGTAGTGCTCGGAGCGGGACATCTCGGCGCCGCCGAGACGACCGCCGCACTGCACGCGGATGCCCTTGACCTGCGGCGACCGCATGGACGTCTGCAGGGCCTTGCGCATCGCACGGCGGAACGCCACGCGGTTGGAGAGCTGCTCCGCGACACCCTGCGCGACGAGCTGGGCGTCGGCCTCGGGGTTCTTCACCTCGAGGATGTTCAGCTGGATCTGCTTCTTGGTCAGCTTCTCCAGCGCGCCGCGGATCCGGTCGGCCTCCGCGCCGCGACGGCCGATCACGATGCCGGGACGCGCGGTGTGGATGTCCACACGAACCCTGTCGCGGGTCCTCTCGATCTCGACCTTGGAGATACCGGCGCGCTCCATGCCGGTGGAGAGCAGCTTCCGGATCTTGACGTCCTCGGCCACGTACTCCGCGTACTGCTTGTCGGCGTACCAGCGCGACTTCCAGTCCGTGGTGATTCCCAGGCGGAAGCCGTGCGGGTTGATCTTCTGGCCCACTACCGGCCACCTGCCTTCTTCTTGCCGGTCTTCTTCGTCTCTGCCGGGCGCGATTCGACCACCACGGTGATGTGGCTCGTCCGCTTGCGGATCCGGTACGCACGGCCCTGGGCACGCGGGCGGATCCGCTTGAGGGTCGGGCCCTCGTCGGCGGTCGCGTTGCGCACCCAGAGGGTGTCCGGGTCGAGGTCGAGGTTGTTCTCGGCGTTGGCCGCGGCACTGGCGATAACCTTGGCGAGCTGTTCGCTGGCCGCCTGCGGGGCGAACCGGAGCACGGCCAAGGCCTCGCTGACGCTACGACCCTTGACGAGCTCGATCACCCGGCGCACCTTGGTCGGCGAGTCCCGGACGAAGCGAGCCCGCGCGACGGCGGTAGGCAGGTCTGAATCAGACACTGCCGTAGCCGTGGCGTTGTTCTGGGCGTTCATCTGCTTCCCTTAAGCTCGGGTGCGGGTGTCCCGCACTAACACTGCTCGTGCCCGCTCAGCGGCGGCGCGACTTCCGGTCGTCCTTGATGTGGCCCTTGAAGGTCCGCGTCGGGGCGAATTCGCCCAGCTTGTGACCCACCATCGCCTCGGTGACGAACACCGGGACGTGCTTGCGGCCGTCGTGCACCGCGATCGTGTGGCCGAGGAAGTCCGGGATGATCGTGGACCGGCGGGACCAGGTCTTGATCACGGTCTTCTTGTTGGCCTCGTTGAGAGCGTCCACCTTCTTGAGCAGGTGGTCGTCCACGAAGGGCCCCTTTTTCAGGCTGCGTGGCATGTTCTTCTACCTCCCTGCTCAGCGCTTCTTGCCGGTACGCCGGCGGCGGACGATCAGTTGGTCGCTCGGCTTGCGGCGGCGGGTGCGGCCCTCCGGCTTGCCGTTCGGGTTGACCGGGTGGCGACCACCGGAGGTCTTCCCCTCACCACCACCGTGCGGGTGGTCGACCGGGTTCATCACGACACCGCGGACGGTGGGACGCTTGCCCCGCCAGCGGTTACGCCCGGCCTTGCCCCAGTTGATGTTGGAGTGCTCGGAGTTGCCGACCTCGCCGATGGTGGCGCGGTTGCGCACGTCGACGTTGCGGATCTCGCCCGAGGGCAGCCGAAGCTGCGCGTACGGGCCGTCCTTGGCCACGAGCTGCACCTTGGCACCGGCCGAGCGCGCCATCTTCGCGCCGCCACCGGGGCGGAGCTCGATCGCGTGGATCACGGTACCGACCGGGATGTTGCGCAGCGGCAGGTTGTTGCCGGGCTTGATGTCGGCACGGGGGCCGCTCTCCACCCGGTCGCCCTGCTTGAGCTTCTCCGGCGCGATGATGTAGCGCTTCTCGCCGTCGGCGTAGTGCAGCAGCGCGATACGGGCCGACCGGTTGGGGTCGTACTCGATGTGCGCGACCTTGGCAGGCACGCCGTCCTTGTCGTTGCGGCGGAAGTCGATCAGCCGGTACGCCCGCTTGTGACCGCCGCCCTTGTGCCGGGTGGTGATCTTGCCGGAGGCGTTACGGCCACCGCTGCCGCTCAACGGACGCAGCAGCGACTTCTCCGGCGTCGACCGAGTGATCTCGGCGAAGTCGGAAACGCTCGAACCGCGACGACCGGGAGTCGTCGGCTTGTACTTGCGAATACCCATTGTCTGCTCAGTCCCTTACGCGGCGGGTCCGCCGAAGATCTCGATCGGCTTGCTGTCGGCGGACAGCGTCACGACGGCGCGCTTGGTGTCCTTGCGCTTGCCGAAGCCGTAGCGGGTGCGCTTGCGCTTGCCCTGGCGGTTCAGCGTGTTCACGCTGACCACCGTCACGCCGAAGACCTGCTCGACCGCGATCTTGATCTGGGTCTTGTTGGCGTCCGGGCGAACGACGAACGTGTACTTGTTGTCTTCGAGCAGCCCGTAGGACTTCTCGGAGATCACCGGCGCGAGCAAGATGTCGCGGGGGTTCGGAATGGCGACCGCACTCACTGCTCGTCACTCCCTTCCGAAACCTCGCTCGAACGCGCGGTCGCCTTGGCGCCCTTGCCCCGAGTGGGACCGGCGAGGAAGGCGTCGAGCGCGCTCTTGGTGAACACCACGTCGTCGTTGACCAGCACGTCGTAGGTGTTGAGCTGGTCCGGCGTGATGAGGTGCACGTCGGTGAGGTTCCGCGCGGAGCGCCAGCCGAGCTCGTCGTCGCGGTGCAGCACCACGAGAACGCGCTTGGCCTGCGTCACCGCGGTCAGCGCCTGCTTCACCGACTTCGTGGACGGCTTCTCGCCGGACACGAGCTCGGTGATGACGTGCAGCTGGCCGGCACGGGCCCGGTCGGAGAGGGCGCCACGCAGGGCGGCGGCCTTCATCTTCTTCGGGGTCCGCTGGGTGTAGTCGCGCGGCGTCGGGCCGTGGACCGTGCCACCGCCGACGAACTGCGGCGCGCGGGTCGAGCCCTGGCGTGCGCGGCCGGTGCCCTTCTGGCGGTACGGCTTCTTGCCACCACCGGAGACCTCGCCGCGGGTCTTCGTGTCGTGCGTGCCCTGGCGCGCGGCGGCCAGCTGGGCCACCACGACCTGGTGCATCAGCGGCACGTTGGCCTGCACGTCGAAGATCTCCGCGGGGAGCTCCACAGTGCCGGCAGAGGCGCTGTCGGCACCAGCCGGGGTCTTCACAGAGATACTGATGCTGCTGCTCATTCGGTCACACCACCCTTCGCGGCGCTGCGGACGAAGAGGAGTCCGCCCTTGGGGCCGGGCACGGCGCCCTTGATCAGGAGCAGGCCCTCGTCGGCGCGCACGTCGTGGACCTTGAGGCCCTGCGTGGTCACGCGGTCGTTGCCCATCCGGCCCGCCATGCGCAGGCCCTTGAACACACGGCCGGGAGTGGCGCAGCCGCCGATCGAACCCGGCTTGCGGTGCACGGCCTGCGCACCGTGGCTGGCGCCCTGGCCCTTGAAGCCGTGGCGCTTCATGACACCCGCGTAGCCCTTGCCCTTGCTGGTGCCGGTCACGTCGACCTCGGCGCCGGCGGCGAACACCTCGGCGGTGATCTCCTGGCCGACCTCGTAGGTGTCCGCGTCGGTCGTCCGCAGCTCGGCGAGGTACCGGCGCGGGGTCACGCCGGCCTTGTCGAAGTGGCCGGTGCGCGGCTTGTTCACGCGGCGCGGGTCAACGGCGCCGAAAGCCAGCTGCACGGCCACGTAGCCGTCGTTGTCCTGGGTGCGAACCTGGGTCACCACGTTCGGCCCGGCCTTCACGACGGTCACCGGCACGATCCGGTTGTTCTCGTCGAAGACCTGGGTCATGCCGAGCTTGGTGCCCAGGATGCCCTTCATTTGCCTGTCAGACATGAGTCTCTTATCTCCGCCGCTCGCCCAACGCTTACTGGATGTTGACGTCGACGCTCGCCGGCAGATCGATGCGCATCAGCGCGTCGACCGTCTTCGGCGTCGGGTCGAGGATGTCGATCAGACGCTTGTGCGTGCGCATCTCGAAGTGCTCGCGCGAGTCCTTGTACTTGTGCGGCGAGCGGATGACGCAGTAAACGTTCTTCTCGGTGGGCAGCGGCACCGGGCCAACTACCGACGCGCCGGTCCGCGTGACCGTTTCCACGATCTTGCGCGCGCTCGCGTCGATCGCCTCGTGGTCGTAGGCCTTGAGCCGGATGCGGATCTTCTGTCCCGCCATGGTGGCTGCTCGTTCCTTGTCGTCTCGTGCCGCTTTGTCTCAAACCCGGCCGCGAAGGCCCTGGTTTTCGCAGTTCAACGGCCCTGTCCCCGGTCCACGCGGTCGGGCGTGTCGCGCCCGACCCACAGACGGATCCCGTGGGATCGTTGTCTTGCCTGGTTTGCCTCAACGTGAGGGGGTCACCGCGGTGACCCTTGCCCGCTTGCGCGGACCGTGGCCACTCGTGCAGAGGCGGCCGGAACCCCGAAAGGATTCGGCCGCCCCACAACGAGCAACCCAAACAGTGTCGCACACGTGATTTGACGGCCCGAACCCGGGGGTGTAGAGCCCCGGGTCCGGGCGCCGAATCACTTGTTGATCTTGGTGACCTGGCCCGCGCCGACGGTCCGGCCACCCTCGCGGATGGCGAAGCGAAGACCCTCGTCCATGGCGATCGGCTGGATCAGCGAGACGCTGATGTCCGTGTTGTCGCCCGGCATGACCATCTCGGTGCCCTCGGGAAGGGTCACGACGCCGGTCACGTCCGTGGTGCGGAAGTAGAACTGCGGGCGGTAGTTGTTGAAGAACGGCGTGTGGCGGCCACCCTCGTCCTTGGACAGGATGTACACCGAGCCCTCGAACTCCGTGTGCGGAGTCGTGGTGCCGGGCTTCACGATGACCTGGCCGCGCTCGACGTCCTCGCGCTTGATGCCGCGCAGCAGGAGGCCGACGTTGTCGCCCGCCTGGCCCGAGTCGAGCAGCTTGCGGAACATCTCGACACCGGTGACGGTGGTCTTGGTCGACTTCTCGCGGATACCCACGATCTCGACCTCTTCGTTGACGTTGACCTGGCCGCGCTCCACACGACCGGTCACGACGGTGCCGCGGCCGGTGATGGTGAAGACGTCCTCGATCGGCATCAGGAACGGCTTGTCGAGGTCGCGCACCGGGTCCGGCACGCTGGCGTCGACGGCCTCCATGAGCTCGAGCACGGTCTCGGCCCACTTCTCGTCGCCCTCGAGGGCCTTCAGGCCGGAGACCTTGACCACGGGGGCGTCGTCACCGGGGAAGTCCTGCGCGGACAGCAGCTCACGGACCTCCAGCTCGACGAGCTCGAGGATCTCCTCGTCGTCGACCATGTCGGCCTTGTTCAGCGCCACCACGATGTAGGGCACGCCGACCTGCTTCGCGAGCAGCACGTGCTCACGGGTCTGCGGCATCGGGCCGTCGGTCGCCGCGACCACGAGGATCGCGCCGTCCATCTGGGCGGCACCGGTGATCATGTTCTTGATGTAGTCCGCGTGACCGGGGGCGTCCACGTGGGCGTAGTGGCGCTTCTCGGTCTGGTACTCGACGTGCGAGATGTTGATCGTGATGCCGCGCTGCTTCTCTTCCGGCGCGTTGTCGATCTGGTCGAACGCCGAAGCGGTGTTCAGCTCGGGGTACTTGTCGTGCAGAACCTTGGTGATCGCCGCGGTCAGAGTGGTCTTCCCGTGGTCGACGTGACCGATGGTTCCGATGTTGACGTGCGGCTTGCTCCGCTCGAACTTCGCCTTCGCCACTGGAATGTCCTCCTGGACTGTTTTGCTTGGTGCTCGCCTGCCGGCGTGGCTGCCGACCGGCGATTCGGTATCTGTCGGTTACCGCGGACCGTGAGGAGTGTTCCTTACGCCCGCGAGCGTGGGGGAACTACTCCCCCGTCGCCTTCGCGACGATTTCCTTCGCGACGTTCGCGGGAACCTCGGCGTAGGAATCGAACGTCATGGAGTAGTTCGCACGACCCTGGGTACGGGACCGCAGGTCGCCGACATAGCCGAACATCTCCGACAGCGGAACCAGTGCCTTCACGACACGGGTGCCCGCACGCTCCTCCATGGCCTGGATCTGACCACGGCGGGAGTTGAGGTCGCCGACCACGTCACCCATGTAGTCCTCGGGTGTGGTCACCTCGACCGCCATCAGCGGCTCCAGGATGACCGGGCCCGCCTTCTTCGCGGCTTCCTTCATCGCCATCGAACCGGCGATCTTGAACGCCATCTCCGAAGAGTCGACCTCGTGGTAGGCGCCGTCCAGCAGCGTGAACTTGAGCCCGACCAACGGGTACCCGGCCAGCACGCCGTACTGCATGGCGTCCTGCGCACCGGCGTCCACCGACGGGATGTACTCCCGCGGCACCCGGCCACCGGTGACCTTGTTGTCGAACTCGTACAGCGCACCGTCTCCGGTGGACAGCGGCTCGAGCTTCACGATGACCTTGGCGAACTGGCCAGAGCCACCGGTCTGCTTCTTGTGCACGACGTCGAGCTTCTCGACGGTCTTCTTGATCGTCTCGCGGTAGGCGACCTGCGGCTTGCCGATGTTCGCCTCGACCTTGTAGTCGGACTTCATCCGGTTCACCAGCACCTCGAGGTGCAGCTCGCCCATGCCCGCGATGATCGTCTGGCCGGTCTCGTCGTCCTGGTTGACCTGGAAGGTGGGGTCCTCCTCGGCCAGCTTCTGGATCGCGATCGACAGCTTTTCCTGGTCCGCCTTCGTCTTCGGCTCGATGGCGACCCGGATGACGGGCTCCGGGAAGGTCATCGACTCGAGCACGATCGGGTTCTGCGGGTCCGCCAGGGTGTCACCGGTGGTGGTGTCCTTCAGGCCCTGGACCGCGTAGATGTGGCCGGCCTGGCCGACGTCGACCGGGTTCTCCTTGTTGGAGTGCATCTGGAACAGGCCGCCGATGCGCTCCTTGCGCTCCTTGGTCGCGTTGACGACCTGGGCGCCCTTGCTGACCTGGCCCGAGTAGACCCGGATGTAGGTCAGCTTGCCGAAGAACGGGTGCGCCGCGATCTTGAACGCGAGCGCCGCGAACGGCTCCTCGGTCGAGGGCTTGCGCGGCGCGGTCTCGCCGTTGGGGAGGATGCCCTCCACCGCGGCGACGTCGAGCGGCGACGGCAGGTACTCGATGACCGCGTCGAGCATGGGCTGGACGCCCTTGTTCTTGAACGCGGAGCCGGCGAGCACCGGGTACGCGGTGCGGTCGACGGTCACCTTGCGGATGCCGGCCTTGATCTCGTCCTCGGTCAGCGTCTCGCCCTCGAGGAACTTCTCCATCAGCGCGTCGTCGGTCTCGGCGACGGCTTCCAGGAGCTTCTCGCGGTACTCGGCGGCCTTGTCGGCGAGGTCGGCCGGGATGTCCTCGACGGCGTAGTCCTCACCCTTCTGGACTTCGCCGCGCCAGACGAGCGCCTTCATGCGGACCAGGTCGATGACGCCCTCGAAGGCGTTCTCGGCGCCGATCGGCAGCTGGATCACCAGCGGGCGAACCCCGAGGCGGTCCTCGATGGTCTGCACCGTGTAGTAGAAGTCGGCACCCAGCTTGTCCATCTTGTTGACGAAGCAGATGCGGGGGACCTCGTACTTGTCGGCCTGCCGCCAGACCTGCTCCGACTGCGGCTCGACGCCTTCCTTGCCGTCGAAGACCGCGACCGCGCCGTCGAGCACCCGGAGGTTGCGCTCCACCTCGACCGTGAAGTCGACGTGGCCGGGGGTGTCGATGATGTTGAGCTGATGGTCGTCCCAGAAGGTGGTGGTGGCAGCCGAGGTGATGGTGATACCCCGCTTCTGCTCCTCCTCCATCCAGTCCATCGTCGCCGCGCCGTCGTGGACTTCACCGATCTTGTAGTTGACCCCGGTGTAGAACAGGATCCGCTCGGTGGTGGTGGTCTTGCCGGCGTCGATGTGAGCCATGATGCCGAAATTGCGGACCTTGTTCAGGTCGGTCAGCACGTCACGTGCCACGAGAATGTTCCCCTGTCTCAAGCGTGGGGCCCGGCCTGGCTTTTGGTCGACAGCCGGGCGTGATTCACCAGCGGTAGTGCGCGAAGGCCTTGTTGGACTCGGCCATCTTGTGGGTGTCCTCGCGGCGCTTCACGCTGGCCCCGAGTCCGTTGCTCGCGTCGAGCAGCTCGTTCTGCAGCCGCTCGATCATCGTCTTCTCGCGGCGGGCCGCGGAGAACGACACGAGCCAGCGCAGCGCAAGGGTCGTCGAGCGGCCGGGCTTGACCTCGATCGGCACCTGGTAGGTGGCGCCACCGACGCGGCGGCTCTTCACCTCGATGGAGGGCTTCACGTTGTCGAGCGCGCGCTTCAGCGTGACGACCGGGTCGGTGCCGGTCTTCTCGCGAGCGCCTTCGAGCGCGCCGTAGACGATGCGCTCGGCCAGTGACCGCTTCCCGTCCTTGAGCACCTTGTTCACCAGCTGGGTGACCAGCGGCGAGGCGTAGACGGGGTCGGAGATCAGCGGCCGCTTCGGGGCCGGACCCTTGCGGGGCATTAGCTCTTCTCCTTCTTCGCGCCGTACCGGCTGCGCGCCTGCTTGCGGTTCTTCACACCCTGGGTGTCGAGCGAACCGCGGATGATCTTGTACCGAACACCCGGCAGGTCCTTCACACGACCACCGCGCACGAGCACCATCGAGTGCTCCTGCAGGTTGTGGCCCTCACCGGGGATGTAGGCGGTGACCTCGATGCCGCTGGTCAGCTTCACACGCGCGACCTTGCGCAGCGCCGAGTTCGGCTTCTTGGGGGTCGTGGTGTACACGCGAGTGCACACGCCACGCCGCTGCGGGCTCCCCTTGAGGGCCGCGGTCTTCTGCTTGGCAGCCTTGTCCTGGCGGCCCTTGCGGACCAGCTGCTGGATCGTGGGCAATGGACCAGCTTTCTGTCGCGATCTTGCTTACGTCTTCTTCTGCGCTGTTCAGTGGAGAGCTCTCCACCTGCGTGAACAGCGCCCCTATGCCGTCTCCCCGGTCCACGCGGTCGGGCGTGTCTGCCCGCGTCAGGATCTTCCGATCCGTAACTTCCCATCGGGGTTTCCGTGGAACTGCCTTGTGCTCGCCCCGGTTCGCCTCGCTGGTCCACCGGGCACCAGAGGAGCCCGTCGATACCTGATGGCATACGGAGCGGCCCGACGCCTGCCGGGCACGGTCGTCAAAGATACCCGGCCCTCTCACGGGCGGCCAAATCGGGGGTGGCAACACGGCCGATCACCCAGTCTAGCGGCTCGCCCGGCCCGATGGCGGCAATGAGACGGCCCGGGTGTCACAACACCCGGGCCGCCGGAAGCATTCCCCCGCCGGTCAGTCCTCGTCCGGCTTGGCGTGATCCGGCTTCCCCGGGTTCGGGTCACGGGAGAGGTCGATCAGCGGGTGCCTCTCGGCGCCTTCCGGCGCCGCCCTGCGGCCCGTGCTGACCGGCTCCTGCTCGTTCTGCTCAGTGCCCACCATGCCTCCTCCTCTTCGCCTGGTGCGACCGGGACGCACGGTACCGAGCACGGGCGCCCCCGCCCGAAACGCCCACCCCCGCCCAGGGACGAACCGGACAGACTACCCATTCCCGGTACTCCCCTGCGACCCGGGCCCCGGGGTCCTGAGCTGCGTTTAGCGGGCTAAACGTCGCGAGCGGCCTTCCGGCGGAGACGGCGACCTGGGGGATCCCGCACCGTAGGATCCTGGGCGTGGCCGGGCGGCGCGGTGGGCGCGAACTGACTCCGGGGCAGTGGGCCCGCCGGCACGGCGCGGCGCTCCACCTCCCCGGCGACGGCAGCGCCCCGAGCTTCGGGTATTTCCCCAACGCCAAGCAGCGGACCACCTTCGCGCATCTCACCGAGCAGGCCCCGCCGTACGACCACGCGCTCGAACTGCGCGTCGGCGGCCACGCGGTGCTGGCGTTCGAGTACCGCCCCGCCGGCGAGGACGGCACGCCGGGCACGAGCCGCAGTCACATGGTGCAGGTCTGGACGCCGCCCGTGCCCGCACTGACCTTCGACACCGGCCTGAAGAGCATGCTGGGGTCGATCCGCACCGATGCCGCGGCGTACGAGGCACCCGGCACGGTCCGCACCGGGCACCCCGAGTTCGACGCCAGGTTCACCGTCTACTGCGAGCACCCCGGCTTCGCGCGCGGCGTGCTCGGCGCTCCCCTGCTGCGACGGCTGCTGGACGACCCCCGCACGCCGGGTTCGTTCGCACTGCTCAACTCGGTCGCGCTCACGAAGGGCGACCGCAAGCTCGTCCCCGCCGAAATTCCGGACAGGGCCGGGTTCCTCATCGATTTCGTGAACGCGCTTCCGCCGCACACCTGGCGATACCGGAGATAAGTTCCCACCACGTGGGCGGAATCGGAACCACCCGCTATTTCGTGCGATGATTTTCGCGGCAGCAGAATACCTATCCGAAGGGTGTCACTGGTATGCGGAAAACTCTTGTCAGGGGCGTGGTCGCGGCTACGCTCGCGGGCGCGGCGATCGTCGGCGCGGCCGCTCCGGCATTGGCATCGGAAACCCCTGGCCCGGTGATCGTCGACGAGCCGGACACCAGCGGGCTGAACAACGTCTGGACGTTCGCACCGCTCGGCGTGCCGGTGCTCGGCCTGATCCAGTCGGTCGTGCAGGCACCGGGCAAGCTCCTGCCGAACCCGACCGGCTACTGAGCGCACGACGAACCGCTCCCGCGCTGACCGGACAGCGCGGGAGCGGTTTTTGGTTCTCTACAAGCTATCCGCCGATCAGGGTGATCAGCCCGTACACCGGGGCGAGCAGGTTCGCCGGCGCGAGGATCGCCGGGTCGAGCAGCGGTCCGACGTCGACACCTGGCAGCAGCCAGATGGGGGTCCCCTCCTGGGCGTGCGACGGCGCCGCGTCCGCGACCCCGCCCGCGACGCCCGCGAACGCGGCGGCCGCGGCGACCGTCACGGCAGCACGTACGGCAATTCTCTTCACGATTTCTTCTCCCTCATTCCGTGGACTACGGTTTTCCACTCGACCGGACGAGCGGAAGTCATGATTTGAGCGGGACGCTCACCGGGACGACAGTTCCTTCGGGCACCCACTGCCCGCGGTAGTCGCGGGCCATCACCATTCCGGGCGGATGCGGTTCGTTCGGGTACATCGGCATCGCGTTCACCTGTGCCGAGGCGAAGATCTGCACCTCGCCGCTGACCGAGCGCCATTGGTCGCCGAGCCAGTTCCGGAATCCCGCGACCGACGGGCTCTCGCCGCCGAAGCCGTTCCCGACGGTCACCGCGTAGCTCACCGCGAGCTGTTCGCGCGGGTCGAACCGCAGCGGGATCGACGAGCTGGCCACCAGGTTCACGATCGGGCCGTGCAGCAGCCACGGCGCCGCGTAGAGGCCGTAGCCGTAAGCCGGCTTTTCCCGTTGCGCCGTCGCCGCGTCCCGCATGGTCCGGTAGCCGAGGTCCCACCCGGACACGACCACGAGCGCGCCGTCCGGGCTCTGCCCCGGCGCCACCGGGATGTTCTTCCGCGCCGCCGCTTCGCGGACGACCTTCGCCGCCGCGGCACCGCGCGCGGTTTCGTCGGCGACCAGGTCGATGACGGGGGCCCGCCGCTCGGCGAGGAACCCCACGAGCTTGCGGAGCGCGTCCGCGTCGTCGTCGCTGAGCGCGTCCGACGGGCAGGCGGTGAGCAGCGTGCGCCGGTTGTTGAGCAGCCCGCCGAGCGCGGCCGCCGCGCATTCCGGGCCGTCGCTGCCCGCCGCGCTCGCGGCCCCCTCGGCGGTGCCCGCGTCGACCTCGACTTTCGCGGGCGAATCGTCCTTGGTGAGAACCAGGTCGCTGCGGCCGTCGGGCAGGTCCACTTCGGCCCAGCTGCCCTCGGCGCCGGGTCGCGCGGTCGCCCGCACGGCCTGTCCGCCTTCGACGGCGACCGAGACTTCGCCGGCCGTCGCGGGGACGTGCACCAGGTTCCGGCCAGGGCGTTGCGGGCTGACGAGCACGGGGACGTCCTGGTCCGCCACCGAAACCGAGGCGAGCAGCGGGACCCCCGGCACCGGCAGCTCCGGCGGCTTCGGGATCGCCGCGAGCGCGCTCCAGGCGAGGAAGCCGATCGCGATCGCGGCGGCGCCGAACCGGTAGGTCCGGCCGGGGTCGGCGCGCGGAACGGCCGCGACGACCGTCGCCACGAGCGCCAGCACGAGGATCGCGAGCAGTGCGACGCCGAACGCGCTGCCGTAGAGCCTGCGGTCGAATCCGATGCCGGACAACGCGAGCTGCGTTCCACCGGCGAGCACGAGCAGCCCGCCGAGCGTGATCGCCAGCGGCCCGAGGCGCAGCGACGAGCCGCGCCACTCCTGCGGTGCCACCCCGAGCGACAGCGCGGTGATCCCGAGCCACACGGTGGCGCCCGCGACGAACACCGTGTCCACCGCGAAGTCGATGCCGGAGCTGCCGAGCGCCGTCTCGATCACGACGAGCACGACCAGCGCCGCGGCCGGCCAGCGCGCCGCGCCCGGTTTCGGCAGCAGGCCCGCGATCGCGACGGCGAGTGCCGCGTGCACGACCGCGCCGACGACGTTCGCGCCGACCGTGAGGATCGAGACGATCGCGAGCACCGCGGAAATCCCGGCCAGCGCGGCGACGACCACGGTGAGCCGCCGCCCGACAGCGCCGACCAGTGGCCGCAGCAAGCCGACCCCCGCCACCACCGCGCTGCCGAAGAGCAGCACGAGGCGCAGGAGCAACGCCACGGCGTCGATACCGGCGGATCCGGTGCCCAGCTGGGCACCGTGGTCCATTTGGTCCATTTGGTCCATTTGGTCCATTGTGGAGCCTTCCTGGAGACGGGCGGGGACGGTGTTCGCCGCCCCCGCCCGTGCCGGCTACTTCAAGTCCGCGTCCGCCACCACGAACAGTTCTGAGTGCGGTTTGGCGTTGCCGAAATCGCCGTGCGGCCAGGACTTCCGGTTGAAGTTGATCCCGACCTGCCCGGTGAACTCGTCGCGGAAGTTCTGGTCCACCGCGACCTTCCCGTCCTTGCCGAGGTTCAGCAGGTTGACCTTGTGGTCACCGTCGAGCCCCGACCTCGCGACGAAGTAGTTCGACACCGCCAGGTGCTGCGGCTGGTCCGTCTCGCGGTAGAAGCCGTCCGCACCGAGCGCGAAGTTGTCGTAGGCGCCCCAGTGCGGGCCCGCACCCGGCACGCCGGCGTTGATCGGGGCCGCCCCGACGACGGTCGGCAGCACGCCGCCACCGCCGTGCCGCGCCTTTTCCTTCGTGTCGATCGAGCCCTGGTAGCCGGGGCCCGCGGCGAGCAGCTTCTGGATGTCCAGCACGTAGACGCCACCGGTGGTACCGGGGTCGTCCGGCCCGAGGGTGCCCTTCTGCCTGCCCACGATCGCCCGGTACAGGTACTTGTCGTCCGGGCTCGTCTGGATCCAGCCACCGTTCGAGCTGGCGCCGTTCGCGTCGTTCTTTTCGTAGATCGCCTTGTTGGCCGACCCGTCGTCGAACACCTCGCGCCAGTGCGGCTCGCGCGCGGTGATGTCCGGCGTGTAGTACACCGCGCCGCCCTGCATGGTCTGGGCGAACGCGCCCTTGTGGCCGGGCAGGTTGGTCACCGTGGTTTCCATCACCGCACGGCTTTCCGAGTGCAGCGGGTCCTTCGGATCGGCGCGGGGGCCGTCCGGCAGGTACGACACCGTCTTGAGCTTCGGGTGGTTGCGGTCGGAAATGTCGTAGGTCCGCACCGTCGGGCGGCGCAGGTACGGCGACGGCTGCTTCACCGGGTCGAGGATGATGTTTCTCGGTTCGGCGTAGTCGCTGGTGACCAGCGTGTTCAGGTCCTCGCGGGCCTGGATGCCGTGCGGGTTCGCGCAGGTCGGCGCCCCGAGCTGCGGGAGGTTGTCGCACAGCTTCTGGTTGTCGCCCTGCGGGGTGGCCGCCGGGTTCTGCGAGAGGACCTTGCCCTCCTTGTCGAAGTGCACGACCTCGCCGGGGCTGCCCGCGAAACCGTTGCCGACCACGACCTGGCCGTTGTCGTACCGGTAGGGCCCCGGCACGACCGGGCCACCCATGTAGGTGCCGTACGAGGTGCCGTCCTTGAGCGTCCAGTACGCGTCGGGCACGGAGCCGCCGAGCGTCTGCGTCGGCAGGCTCACGCCCTTCAGCTTCAGCTGCGGCAGCGCGCTGACGTCGAACGCGTAGGTGGCCGCGGCGAAGAGCGCGCCCGCGTAGATGGTGTCGCCCTTGTGCCACACGTACTGCATGTGGTGCGGCTCGTTCTCCACCAGCGGGCCGACCGTGGCGGTGTTGACCACCTTGCCGTAGGTCGGCGACCCCTCCGTCGCGTCGATGACGGCGAGGAAGTCCGGGCCGGGCAGCGCGTTGCGGATCTTGCCGAGCCCGCCGCCGAGCGAGCCCGGCAGGTTCTTGACGTCCTTGACCAGGGTGTCGGCGATGTTTTCGTCACCGGCCCAGACCAGGAGCCACTTCTTCCGCTTGCCGCCGGTGTCCGCCTTGCTCTGCGCGACGTCCTTCGGCACCAGGTGGTTCTGCACCCAGTACTGCTTGCCGTCGGCCGCCGTCTTGGCGTCCATGGACACCTGGACGTCGGCGTAGGCGTTGGTGGTGGAACCGGTGTAGGTGACGGCACCGGCGGCGAGCACCGACGCCAGTCCGCCGATCAGCGCTTTTCGCCACGGTATTTTTCGCCTGAGCGGCGAGTTCGATAACATTCGTACTCCGGTGGTTTCAGGAGAAATAACCCCGCGCGCCTTCACAGGAAAAGGGCACGGCTCTCCCCGAAAAGGACGTGGACCGTTTCCGGCGCACGACGGGGAAAGACTTGCGCAACGCCAGGTTTCGTTGCACAGCAGGGAGATACGGCGCCGCTACGGTGACGGGCGCGCGTTCTTCGGAAGGAAGATCAGAAAGTCATACACAGCGCGCTGGCTTGCTGACGCAAGTCAACGTGGAGGCGCCAAACGAGGGCAACGCGTGCGGACATGGGCGAAATAGTCGCGTGAAGTGTGAATGGCGTCAATCTTGAGATCAAAGACTGAGACACCCCCGAACGGAGTAACCTGAGTGCCCGATTTGCCGGGTATGCCCTTGGTTCGGATCGCTCATCTGGGTAATTTCCCACCAGGTGACAACAAACCACGAGCAGTTGTCACTGGCCGTTACGAACCAACCCGCTCCGCCATTCGGCCCCGCTCAACCCGTGACCAACTCGTTACAAAACCTCGGGAACTCATCCCTCCGTCGCCCCGACTATCGAGGGTGCGCTTGACCTGCTTTCAGCGGGCTGAACGTTCTTCCGGCGCGCCCGGCGGGCCGCCAAGACGCGCGCCGCTCGCGCGCTTGCCGTGCTGGGCGTCCTGGCCACCGTCACGGTGAGCGCGGCGACGGCGAACCGGCCCGCGCCGTCGACGTTCGTGGCACTGCGCGACGTGGACCCGACGATCCGGCAGGACATCCGGTACTCGACGACACACAACTTCACCGGCAGGCCGGTGCACGGCTATTCGCTGAAGGGCTACACCCTGAAGAACGAGCCCTGCCCGGACACCTACTTCGACTTCCCCGTACGGCGCGGGCCCCTGCGCCCCTGCCCCCGCCCATGCCGGGTCGCCGGGGACGTTTAGCCCGCTAAATGCAGGCCAGGCCCCTAAGTGAACAGAATTCGGGTATGCCGGGTGGCGGGTGATAGCGCGCTCATTCGGCGCGGAGGCGGCATACTTGGACGCCATTGGCTGGATCTTCGACCAGAGGTGAGGGGCTGGCGCCGTGTCCGCAGAACTGGAGGCCCTCAAGGCCGAGTTCGAGAAGGTCCAAGCGAAGGTCAAACAGGCCGAGACCCGGTTCTCGAACGTCGAACAGATGCAGACCGAGCTGACCGCGCTGGAATCGCGCGCCGCGTCGCCGGACGGCTCGGTCACGGTGGTCGCGGGCCCCGGCGGCTCGGTCAAGGACATCCGGCTCACCGCGGAGGCGCTCCGGCAGGAGCCGGGGGCCCTGTCGGCCACGATCATGACCACCCTGCGGCAGGCTGTCGCCGACGCCGCCTATCAGCAAGCCGGTCTCGTCGACGCGCATCTCGGCAGCGGCGCGTTCGGCGACCTGAGCGCACAGGACAGGGTGCTCGAAGCGCAGGCCGAGGCGTTGGGCACCACGGTCGACGAGCTGCGCCCGAAGAAGCGCGAAGCGACGACCAGCGACGAGGACTTCAGCCAGAGTTCGGTCTTCGGTTCGGACGGGCCCCCGAAGCCCGCGCCGCCACCGCCCAGCAGCGGCTCGGCAGGCGACCAGTTCCTCAGCTCCCTGTTCGACGACCAGGACGACCAGCACGACCAGGGCGGCCACCGATGAGCGGCCCCGGCACCGGACAGCAGAGTCACGCCGTCGACACGGCGGCGCTGAAGAAGTACTCGCAGGACCTCGGCTACTACCACGGCGAAGCCGAGAAGTTCGGCAAGCTCGTCGACCAGGCCGACGTCACAGACAAGTCCTGGGGCCTGATCGGGCTCGCGGTCAAGGAAACCTACACCGGCAAGCTGAGCGAGCTGCGGGATCTGCTCGAAGCCATGAAGAGCGGCGTCGACGCGTTCTCCGCCAAGCTGACCAAGGCGGCCGAGATCTACGACGGCAACGACAACGACGCCGCGCTGATGCTGGGCAAGTACAAGGCCGAAATCGACGGACCACGCTGACGGGAGGCGTCATGGCTGACGAAAAGCCCAGCGTCGCGGCCGGTGTCAAGGTCGACGGCTACGACGAAAGCTTCGGGAAGGACGCCGAGAACGCGCTGAAGAAGGCGCCGGTCATCGGCAAGGGTTACAGCACGATCGCGGACGCCACCAAGAAGTTCGGTGATGCCGAGAACGCGGGCGACCTCGCCAACGCGAGCGCGCAGCTGGTCACCGACGGCGCGGGATTCGTCGCGGGCGCGGGCATGGACATGGCGAGCTTCGTGCTCGACCCGGTCGGCTGGCTGGTCAGCAACGGGCTGAACATCCTGCTCGAACTGGTCCAGCCGCTGCAGGACGCCCTGCACTTCGTGACCGGTGACGGCCCGGCGCTGAAAACCGCCTCGACGAACTTCGAAAGCATCGGCAAGGGCTTCGTCGCGCTCGCTGACGACTTCGTGGCGACGGGCGACAAGGCGGTCAAGGACTGGCAGGGCGACGCGGGCGAGGCCGCGCGCAACGCGCTCGGCGATTTCGCGGTCGGTATCAAGGGAATCGGGTCCAGCGCGGGCTCGGTCGCCGAGACCCTCACGATGTGGTCGATGGTCATGACCGTCATCGAGGAGGTCGTCAAGGCGATCATCTCGGAGCTCGTCAGCACGCTGATCTACATCTGGCTGCCCGCGCTGGCCGCGTCGATCGTCAGCCTCGGCTCCTCGGTCGCCGCCGCCATGACCGCGTCGATCGCGAAGGCCGCGAGCGCGTTCAGCAAGATCACCAAGCACCTCGGGAAACTGGGCGAGCTGCTGGAAAAGTTCATGGGCTTCCTGGCCAAGTGGACCGACGACCTGATCAAGCAGGGTGCGAAGCTGTCCAAGGCGGGCCGTGTCACCCCCGGCATGGAGAAGGCCGTCGGCGGCGCGATGGCCAAGGCCACCGGCAGCCGCCTTTCCGCGACCGGCGACGCGCTGGTGGACGTGGCGAAGGGCGTGCCGGGGCAGGTGCTCAAGCAGACGGTCGGCGTCAACCCGAAAGACCTCGGAAAGGGCAGCGCCTACCAGGACAAGGCGGCCATCGATATGCTCGGGAAAACCGCCGACAACCTCGAAACCCAGCGAACCAGGGGCAAGCAGGGTGATATCGGCGGGGGCCAGGACGCGGACGAAACCCGCCAGAAACTCGACATGGACGACTAGTGGACCTTGCTCTGCTCGGCCCGTGGCTCATTCTCGGCGGGTACGCCGTCGCCGCCGTTTCGGTGTACATCGCCCGATGGCTGGAGGGGCGGACCGGGGTCACGGGCCGGGGGCGCGCACCGGCCCTGGTGCTGTATTCGCTCGCCGCGGCCGTGGCGGCGGAAACCACGCAATGGTGGCTCGACTGGGGAACGTCCAGCAGCATCCCGTCCACGCTCTGGTGGGCGCTTCCCGCGTTCGCGGCCGTGCTCGGCTGGTGGTTCAAGCGACGTCAGCGCACCTGGATGTCGAGGGTCGTCGCGGACAACCACGGCACCTACTTCTCCGATGACGCCGAACCGGAGCGGCCGACTTTCGGCATCCTCTACCGGCGGGGACGCCCCGTCGACAGCACTGATCCCGACGCCGGTTTCCGGGCAGCAATCGAATTCGACCTCCGCGGATACCGGGTAGTGGGTATCCAGTACCGCACCACCGACGGCATTCCCCTCGACGGTTTCGACGGTGGCAAACCCGGCGCGGCCGCGCGCGCCGCCGATGCGGTCGACAGCACCTACAATCTGGTGCAGGTGAGGACGCCGCGCGTGCCCACCGTGCTGATCCAGGCTCGCTCCACGGCGGAACAACACGAGAAGTTCGGCGGGCTGGAGCCCGGCGAGATCCATCCGTTCGAAGACCTGCGGATCACGCGGAACACCGTCGGCGCGCCGACGCCCGATCTTTCCCTCGAGAACTTCGAACTCGACGACGCGTTCACCAAGCGGTTTTCGGTGCGCACGACCGATCCGGCGTTCGCCCGGGCGGTGCTGAGCGCGAAAACGCGCGCGCTGCTCATGGACGAGCCGTGGTTCCGGGTCCGGGAAGTCGCCTTCCACCACGGCTCGCTGTGGACGACCCAATCCGGTCCGCTCACCGAGGACAAGCTGGCCGGGAATGCCGCACGACTGGCCGAACTCGCGGCGACCGTGCCGCCCGAAGCGTGGCGTACCGGATCCGGCGCCGCCGAAGAAGCCGCGTTCACCGAACAGTTCATCGCGCTGCGCGACACCGCGCCGGACGCCGCGGAACCGCTGCCCGGGAACTCGGTGACGGCACCGGTGAACGCCCGGCGGCGCGCGGCGCGCCTGCAGCCGCTGTCCGCCCTGTCCCTGACGGCCCGGACGCTGGTCGTGGTCGCGCTCGCCGCGGTGGGGCTCTCGCTCGCCGGGAACGGTGCTCTGGCAGTCATCGGCGTCGCCCCGCAGGTGGACCTCGTGGTCGACCGCGCGACCGCTCCCTCACCGAACCGCGAGCAGCACCTCGTCGACGGCCACTACGACCGCGACGGAGTCACCCACTACGTCAACGACCTCCGCTGGTCTTCGCTGAGCGGGAATCCAGCGAGCGGCGACGTCGTCGACATCTCGCTCGGGCCGTTGCCCTGGAACCCCCTGATCGAGGCCACGGACGTCGCGGTCTTCATGGCGCTGCTCGGGGCGCTGTCACTGGCGATCGGGTACCGGCTGGCCAGGGCGACCTACCTCCCCAAGCGCAGGCGCCCTCGGGCCACGGTGCCCGAACCCGCCCCGGCCGCCTGAGCACAGGCCCTGCGGGAGCCCCAGGCCGGGCACTTACTTAGCTATGCTCACTTCTACGTTTAGCCCGCTAAACGCACTCCGGGCCGGGTACGGGAAAGGGCCCCCGAGTTGAGTGCTCGAGGGCCCTTTCCGGCTGTCAGGTGCGGGTCAGCGGAAGTCCCGACCGAAGTCGTAGTCGTCCAGCGGGACCGCGGCACCGGGGGTGGAGCCGAAGACGTCCGGCGTGTAGTAGCCGTCGTCGTAGGACGGGATCGCGTAGGCCGCGACCCGCGCCTCCTCGGTCGGCTGCACCTGGATGTTCCGGTAGCGGTTGATACCGGTACCGGCCGGGATCAGCTTACCGATGATCACGTTCTCCTTGAGGCCGATCAGCTTGTCGCTGCGGCCGTTGATCGCCGCGTCGGTCAGGACACGCGTGGTCTCCTGGAACGACGCCGCGGACAGCCAGGAGTCCGTGGTCAGCGAGGCCTTCGTGATCCCCATCAGCACGGGACGGCCGGAGGCCGGCTCGCCGCCCTCGGCGACCGACGCCCGGTTCTTCGCCTCGAACTTGGTCCGCTCAGGCAGCTCGCCCGGCAGGAAGTCCGTGGCACCGGAGTCGATGATCGTCACCCGGCGCAGCATCTGCCGGACGATGACCTCGATGTGCTTGTCGTGGATCGACACACCCTGCGCCCGGTACACCTTCTGGACCTCGTCCACCAGGTGCATCTGCGCCTCGCGCGGCCCCATCACGCGCAGGACCTCGTGCGGGTCCGGCGTGCCCTCGAGCAGCTGCTGGCCGACCGCGACGTGGTCGCCGTCGCCGAGCGGGCCGTTCGGGGTGTTCGCGAGCCGCTGACGCTTGGACAGCTTGTCGAAGACGATCTCTTCGCCGCCGTCGTCCGGGATCAGCGTGATCTTCCAGAACCGCTCGCTCTCCTCGATGCGCACGCGGCCATCGACGTCGGCGATCGGCGCCTTGCCCTTCGGCACGCGAGCCTCGAAGAGCTCGGTGACACGGGGCAGACCCGTGGTGATGTCGTCACCGGCGACACCACCCTGGTGGAAGGTACGCATCGTCAGCTGGGTACCCGGCTCACCGATCGACTGCGCCGCGACGATGCCGACGGCCTCGCCGACGTCCACGAGCTGACCGGTCGCCATCGACCGCCCGTAGCAGGTGGCGCAGATACCGACGGCCGACTCGCAGGTGAGCACGCTGCGCACCTTGACCTTGACGATGTCGCTGGAGACCAGCTTCTCGATCGCCGGGTCGCCGAGGTCGTCGCCGCGGTTGAGCACCACGTTGCCGCTGCTGTCGGAGACGTCCTCCGCCAGGCACCTGGCGTAGGTGCTCGTCTCGACGTGCTGGTCGCGCAGGACCTTGCCGTCCGGGCCGGCCTCGCCGATCTTCATGTTGATGCCGCGGCTGGTGCCGCAGTCGACCTCGCGGACGATGACGTCCTGCGAGACGTCCACCAGACGACGGGTCAGGTAACCCGAGTCGGCGGTCCGCAGGGCCGTGTCCGCCAGGCCCTTGCGGGCACCGTGCGTCGCGATGAAGTACTCCGCCACCGACAGGCCCTCACGGAAGTTGGCCTTGATCGGGCGCGGGATGTACTCACCCTTCGGGTTGGACACAAGGCCACGCATCCCGGCCAGCGACCGGACCTGCGTCATGTTGCCCGCCGCGCCCGACTTCACGATCATCGAGATCGGGTTGTCGTCGGGGAAGTGCGCCTCCATGACCTTCGCGACGTCCTCCGTCGCCTGACCCCACACCTTGACGAGCTCGTTGTTGCGCTCGGTGTGCGAGAGCTGGCCACGCTGGTAGCGCTTCTCGACCTGGTCGGCCTTGCCTTCGTACTCGTCGAGGATGCCCTGCTTCTCCGGCGGCACCACGACATCCGAAATCGCCACCGTGACACCCGAACGGGTGGCCCAGTAGAACCCGGCGTCCTTGAGCCGGTCGAGCGTCTGCGCGACCTGCGTCATCGAGTACCGCTCCGCGAGGTCGTTGACGATCGCGGCCTGCCGCTTCTTCGGCATCGGCTCGTTGACGTACGGGTAGTCGGCGGGCAGGAGCTCGTTGAAGAGCACCCGGCCCAGCGTGGTCTCGGCGAGCCACACCCCGCCCGGCTCCCAGCCGTTCTCGGCCAGCTTGGCGACGTCGGCCTTCGCGGGCTGACGGTCCTTGATCCGGATCTTGATCGGCGCGTGCAGCCCGAGCGACTTGCGGTCGAACGCCATCAGCGCTTCGGCAGGCGAGGAGAACGCCTGCCCGGCACCGACGGCCTCTTCGCTCAGCCTGGTCAGGTGGAACAGGCCGGTCACCATGTCCAGTCGCGGCATGGCGAGCGGACGGCCCGACGCCGGCGAAAGGATGTTGTTCGCCGACAGCATCAGGATGCGGGCCTCGGCCTGCGCCTCCGCGGACAGCGGGAGGTGCACGGCCATCTGGTCACCGTCGAAGTCCGCGTTGAACGCCTCGCAGACCAGCGGGTGCAGCTGGATGGCCTTGCCTTCGACCAGCTGCGGCTCGAAGGCCTGGATGCCGAGGCGGTGCAGGGTCGGCGCGCGGTTCAGCATCACCGGGTGGCCGGTGATGACCTCTTCGAGCACGTCCCACACCTGCGGGCGCGAGCGCTCCACCATCCGCTTGGCGGACTTGA
Source organism: Amycolatopsis minnesotensis (assembly GCF_039529815.1). Classification (NCBI taxonomy): domain Bacteria; kingdom Bacillati; phylum Actinomycetota; class Actinomycetes; order Pseudonocardiales; family Pseudonocardiaceae; genus Amycolatopsis; species Amycolatopsis minnesotensis. The sequence continues at coordinate 167,884 of NZ_BAAANN010000004.1, read as the reverse complement.
TGTTCTGCGCGTGGTTCAGGTCGACCAGCCGCTTCATCACGAACGGCTTGAACAGCTCGAGCGCCATGTCCTTCGGCAGGCCGCACTGGTGCAGCTTCAGCTGCGGCCCGACGATGATGACCGAACGGCCCGAGTAGTCGACGCGCTTGCCGAGCAGGTTCTGGCGGAACCGACCCTGCTTGCCCTTGAGCAGATCGGACAGCGACTTCAGCGGGCGGTTACCGGGACCGGTCACCGGGCGGCCGCGGCGGCCGTTGTCGAACAGCGCGTCGACGGCCTCCTGCAGCATCCGCTTCTCGTTGTTCACGATGATCTCGGGCGCGCCGAGGTCGATCAGCCGCTTCAACCGGTTGTTCCGGTTGATCACGCGGCGGTACAGGTCGTTCAGGTCCGAGGTGGCGAACCGGCCACCGTCGAGCTGGACCATCGGGCGCAGGTCCGGCGGGATCACCGGGACGGCGTCGAGCACCATGCCGCGCGGGTCGTTGCCGGTGGCCTGGAAGGCCGCGACGACCTTGAGCCGCTTCAGCGCGCGGAGCTTCTTCTGCCCCTTGCCGTTGCGGATGGTGTCGCGCAGGTTGTCGGCTTCGGCCGCGACGTCGAACTCGGTCGCCAGCTTCTGGATGGACTCCGCGCCCATGCCGCCGGTGAAGTACTCGCCGTACCGGTCGACGAGCTCGCGGTAGAGCAGCTCGTCGGCGATCAGCTGGCGGGTGTCGAGCTTGGTGAAGGTGGTCCAGACCTCCTCGAGCCGGTCCAGCTCGCGCTGGGCCCGGTCGCGGAGCTGGCGCATCTCGCGCTCGCCGCCCTCCTTGACCTTGCGCCGGACGTCGGACTTGGCGCCCTCCGCCTCGAGCTCGGCCAGGTCGGCCTCGAGCTTCTGCGCACGCGTCTCGATGTCCGAGTCGCGCTTGGTCTCGATGTTCTTGCGCTCGACGCCGATCTCGTTCTCGAGCGTCGGCTGGTCGTTGTGCCGCAGCTCGGTGTTGACGCCGGTGATGACGTAGGCGGCGAAGTAGATGATCTTCTCGAGATCCTTCGGCGCCAGGTCGAGCAGGTAGCCCAGCCGCGACGGGACACCCTTGAAGTACCAGATGTGGGTGACCGGGGCGGCCAGCTCGATGTGGCCCATGCGCTCACGGCGGACCTTCGCACGGGTCACCTCGACGCCGCAGCGCTCGCAGATGATGCCCTTGAAGCGGACCCGCTTGTACTTGCCGCAGTAGCACTCCCAGTCCCGGGTCGGACCGAAGATCTTCTCGCAGAAGAGCCCGTCCTTCTCCGGCTTGAGCGTGCGGTAGTTGATGGTCTCCGGCTTCTTCACCTCACCGAAGGACCACTGGCGGATGTCGTCGGCGGTGGCCAGACCGATGCGAAGTTCGTCGAAGAAATTGACGTCCAGCAAAGCTTGCATCCCCTTGGGATAGATGTGGCTAGAGGGGCGGCTACCCGGGTCGGGCTACGCGGGAGGCATCTCCCGACCCGGGCGCGCGGTCATTGAACGACGTCGTCCACCGAGGGCGACTCGTTGCGGGACAGGTTGATGCCGAGGTTCGCCGCGGCGCGCTCGAGGTCCTCGTCGTCGGAGTCGCGCATCTCGATCGCCGCACCGTCGGAGGACAGGACCTCCACGTTGAGGCAGAGCGACTGCAGCTCCTTCAACAGCACCTTGAACGACTCCGGGATCCCCGGGTCCGGGATGTTCTCGCCCTTGACGATGGCCTCGTAGACCTTCACGCGGCCCACCACGTCGTCGGACTTGATGGTCAGCAGCTCCTGCAGCGTGTACGCCGCGCCGTAGGCCTGCATCGCCCAGCACTCCATCTCACCGAAGCGCTGGCCACCGAACTGCGCCTTACCGCCGAGCGGCTGCTGGGTGATCATCGAGTACGGACCGGTCGACCGGGCGTGGATCTTGTCGTCGACCAGGTGGTGCAGCTTCAGGATGTACATGTAGCCGACCGACACCGGGTACGGGAACGGCTCGCCGGAGCGCCCGTCCAGCAGCGTCGCCTTGCCGTCCGGCTGGACCATGCGGTCGCCGTCGCGGTTCGGCTTCGTGGACGCGAGCAGGCCGGTGAGCTCCTCCTCCTTGGCGCCGTCGAACACCGGGGTCGCGGTGTTCGTGCCGGGGTTGACGTCGAGGAGGTCCTGGGACAGGTTCTTCGCCCAGTCCGGGCTGCCCTCGATCTTCCACCCCTGCGAGGCGAGCCAGCCGAGGTGCAGCTCGAGCACCTGGCCGATGTTCATCCGTCGCGGCACACCGTGCGTGTTCAGGATGATGTCGACCGGGGTGCCGTCCTCCATGAACGGCATGTCCTCGGCGGGCAGGATCTTGCCGATGACGCCCTTGTTGCCGTGCCGTCCGGCGAGCTTGTCGCCGGGCTGGATCTTCCGCTTCTGGGCCACGTAGACGCGGACCAGCTCGTTCACGCCGGGGGGCAGCTCGTCGTCGTCCTCGCGGGAGAACACCCGGATGCCGATGACCTTGCCGGTCTCGCCGTGCGGCACCTTCAGCGAGGTGTCGCGGACCTCGCGGGCCTTCTCGCCGAAGATCGCGCGGAGCAGGCGCTCCTCCGGGGTCAGCTCGGTCTCGCCCTTCGGCGTGACCTTCCCGACCAGGATGTCGCCGTCACGGACCTCGGCGCCGATGCGGATGATGCCGCGCTCGTCGAGGTCGGCGAGCACCTCCTCGGAGACGTTCGGGATGTCCCGGGTGATCTCCTCGGCGCCCAGCTTGGTGTCGCGGGCGTCGATCTCGTGCTCCTCGATGTGGATCGACGTGAGCACGTCGTCCTGCACCAGGCGCTCGGAGAGGATGATCGCGTCCTCGTAGTTGTGGCCCTCCCACGGCATGACCGCCACGAGCAGGTTCTTGCCGAGCGCCATCTCACCGTTCTCGGTGGACGGGCCGTCGGCGATGACCTGGCCCTTCTCGACCCGGTCGCCCTCGTTGACGATCGGGCGGTGGTTGAAGCAGGTGCCGTGGTTCGAGCGGCGGAACTTGTAGAGGCTGTAGCTCTTCCGGGTCCCGTCGTCGTGCATGACCGTGATCAGGTCCGCCGAGAGCTCCTCGACGACACCGGCCTCGATCGCGGTGAGCACGTCACCGGCGTCGACCGCGGCGCGCAGCTCCACCCCGGTGCCGACCAGCGGCGCCGAGTTGCGGAGCAGCGGCACGGCCTGGCGCTGCATGTTCGCGCCCATCAGCGCGCGGTTCGCGTCGTCGTGCTCGAGGAACGGGATCATCGCCGTCGCGACCGACACCATCTGGCGCGGCGAGACGTCCATGTAGTCCACGTCCATCGGGTCGATCAGCTCGACCTCGCCGCCCTTGCGGCGGACCATGACGCGGTCTTCCACGAAGTGGCCGTCGTCGGTGATCGGCGCGTTGGCCTGCGCCTTGACGAACCGGTCCTCCTCGTCCGCGGTCAGGTAGTCGACCTGGTCGGTGACCCGGCCCTCGACGACCTTGCGGTACGGCGTCTCGATGAAGCCGAACGGGTTGACCCGCGCGTACGAGCAGAGCGAGCCGATCAGGCCGATGTTCGGGCCTTCCGGCGTCTCGATCGGGCACATGCGGCCGTAGTGCGACGGGTGGACGTCGCGGACCTCCATGCCGGCGCGCTCACGGGACAGACCGCCGGGGCCGAGCGCCGAGAGGCGGCGCTTGTGGGTCAGCCCGGACAGCGGGTTGTTCTGGTCCATGAACTGCGACAGCTGCGAGGTGCCGAAGAACTCGCGGATCGCGGCCGTCACCGGGCGGATGTTGATCAGGGTCTGCGGCGTGATCGCCTCGACGTCCTGCGTGGTCATCCGCTCGCGCACCACGCGCTCCATGCGGGAGAGGCCGACCCGGATCTGGTTCTGGATCAGCTCGCCGACGGTGCGCAGGCGGCGGTTGCCGAAGTGGTCGATGTCGTCGGTCTCGACCGGCAGCTCCAGCTCGCTGTTCGTCGCGCTGGTCATCTTGTCCTCGCCGGCGTGCAGCCGGACCAGGTACTCGATGGTCGAGACGATGTCCTCTTCGGTCAGCGTGCCGGTGTCGTACGGCGTCGACAGGCCGAGCTTCTTGTTGACCTTGTACCGGCCGACCTTGGCGAGGTCGTAGCGCTTCGCCTTGAAGAACAGGTTCTCCAGCAGCGTCTGCGCGCTCTCCTTCGTCGGCGGCTCGCCGGGGCGCAGCTTGCGGTAGATGTCGAGGAGCGCCTCGTCGGTGCCCGCGGTGTGGTCCTTCTCCAGCGTCGCCAGCAGCGTCTCGCTGAAGTGGAACCGCTCGCGGATGGCCTCGGTGGTCCAGCCGAGCGCCTTCAGCAGCACGGTGACCGGCTGGCGGCGCTTGCGGTCGATGCGGACGCCGACGGTGTCGCGCTTGTCGACGTCGAACTCCAGCCAGGCACCCCGGCTCGGGATGATCCTGGTGCTGAAGACGTCCTTATCGGTCGCCTTGTCGACGTTGGCGTCGAAGTAGACGCCGGGCGAACGGACCAGCTGCGAGACGACGACACGCTCGGTGCCGTTGATGATGAAGGTGCCCTTGTCGGTCATCACCGGGAAGTCACCCATGAAGACCGTCTGGCTCTTGATCTCGCCGGTGTTGTTGTTGACGAACTCGGCGGTCACGAACAGCGGGGCCGCGTACGTCATGTCCTTGTCCTTGCACTCCTCGACGGAGGCCTTGACCTCGTCGAAGCGCGGGTCGGAGAAGGACAGCGACATGGAACCGGAGAAGTCTTCGATCGGGGAGATCTCGTTGAGGATCTCCTCGAGACCGCCGACCGGGTTCTCTTCGCCTTCCTCGACGCGGCGTTCGAACCACGCCTCGTCGCCGGTAAACCATTCGAACGACCTGATCTGCACGTCCAGCAGGTTCGGCGTGCTCAGAGGCTCGCGGATCTTCGCGAAGGAGACCCGCAGGGGTGCTCCAGGGATGCCCGATGACGCCGATGTGGTGACAGGAGAGGTGGTCGCAGCAGTGGCCTGGTTCGCGGGAGAGACTGCCAAGATGCGTCCTTCCGGGGACAATGAGCGGTGGCAGCCGCGTTAGCAACTACTAAAGCGACTGTCAAGGGTGCCGTGGTGCCCACTATCCTAGCTACCGGTTCCGGGCAGCCTGAAAGAGGGCAGCGCAAAGAAGCAGTCTAGCCCGAAAGACGCACTCTGTCGAGGGGGCGCTCGCGATGGGGCCCACAGCTCGTCCGTGACGTCTTCAGGTATGCCTCCCCGGCTCGTCCCTCCCGCAAGGGCGTGACCGTTGCTGGTAAGCCTGACCCTCAACCCGCCGGTAGTCAAGATGCCACTCCCAGCTCCGGCCGGGCACCTGCGTCACTGTGGTCTTTTTCCGCCGGATGGCGCAGCCGCCCGCACCCGGAAAGGCGTGCTCAGCGGGGTTCGAGCAGGCGATCGCGGAGCTCGTACCCCTTCGCAACGACCGTCTCGTAGCGGGCGGGCGCGGCGTTCACGTAGCGATCTTCACCCTCGCCGCTGAACGAGAAGAGCCAGCGCCCGCGTTCGGTGTCCACATAGGTGCAGACGTCGCGGCGGCTCTTGCGGTGCGAGCCGAGGCCGTCGCGGACGGCGGCGGAGAGCTGCCCTCCCCCGGTGCGCGGCAGGTCGAACAGCGCGAGCATGCGGCGCGCCTCGTCCCCCGCGTGCGCACCCCCCATCGCGGCGCGCAGGTCCGCCTCGGGCACCGACAGGGACGCGCCGTGGCCGGGGCCCCAGTCGGGCAGCTCGACGACGAGGTCCTCCACCGGCGCCTCCGGGCGCGCCGCGCGCAGGAGGATCCGCCCGGTGTCGGGCACGTTGCACGCGAAGACCGCGTTTTGCCCGCTGACTGCGACGTGGAGGCGGTATTCCTCGTCGCGGGACTGGACGTAGGAGAAGTACTCCTGGCCCGCCCTGCAGAGCACGAGGAGGGTCTCCGCGAAGTCGTCGTCCAGGTCCCCGCCGTCGAGCAGGCCGTTGTCGGCCAGCTCGGCGCGCGTGCGGTCCTCCCTGGTGCGGACCTCGTCGTCGCTGCGCCAGAGCGGTTCCGGCTCCAGCGTGGTGGGCAGGCCGACGTTCAGCCAGGACGCGGCCAGGTCGAGGCTGTCCTGGCTGAGCACGACCTGGCGGCTCAGTACGCGCACGGGCTCAGAGCCCGAGCACGGGCGGCGACGTCCGCTCGTCGGTGCCGAAGTACTCGTCGGGGTCCGCCTCGACCAGGTAGTCGGGGCGCTGGTGCTCCCGGTCCTCCTCGCCCTTGCCCCTGGCACCAGGGGCCATGCCGCCCATGCCGGCGGAACCGGCGCGACCCGTCGCCCCGCCGGCGGGGCCGCCGCCCTTGACCGCGCCGCCCTCGGCGGCCGGGGCACCCCCGGTCAGCCTGCCCGCCTGTCCTGGGCCTTGTCCTTGACCACCGAGACCGCCCGCCCTGCCGCCGGCCCCGCCTTCGGGACCGCCGCCGGGGCCGAACCCGCCGACCGGCCCGAACCCGCCGATCATGCCGGTGAACGGCGCGCTCGAATCGCCACCGGACCCGACCGGCACCGGACTCGGCGTCGGCGTCGGCGCGAAGCCCGGCGGCCGCATCCCGGGCGGCGACTGCGGGTAGCGCGTTGGGTCGGTGCCTCCGGGCGGGTCCACCGCGGGAGGCGGCTGCACCGGCGTCCGCGGCGGGTGCTGCTGGCCTCCGCCGCCGTCCCCGCCGGTCCCACCGTGACCTGGTGGCGGCGCGACGACGTGACCGCCTCCGGGAGGTGGCACGGGCCGGCGGGAACCGGACCCGCCGGAATCACCACCCTGGCCGCCGGAGCGGATCGGCGAGCCGCCGCCGACATGCCCCGGGCCTCCGGGACCCGTCGGGACCTCCTTCACCGAGACGTCGGAGCCGCCCGGAGGCAGCCCGAGCTGGCCGTAGTCCCGCGGCCAGCGCCCCGAGTTGTCCTGGCTCTGCCCGTTGTAGAGGTTGTAGCCCTCGGTGATCTTCTTGGCCTTCTCGTTCCAGGCGTCGATCTTCTCGTCCTGGTCGGTGAAGATCGGCACCCAGTCGCTGGCGAAGGTCGCCTCCGGCTTCGGGCCAGGGTCGTTCTCCTTCACCTTCGCGCTGAGGTCGTTGAAGGAGCGGCCCTGCCCGTCGTAGAGCTTCTGGGCCTCGGTCAGGTGCTCACCGCTGACCTGGGACGCCTGGATGAGCGGCCCCACCCCGGCACGCGCCTGCTCGGCGGCCGGGCCTTCCCAGTGCGAGGACATGGCGACCTGGAGCGCCTTCATGTCCCCCGCGATCTCGCTGTGCAACGTGGCCATCTTGCCCGCGTCGACACCGGTGGCGAACATGCTCGGTGAGCCGTCGCCGCCGTTGACCAGTTCCACGATTTTCGGAGCGTCGTACCCCATCGTCATGCACCCCCGCGCATGTTCTTGACCGAAGCTTCGGCGACCTTTTGCAACACCGGACAAGGATCCGAACGGAACGGGGAGCTCCCCCCGAACGTCGAGATCACCGACAAAAATTCGTGGTCGGACAGCGCGACTCCTACTGAACACACCCCGTTGGCACGCTGGTCGACGTTGTTGGAGACTGCCCCCGGGTAGCCCGCGACATCAGGCAACGGGGTGAAATAGGCCAATTTGCCGCTCTGCCCGGCGGCATAGGTGCTCTGAAGCCAATTCGCTCTTTTCACCACACCGACGGAAACACCGTTGGATTCCTGGTCGTTGTACGTACATCTGGCTTCCCCGGTGCCGCCGGAGGCCGCTTTCGTCCTGACGGCGGAGACGAGGTTGGCAGCTTGCACCATCGGCAAGATAGAACACGGCGCCTGCTGAAAACTTGTCGTGTTCAACGGCTGCGAAATCGCGGGCACGTCGGCCAACGGCGTCGAAGTCGCGGAGGCGGTTTCAGACGGATTGTTCTGCGGCGCTGGATCGCTGCACGCCGATGCTGACGCCAACACGGCTACGACCAGCGCAAGACCGCGAAGCCTCACGTCAACGCCTTCCCATGCTTTCGCACCGCTCTCGCCGCGGCGGCATCCTGTTCCTCGGTTTTCTTGATCGCGTCGTCCAACGCTTTGGCGTACTGACGGGCGTACTCCAACTGTTTCCCGATGGACTCCGAGTAGAGACCACTGTGCTTTTGCACTGCGTTGAGCTGACCAGTGCTGGCCTCGTCTTGCGCCGGTGGTATCGCCTGGCCCAACCCCGAGCTCTGCTCCACCAGCGTCTGCAGCTTGTCGCGGAGGGCTTCCCACTGGGGTTTGACGGCGCGCATCGCGTCGATGTCCATCTTGAAGCCGCCGGACAGCGGTGGCGGAGGTGGCGGCTCCCGGCCCGGCACGTAGCACATGGTCGCCGGCGGCTGGTAGCCCTGCGGCGTGGGCGATGAAGTGGTCGTTCCGTCCGGCATGGTCAGCTACCCCCTCGTGAACTCGACAACCGGTGACCGCGGTTGACACAGAGCGCTATCACCGTACTACGACGGGCCGCGCCGCTCATCCGGTTCCCGCGAATCTCCCCGCTCCGAGGGAGAGCGGACACGAACGACACCGGCCCGCCTGAGCTGCGTTTAGCGGGCTAAACGTCTCGTCCCGGGCAAGGCGCGGGAGGAGACCGGCCGAGGCCCCGGCGGCGACGTTTAGCGGGCTAAACGTCGCCGCCGGGGGGTGGGTCAGGGGGCGATGGGGAGGGTGATCGACGTCTGGTTGACGTGGATGTCCGTGGCCACCCGGGGCCACGGGTCCTTGCCGTCCGCCGCCGCGGCGCAGCCGTCCGGCATCGCGGTGCAGTCGGTGGCCGCGATGACCAGGCCGATCCGGTGCCCTGCCTTGAACACGTAGTCCTCCGGCTGGAGCTTCCAGGTCAGGCCGTACGCCTGGCCCGGCTTGACCTCCGAGGTGCGGGTCAGCGACTCGCGGTGCTGCGAGTTCGTCCACCCCTCGGCGACGACCTCGGCGTCCGTGGTGGCCACGTCGTGCTTGAACTCCGCGAGGCAGCCGGTGTCGACGGCGTTGCCCTCGCCGACGCACACGGTCTTGCCGGTCGGCACGACCCCGATCTCACCGTTGTCGGCGCTGTGCTTGACGCGGGTGCCGGTCCCGTAGTCGACGAGCAGCGCGGTCAGCGGGCCGCCACCGGAGCTGAAGTCGGCGGTCAGCGAGATCGTCGGGACGCCGCTGATCCGCGTGTCGGCCTTGAGCGGCTCCCCGAGCGCGACGACCCGGTTCGGGTTCACCTTCCGCGGGTTCGCGATGAGCTGGGACTCGGTCTGGTTGATCGAGTCGGTGATGCGCACCTCGGTCCCGAGGCCGGGCGGCCGCGGGGCGACCGGGGTGAGCCGGGTGGGCGAGCTGCCGTCGGAGTTCAGGTACAGCCGCTGCGAACCGCCCTGCGGCCACGACGAGTAGGTCGCCCACTGGTCCGGCGCGCGTTCGACGTCGACCTGCGGCTCGCTCATGACGCCGTTGTCGACGCCCTTGAGCCAGTAGTCGAACCAGTGGTGCAGCTGCTTGACCCATTCGGTGTTGCGCACGTTGAACGGGTCGGTGTGCGCTTCCTGGTGCAGCCACAGCTTGCGCGGCACGTTGTTCGCCTTCAGGCCGTCCCAGAACTGCTGGCCGTTGCGCGCCAGCACGTTCCAGTCGTTGAGGCCGTGCACCATGAACACGCTGGCCTTCACCTTGGAGACGTCCTTGACGTAGTTCCGCTCGTCCCAGAAGGCGTTGTAGTTCCCGGTGTCCTCGGCGCTGTCCGCGGCCAGGGAGTCCCAGACCGGCTTGCACTCGCCGGGATCGGTCTTCCTGGCGGAACCGACCCTGCTCGCCAGGTCGCGCGGGTAGTCGGCGAACCGGACCTGCCCGTCCAGGCGCATGTAGTCGTACCAGCTGCTGATCGCCGAGATCGGCACGATCGTCTTCAAGTTCGGCACGTCCATGGTGGCCACCGCGTTGGGCTCGGTGCCGCGCCACGACCGCCCGACCATGCCGACCTTGCCGTCGGTCCAGTCCGCGGACACCGCGGCGCCGGCGTGGTCGAAGGCCTTGCCCTTGCCGCCGAGCCAGTCCACTACGGACTTGACGCCGAGGGTCTCGGTGGAGCCGCCCGAAGTGAGGCAGCCTTCCGAGGCGCGGGTGCCCGGCACGTCGACGAGCACCACGGCGTAACCGCGCGGCACGAAGTAGTTGTCGTACCAGTCGGGGAACTTCGCGGGGCTGCCGTCGTCGTCGACGTCCTTGTAGTCGTCGTCGCCCGCCGGCGTCAGCTTCGCCTTGGCGCGCTTGTCCTTGTCGGGGATCGGCACCGGGTAGCGCGCGAAGTACGGGCTGGCCACCATGATCACCGGAACCTTGAGCCCGGCGTCGCTTTCCTTCGGCCGGATGACGTCGGCGGCGACCCGGTCGGGCCTGCCGTCGTGGTCACCGTCGACCGGGGACTCCACATAGGTCGTTTCGCGAATCGCGTCGGCGTAGGAGAACGTCGGCTGCGTTTCGCCACCGGAGACCTTCGTCGCCGGTGCCGCCGTCGCCAGGTTCGGCAACGACAATGCAGTGAGCGCGCCCACCGCGGCGATGATCGCCGCGCGGCGCACGCGTCTGTGCAGGGGCAAGACCCCACTCCTCCCAGTAAGTGACACCGGTGCCGGCACCGGTGTCTTCGAGCTTCCCGGAAAAGTGGGGCGGTCACCGCCGTTTCGGCGGAGTTGGCGGCAAGATCACCGAGTTGGCCGCGCGGGTGCGGCCACTCGGCGTACTACTTGCTCGGCGGCGGCTGCTGTTGGCCACCCGGCAACGGGACCGGCTGCTCGCCCTGCGGCGTCGCCGTGCCGCCGTTGTAGGCGTCGAGGTCGGCGATCTTCCACTTGCCGTCCTTGAGCTGCGCGGTGACCGAGAGCTGCGAACCGCCCGCGACCTTGTTGTTGGCTGCCTTGGGATCGCCGCCGGTGCGGATCGAGGTCTGGTCGACGAACACCAGCACCTTGGCGCGGTCGCCGTCGATCAGGATCGTCGCGGTGCGGGTCACCTTGACCGTGACCACCATCTTCTGCTGCGGCGCGAGCCGCTCGACCTCGGCGAACTCCTTGTTGTACTTGTCACGCGCGGTATCGGTGACCAGCACGTCGTTCGCGGCCTTCTTGGTCTTGGCGAGATCGTTGAAGTCGTAGGAGAACAGCGATTCGACGGCGCCGCTGACGTCCTGCTGCACCTGGGCGGTCTTCGCCATGTCCAGTAGCGCGGCGTTGCTGGTGGACGAGTCCACCTCGTTCTGCTTGACCTTGAAGAACACCGCGAGCCCGGCGAGGAGCAGCCCGGCCAGGATCAGCGCGCCCGCGAGGATGAACTTCTTCCGCCGGGCCCTCTGCTCCGGCGAGACCTCGGGCGGTTCACCGCCGTCCTCGGCGACGGGCTGCTCGGCCTCCGTCGCCTCGATCTCGCTTTCCGGCTTCGGCGCCCCGCTGTCCCTCGCCTTGCGGCGGGGGCTCGGTTTCGCGGGCACCGGCTCCGGCGTCACCTTCTCCGGCGCGTCCGCATCGGCACCCGGCCGCACCACAGTGTCCTCAATGGACTCAGTGGACCCAGTGGACTCGGTGGACTCAGCGGACTCGACAGGCTCAGCGGACTCGACGTGCCCGACGGCATTGGTGTCCACAAAGGACTCTTCGGTGTCCGCCGCTTCGGCAGGGGTGGCGCCGCCCGACGGTTCGCCGGTCAAAGCGTCCACTGTGGTCGCTTCGTCGACGGGTTCGGCCGCGCCGTCCGCGGGCTCCGGTCGTGGACGGGGACTCGGTTTCCCGGCCGGCTTGTGCAATCCGGCGACCCGGGGGCGCCGGGCTGACGGCTGCGGTGGCTTGCGACGGGAGGGGGGCAACGCTTACTCCGTTCTCGGGTGAGGACTCTGTGCTGCCGGTCAGCCCGCGCTGACGACGGGGACCGAGTCGATCCCCGACAGCTTCCAGACCTGTTCGCCGTTGTCGGCCTGCCGGGTCATCTGCACCTCGACCCGCATCGGCTTCTGCACGGACTTGTCACCCTGTTTGACCTCGACCTGCAGTGCCGCGATGAAGGTGGCCTTGCCTTCGTCGCTGTTGAGCTCTTCGACCGCCAGATCGAGGATCCGGGTCGTGGTGGTGGTCTTGGCCTCGCTCATGGTCTTGGTGTTGGCTTCCTGGCTGGCCTTGATCTGGTCGCCGATCTCCTTCGTCGAGGCCGCGACCGCGCGGGAGAAGTACTGGCCGGGATTGGTGAAGTCCAGTTCGGTGAAGGCCTTCACCGCGTTGCCGCCGACCCGCACCACGTCGTCGCGCTCGCTCGCGCGGTCCGCGTCGTGGTCGTTCGAGGCGACCAGCCACAGGATTCCGAACAGCGCCGCCGCCAGGAACGCGGCCGTCGCGAACGCGGCACCGCCGAGCACGAGCCAGCGCGGCAGCGAGTCGTCCCCCGAAGACCCCGAAGATTCCGGGGCGTCCGGAAACCCGGCTTCGGACGACGCGGGCACCTCGGCTCCGGGGTCGGGCACCGCGGCACCCGCGGTGTCTTCAGCGCCTTCGCTCGCGTTGTCCGAACTCATAACACTCCACGGTAGGTAACTGGTGTCAGGTGGCTGTCAGCCGGGGAGGCCGAGCAGCCCCGAGATGCCGTTCACGGTCAGCGCCGGCCCACCCGCGACACCGGGCACGCCCCTGGTCGCCCGCTCGTAGGCGAGCTCCTCGGCGGGGCGGTTCTTGTTCGCCTGCACGTCCTGCGGGGACGGGATGGTCGGCACCCCGTTGTACGGCGCGTTCTGGGCCCCGCGCACGCTGATCGGGCTGCCCTTCGGCTCGGCGCAGTAGGCGTCTTCCTTCGGCGGGCGGTCGGTCAGGTTCTTCGCGCCGTCGCCGCCGCGGTACTGGTCGTAGGTCAGGTACCCCTTGGTGCACGGCGGCGGGTCGAACAGGTTCAGCGCGAGGCCGAGGTGCGCGGTGCCGTCGCCCGGCGCGACGGTGTTGCCGCCGACCGACAGCAGCGGGTAGGTCGCGAGCACCTGTTCGAGCCCGTCCTGCCTGGTCACCAGCAGGTTCGACGTGGTGAGCAGGTTCGCCACCACCGCGCCGAGCCCGGGGCCGGTGTCCCGGAGGACGTCGGTGACCTGCTGCGACAGCTTCGGCACCTCGCCGATCACGGTGCGGACGGGCCCGTCGACGTCCTTGAGCGTCTGGCTGATCTTGTTCAGGTCCGAGCTGAACGACTTGAGCGCGCCCGCCTCGTCGTTGCCGGTCTTGAGCACCTGGCCGCCCGCGTCGAGCAGCTGCACGGTCTGCGGCAGGTACTCCTTCGCGGTGCGGGTGAAGTCGCGCGCGGTGTCCATCAGCTTCTGCAGGTCCGGCCCGGTGCCCTGGAAGCCCCGGTACGCCTCGTCGACGACGGTGCGCAGCGAGTCGGTCGGCACCGAGGTCGCGAGGCCGTCGAGACCGGCGACCAGCTTGTCGGTGCTGACCGGCGTCTTGGTGCGGTCGACCGGGATCACCGAACCGGCCTTCAGCGACGGGCCGCCCTCGGCCTTCGGCCGGAGATCGACGTACTGCTCGCCGACCGCGGACCGGTTGGCCACGACGGCCTGCAGGTCGGCGGGCACCTCGGGGGCGTTGGGGTCGATGGCGAGCTCGGCTTCGAGGCCCTTCGCGGTGAGCTTGAGCGGGCCGACCTTGCCGATGTTGTAGCCGCGGTAGGTGACCTCGGCGCCGGTGAAGATGCCACCGGACTCGGCGAGCTCGACCTTCACCGAGTAGCCCTTGTCGCCGAACACCTCGCCGAGCCCGGCGAACCGGACCAGCGCGTACACGATCGCGACGACGGAGATGATCGCGAACGCGACCAGCTGGAGTTTCGTCCTGCGGACCAGCATCAGCCGGCACCCCCGTTCAGGAGGTTGAAGATACCCGCGGCACCGGAGGTCCGCGGGCCGTTCGGGCCGCCTCCGACACCACCGCCCTGGCCACCGGCCGGGTTCGAGGGCTGCTGGGACTGCGGCTCACCGGGCAACGGCAGCGGCGGCGGCTGGTTCGCCGGTGTGCCGGGCACGCCACCGGTGAGCCCCGGCGGGATACCGGGCAGCCCGGAAAGGGGGTTCTGCCTGCTCCGGCCGAGGTTCTTCACGATCTCGCCCAGGTTGAGGTCGACGTTGGCGTAGAGGTTGAAGTAGTCGCCCTTGGCCCCGTCGAGCGCGGCGTCGTTGAACGGGTAGGTCAGCAGCACTTCGAGGGCCTTCGGCAGGTTCGTGCCCGCCTCGCCGAGCTTCTGCAGCGTCGGCAGGAGCGCCTTGAAGTCCGCGACGAGATCGGCCTTGCTGCGGTTGAGGGTGTCGGTCGCGACGCCGGAGAGCGACTGCAGCGCCTGCAGCATCCGCACGAGCTGGCCCCGCTGCTGTTCGAGCACGCCGAGCCCGGGGCCGAGGTTGTCGAGCGCGTTCGCGATCTGGTTCTTCTGCCCGTTCAGGGTCGAGCTGAGCCGGTTGAGCCCGTCGAGCGCGCGCGTGATGTCGCCCGACTCGGCGTCCAGGCTGGTCACCAGCTTGTCCGCGCTGGAGAGCAGGTTCTTGATGTCCGGCTCGTGCCCCGCGGTGACGTTGTTGAGCTCCTTGGTGATGGTGTTGAGCTGGTCGACGCCGCCGCCGTTGAGCAGCATGGACAGCGCGCCGAGCACCTCCTCGACCTCGACGCTACGATTGGTGCGCGGCAACGGGATCACCGCGCCGTCGGCGAGCTTGCCCTGGGCCTGGTCCGGGCCGGGCGAGGCGATCTGCACGTACTTCTCCCCGAGCAGGCTCGACTGCTTGACGTTCGCGATCGCGTTCGCCGGCAGGGTCACCCCGCCGTTGAGGCGCACGGTGACCTCGGCGTTCCAGCCGTCGGGGGTGAGCCCGATCGACTCGACGCGCCCGATCGGCACCTCGTTGACCTTCACCCCGGCCTGCGGCACCAGGTCGAGCACGTCCTTGAACTGCACCTTGACCGTGTACGGGTGGTCGCCGAGATCGGCGCCGCCCGGCAGCGGGATGTCGTAGATCCCGGTGAACCCGCAGCCGGACAGCGTCAGCGCACCCGCAACTCCGACGGCCGCGAGCTTGAGGCGCTTCACTTGGCACCTCCCAGCGCGGACGGCGAGCCGTAGAGATCGCCGACGAGCGGCAGCGGCAGCGGCGGTAGCTGGCCGGTGTTGAGGCCGTTGATGATCTGCGCGACGGACGGCAGCTTCACCAGCCCGTCCACCACCGGTGCCACCTTCGAACAGACGTCGCCGAGCACCTTGAGTGCCTCCGGGGCCTGCTTGAGCAGCCCGCACACCATGGCGACGGGCGGCTGGGTGAGCTCGTTGAGGATCGGGCGGGCGTCGAGCGTGCCCGAGGACGCGTTGTAGGCGTTGACCACGTTGCCGAGGCCGACCGGCGCCACGTCGAGGATCTCGGCGAGCGCCCCTCGCTGGTCCACCAGCGTCTTCGTCACGCTCGCCAGTTTGTCCACATTGGACTTCAACCGGCCGTGGTTGGCGTCGATGAACTGCTGTACCGA
Organism: Amycolatopsis minnesotensis; assembly: GCF_039529815.1. Lineage (NCBI taxonomy): Bacteria > Bacillati > Actinomycetota > Actinomycetes > Pseudonocardiales > Pseudonocardiaceae > Amycolatopsis > Amycolatopsis minnesotensis. The sequence continues at coordinate 152,364 of NZ_BAAANN010000004.1, read as the reverse complement.
GCCGAGCGTGGTGGAGAGCTGCTTGACGGTCTCGGCGAGGTCGCCGCGCTCCCCGGCGAGGAAGCCGGTGACGTCCTGCAGCTGCTGCGAGAACTGGCGGACCTGGCCGTCGCTGTCGGCGAGCGTCTGCGAGAAGTTCGCCAGGTTCTGCACCGTCTTGAACAGGTCGTCCTTGTTGCCCGACAACGTTCCCGCGGCCTGGCTGAGCCGCGTGATCGTGTCGTGCAGGTTCTGCCCGTTGCCCTGGAAGTTCTTCGCCGCGGTGTCGAGCAGGTTCGACAGCGAGCCGTTCTTGTTGGCGCCGTTGGGCCCGAGCGACTGCGTGACGCGGTCGAGGCTCGCGTAGAGGTCGTCGGTCTCCAGCGGCGTCGCCGTCCTGTCCACCGGAACCGTGTCGCCGTCGCCCGCCTTCGGGCCGCCCTTGTAGGCGGGCGCGAGCTGCACGTAGCGGTCACTCACCAGTGACGGCGCGACGATGACCGCCTGCGGGTTCTTCGGCACGGATACCGAGCGGTCGTATTCGAGCTGCACGCGGACCTTGTCCCCGAGCGGCTCGATCTTCGTCACGGTGCCCATCTCGACGCCGAGCATCCGCACGCTGTTGCCCTCGTAGAGGCCGACCGCGCCGGTGAAGTAGGCGGTGAGGTGGTTCTTGCCCGCGTCGCGCATCGCCCACCACAGGCCGCCCGCGACGACGAGCCCGAGCACGCAGGCGATCGTCACCGCGCGGATGAGGGACTGGCCGAACCGGGTGTCACTCATTTCTGGTAACACCCCTCGGAGTTGATCAGCGGGACCGCGGGCAGCACGAGCCCGCAGATGTAGTTGTCGAACCAGCGCCCGTTGCCGATGGTGTTGGTGAACACCCTGATGAACGGCGCGAACTTCGCGATGCCCTGCGCCAGCGAGTCCTGGTTGCGCTGCAGCATCGAGGTGAGCTGGTCGAGCTGTTTGAGCACCGGGTCGAGCTGCTTGTCGTTGTCGTCGACGAGGCCCTGCAGCTGGGTGGACAGCGTCCTGGTGCCGTCGAGCAGGGTGGAAATCGCCTGCTTGCGGTTGGAGATCTCCGCCAGGAGCTTGTTGCCGTCCTCCAGCAGTTTCGTGACCTCGGCGTCGCGGTCGGCGAGGGTCTGGCTCACCTGCTTGGTGTTCGCCAGCAGCGTCGAAAGCTGGCTGTCCCGCTTGGAGATCGTGTCCGACAGCTTCGACAGGCCGGTGAGCGCGCCGCGCAGGTCGCCGGGGGTGTTCGCGAACGTCTGCGTCAGCGTGTCGAAGCTCTTCGCCAGCTGGTCGGTGTTCACGTCGTCGACGGTCTTCGACAGGTCCTGGAAGGCTTCGATGACGTCGTAGGGCGCCATCGTCCGCTCCTTCGGGATCGCGGTGCCCGCGCTGAGCGCCTTCGCGCCGATCGGGTCGAGTGCGAGGTACTTCTGGCCCAGCAGGGTCTTGATCTTGATCGCGGCGCTGGTGCGGTCCCCGAGCCAGGCGTCCTTGACCTTGAACGAGACCTTCACCTTGTCGCCGTCGAGGTCGATGCCGGTGACCTTGCCGACCTTCACGCCCGCGACGCGGACCTCGTCGTCGTCCTTGAGGCCCGCGGCTTCGGAGAATTCCGCGCTGTAGGTGGTGCCCGCCCCGATCACCGGCAGGTTTTCGGAGTTCAGCGCGGCCACGATGCCGAGCACGATCAGCGTGATGCCGACCAGCGCGATGGGGACCGGGTTGCGGCTCTGGAAGCTCTTCATCCGCCGCACCGCTCCCTGTTCACCGGGATCAACGGCAGCGACAACGGCTGCGGCAGCAGGCCGGGGATCGAAACGCCGCCCTTGAACTCGCAGGCGTAGAAGTTGAACCACGACCCGTAGTCGGCGGTCTTGGTCAGCTTCGTCGCCTTCTCCGGCAGGAACTGCAGGAAGTGCTCCACGATCGGCTCGCTGTCGTTGAGGTTCTTCGTGAGCTTGCCGAGCGCGTCGATGTCGTTCTTCAGCGGTTCCCTGACCTCGGTGAGGAAGCCGGCGGTCGTGTTCGCGAGGCCGCCGAGCGCGTCGATCGCGTCCCCGATCGGCTTGCGGTCCTGCGCGAGCCCGGACACCAGCTGCTGCAGCTTGACGATCAGGTCCGACAGCTGCGGGGTGTGCTGGTTGACGGTGTCGAGCACGCCGGTCAGGTTGTCGATCACCTGGCCGATCACCTGGTCCTTCTGCGCGATCGTGGTGGTCAGCGAAGCGGTGTGCGACAGCAGGCTTTCCACCGTGCCGCCCTCGCCCTGCAGCACCTGGATGATCTCGTAGGAGAGCTTGTTGACGTCGTCGGGCTGGAGCGCGCGGAAGAGCGGCTTGAACCCGTTGAACAGCTCGGTGAGGTCGAGGGCGGGCTTCGTGTGGTCGAGCGGGATCTTCCCGCCCGGCGGCAGGATCTTGTTCGCGTCGCCGGTGCCCTCGCCGAGCGAGAGGTAGCGCTGCCCGACGAGGTTGCGGAACTTGATCTGCGCGGTGACGCCCTCGGGCAGCTTGCGGTTCGAGTCCACTTCGAACTCGATCTCGGCCTGGCGCCGGTCGACGATCCGGACGTCCTTGACCTGCCCGACGCGCACGCCCGCGATGCGGACGTCGTCGTTGGGCAGCACGAGCGTCGCGTCGGTGAAGCGCGCCGTGTAGTCCTTGGTGTCGCTGGTGTTGATGTTGGCGATGCTGATCCCGAGCACCGTGGTGAACAGCACGGTCACCACGATGAAAGCGGTCAGCTTGAGCAGGGGTGCGAGCAGTCCGCGCATTACTTGACCGTCACCTCCGCCCCTCGGTAGAGCGGCCCGACCAGCAGGCTGCTCCAGCCGGGCACGTCCGCGGGGTCCTGGCCGGTCTGCATCCCGATGAGCTGGGACAGCAGCCCGTGCTCGGCCTGGGTGTACGCGGGGTTCCCCGCCGGCGCGCCGCCGCCGTTGTAGCCGCCGACCTGCGCCCCGGTGAGCGCCGGGTTCAGGCCGTCGTTCACCGAGCGCCCCGCGGGCGGCGGCACGCTGCCGTCCTTGATCGGGCCGTCCGGCGGGTGCTGCGGGAAGGGCATCGGGAACTGTTTCATGTCGTAGCAGCGCGGGCCGCGCTTTTCCTCGAACTTCGGCTCGTCCTGGCCCGGCTTGTACGGGCCGCGGTTCGCGGTGATCTCCAGCGTGGCGTGCAGGCCGGGCTGCTTGGTGCCCTTGCCGAACACCACGTTGAGATCGCTGGCGAGCTTCGCCATCTGCCCGAGCACGCACGGGTATTCGGGCGAGTACTTCGCGAGCAGCTCCGCGGTCGGGCGCGCGGTGTCGGCGAGCCCGATCAGGTTGCTGGAGTTGGCCTGCAGGAACGACTGCAGGTCGGTCGAGGCGGTGGTGAGCGAACCGTAGAGCGACTGCAGGTTCTGGCGCTGGTCGGCGATCGTCTTCGTGGTCGTGGTCAGGTTGTCCAGACTGGACACCAGATCCGGCGCCGCGTCGCTGAGGTTCCCGGAGAACGTGGCGAGCTGCTTGAGATCCTGCTGCAGCCTCGGCACGTGCGGGTTGAGCTCGCCGACGTACTGGCCGAGTTCGGCCAGGGTGTCCCCGAGCGGCTTGCCGCGGCCGTTGAGCGCGGTCGAAATCGCGCTCAGCGTGCTGGAGAGCTTCTCCGGCTGCACCGCCTGCAGCACCGGCATCAGGTCGTCGAGCGCCTTGTCGAGCTGGACCGCGTTCTTGCTGCGGTCCTGCGGGATCACGTCACCGGATTTCACCGTCGCGCCCGAGGCGTCCGGCGGGATCTCCAGCGACACGAACCGCTCGCCGAACAACGTCTTCGGCAGGAAGCGCGCGCTGACGTTCTTCGGGATCAGCTTCGCCTGCTCCGGGTCGAGGTTCAGGGTCAGCTCGGAGCCCTCGGTGGTCGCGTCGATCTTGGCGACCGAGCCGACGATCAGCCCGCGAACCTTCACGTCGGACTGCTTGATCAGCTGGTTCCCGACGTCGTCCGCCTGCAGCTTCACCGTCACGTACGAGCTGAAGCTCTTGTTGTAGATGGCGATGCTCAGCGCCACCAGGCCGACCATCACGACCACCAGCGCCAGGCCGAGCAGCCGGCGGCGCACCGTCGCCAACGCACTCTTCGAGCTCATCCCGCGATCCTCACCGACACATCGGTGCCCCAGATCGCGAAGCCGATGAAGAAGTTCACGATGGACACCATCACGATCGTCAGCCGGACTGCCCTGCCCACCGCGATCCCGACACCGGCCGGGCCACCGGAGGCCCGGTACCCGTAGAAGCAGTGGGTGAGAATGATCAAGACGCTGAAGATCAGCACCTTGATGAACGAATAGAACACGTCTTGCGGTGGTAAGAACAGGTCGAAGTAGTGGTCGTAGGTTCCGGCTGACTGGTTGTAGATGTAGATAACGACCAACCGCGAAGCGAGATACGAGGCGAGCAGCCCGATCACGTACAGCGGGATCACCGCGACGAACCCGGCGATGATCCGCGTGGTCACCAGGTACGGCAGGCTCGGCACGCCCATCACCTCGAGCGCGTCGATCTCCTCGGAGATCCGCATCGCGCCGAGCTGCGCGGTGAACCCGGCACCGACCGTCGCGGACAGCGCCAGCCCGGCGACCAGCGGCGCGATCTCACGCGTGTTGAAGAAGGCGGTGAGGAAGCCGGTGAACGCCGAGGTGCCGATCGAGTTCAGCGCCGAATAGCCCTGCAGGCCGACGAGCACACCGGTGAACAGCGTCAGGCCGACCATCACGCCGACGGTGCCGCCGATGACCGCGAGCGAGCCGGAGCCGAAGCTGACCTCCGCCAGCAGCCGCAGCACTTCCTTCATGTAGCGGCGGATGGTGCGCGGGGTCCAGGCGAGCGCCCGCGCGTAGAACGACATCTGGTCGCCGAGGCCGTCGAGCGTTTCGAGGGGGCGGTTCGCGATCCGCTTCGCGCCCTGGGTGAAGGAGGACATCGGTCAGGCCAGCTTCCCGGGAACGATCTGCAGGTAGATCAGGGTGATCACGAAATTGACGACGAAGAGCATGAGGAAGGTGATGACCACCGCCTGGTTCACCGCGTCCCCGACGCCCTTCGGCCCGCCTGCCGGGTGCAGCCCGCGGTAGGACGCGACGACCGCGGCGATGAACCCGAAGATCAGCGCCTTGATCTCGCCGACCCAGAGGTCGGGGAGCTGGGCCAGCGCGGAGAAGCTCGCCAGGTACGCGCCAGGCGTGCCGTCCTGCAGGATGACGTTGAAGAAGTACCCGCCGAGCACGCCGATGACGCTCACCATGCCGTTGAGCAGCAACGCGACCAGCATCGACGCGAGCGTCCTCGGCACGATCAGCCGCTGGACCGCGGAGACGCCGAGCACCTCCATCGCGTCGATCTCTTCGCGGATCGTGCGCGCGCCGATGTCGGCGCAGATCGCCGAGCCGCCCGCGCCCGCCACCAGCAACGCCGTCACCAGCGGGCTCGCCTGCTGCACGGTGGCGAGCACGCTGCCGGCACCGGTGTAGGACTGCGCGCCGAGCTGGCGCGCGAGCGAGCCGAACTGCAGCGAGATGACCGCGCCGAACGGGATCGCGACCAGCGCCGTCGGCAGAATCGTCACGCTCGCGATGAACCACGACTGCTGGATGAACTCCCGCAGCTGGAACGGCCGCTGGAAGATACCCCGGATGATGTCGAGACCCAGTGCGAACAGGTTGCCGGTCTCGCGCAGCATCCCCATCCCGGGGATCTTCGCCCCGGAAGCCGTGGAGCTCATGACCGTCCTCGCGTCGAACCTTCAACTGCCGGTGCGCCCGGCGTCCTCTTCGCCGTCACGGCCCGTCCTGCCCGGGACCCCGCGGACGCATGCGGTGCGATCCGCCGGGTCTGGTCGGCTCGGGCAGGCGGGCGACCTGGTCCGCGGGCAACTGCCCGTGGTGCTGGTTCGGGAGCTGCCCCGACGGCTGCTGCTGGCCCGCGCCGACGAGGTGGTGCGGCGAAACGCCGTAGCGCTGCTGCTCCTCCGGCGTGAGGGAGTCGACGATCCCCTCCTGCGCGGCGGGCGGCAGGGTGTGCAGGATCTTCATGACCCGGTCCTTGCGGCGGCGGATCCCCTTGCGCTCCGGCAGTCCCGGGGTCGCTTCGAGCTGCGGCACGATACCCCGCACGTCCTCCGTGGACCCGTCGTGGTGCCCGGCGTCGGCGAGCGCCTGCTCCTCGGCCATCGTCGCCGAGTCCTTCTCCTCCGACATGCCGATCGGGCCGAGCCTGCTGCCGTTGAGGAACTGCTTCACCACCGGCTCGTCACTGGTCAGCAGGACCTCGCGCGGCCCGAACATGACCAGTTCCTTGCGGAAGAGCATGCCGATGTTGTCCGGCACGGTCCGCGCCAGGTTGATGTTGTGCGACACGATCAGGATCGTGGCGTCGATCTGCGCGTTCAGGTCGATCAGCAGCTGCGAGATGTAGGTCGTGCGGACCGGGTCGAGGCCGGAGTCCGGCTCGTCGCACAGGATGATCTCGGGGTCCAGCACCAGCGCGCGCGACAGCCCGGCGCGCTTGCGCATCCCGCCCGAGATCTCACCGGGGAGCTTCGTCTCCGCACCGGCGAGACCCGTCATCTCGAGCTTCTCCAGCACGATCTTGCGGATCTCGGTCTCGGACTTCTTCGTGTGCTCCCGCAACGGGAACGCCACGTTGTCGTAGAGGTTCATCGACCCGAACAGCGCGCCGTCCTGGAACAGCACCCCGAACAGCTTGCGGGTCTCGTACAGCTTGTGCTCGGAGCACGTCACGATGTCCACGCCGTTGATGACGCAGCGCCCGCGGTCCGGCTTGAGCAGCCCGATCATCGACTTGAGGAACACCGACTTGCCGGTACCCGACGGTCCCAGCATCACCGACACCTCGCCCGGCGGAAGCGTGAGCGTCACGTCCCGCCAGATGGCCTGCTTACCGAAGGACTTGGTCAGGCCTTCGACGACCACCTCGGCACCCATCGCACCTCCCGGAGCTGTTGCCCACCCGCCGCCGCACGCACCCGACCCGGCACGCGTGCGCCGTCACCCGCGTCACTGAAGGTGCAACGAGTTGAGTGCGGACAGGTTACTCGCGAGTTTAGATTTTTCAATACCGGTATCCCGCGCTGGCAGCACCGTAGTGCACCCGTGCCCGGTACGCCGATCGGGCGTTCTACCACGAAAAACGGGGGCAGGAACCGGGTCCGGTTCCTGCCCCCGTTTCCGGGTACCGCGGGAGTTACTTGATGGTGACCTTGGCGCCGGCCGCCTCGAGCTTCTCCTTGGCCGCGTCGGCGGCTTCCTTGTCGACCTTCTCCAGGAGGGCCTTGGGCGCGCCCTCGACCATCTCCTTGGCCTCCTTCAGGCCCAGGCCCGAGACGACCTCGCGGACGACCTTGATGACCTGGATCTTCTTGTCGCCGGCCGACTCGAGGACGACGTCGAACTCGTCCTGCTCCTCGACCGGGGCGTCAGCGGCGGCGCCGGGGGCCGCGGCGACGACGGCAGCCGGGGCGGCCGCGGTGACGTCGAAGGTCTCCTCGAACTGCTTCACGAACTCGGACAGCTCAAGCAGCGTCAGCTCCTTGAAGGCGTCGAGCAGTTCGTCGGTGCTCAGCTTCGCCATGATGGCTTCCTTTCTAACTACCGTTCAGGGGTGTGTGTTCAGCTCTCGGCGGGTGCTTCGGCTGCATCTCCGGACTCGGCCTTGCGCTTGTCTTCGAGCGCGGCGGCCAGGCGGGCCACCTGGGACGCCGGCGCCTGGAACAGCGCCGCGGCCTGGGAGAGCTTCGCCTTGAACGCGCCCGCTGCCTTCGACAGCAGGACCTCGCGGCTGTCGAGGTCAGCGATCTTGCTGATCTCGGCAACGCTGAGCGGGCGGCCATCCATGTAGCCGCCCTTGATCACAAGCGCGTTGTTGTCCTTCGCGAAGTCACGAAGAGCCTTCGCGGCGTCGACCGCTTCACCCTCGACGAAGGTGATCGCGGTGGGGCCGACGAACAGGTCGTCGAGCCCCTCGATGCCGGCGTCCTCGGCGGCACGCTTGACGAGGCTGTTCTTCGCGACCCGGTACTTGGCACTGGTGCCGAGAGCGCGGCGCAGCTGGGACAGCTGGGACACGGAGAGGCCGGTGTACTCGGTGACAACGGTTGCCGAGCTCGTGCGGAACCTGTCCGCGATCTCGGCGACGGCCGCCACCTTGTCGGGCTTCGCCATGGGTCGCCTCCTCTCTTGGCTGGTGTTTCTTGCGGATATCCGCAGACCGCCAAGAGAGCCCCGAAACGACGAAACGCCCCAGCGCAGACAGGCGCGGGGCGTCAACGCACACTGGTGGTGCGAGCCTCGTTCCTCCTGCGCGGGCCGTCCGCCTTCAGCGGAGCCTTCGTCCCTGAGCGAACCCAGGAAAACCAGCGGTCTTCGGTAGAACCGCCACCCAGAATACGCGACCCGCCCCCACACCCCCGAGGGGCCCCCTCAAGTGCGTTTAGCGGGCTAAACGCGCTCGTTGCCCATGCTAACCATCGCCACCCCCTGCCACCCCGAGGCGGCACCCACCTGCGGTTAGCGGGCTAAATGTAGTTTTCCCCGCGCCGGGCGGCGACGGTCGGTGGCAGAGCAGGCATCATGGGTCACGTGGCCGAGCAGGAACCTGGCAAGGACGAGAACGCGGAGCCGTCGCGCCGCGGCGACGAGCCGCAGCCGCTCGACCCGGAGCAGCTGCGCCAGTTCCAGCAGTTCCAGCAATTCCAGGAGTACCTGCGCTTCACCGAGGCGCAGCGCCTGGCAGGAGCCCAGCCCGGCGCGACCGCCCTGCCCGAAGCCGGGCAGCCGGGCAGCGAGCTGGCCACCCAGCGGGCCCCGCGGCTGGTGCCCCAGCAGCAGCACCCGCCCGCGCCGCCGCCCGGCCAGCCGCCCGTCCTGTCGGGCTCGCAGCCGTACCTTCCGGTGCCGCGCGAGGAGAACCTGCCCGCGACCCGCCCCAAGATCAAGGCGCCCCGCTGGCTGAAGCGGCTCGGCGGCAAGGTGCTGAGCGCCGTGCTGCTCCTGATCGTGCTGATCATCGCGGGCAAGCTCGCCTGGAACTACTTCTTCGGCACCGGCGAAGACCCCGATCTGCCCGCGAACGTCACCGGCGGCAAGCAGTACCAGCAGACCCAGTACCTGCCCACCCAGCCGTACGAAGCCGTCCGCCAGGTCTACGAACTGATCGATAAGAACAGCCCTGCCGCGTGCGAGCGGTTCCAGGAGAACGTGCGCCCGGTGTTCGCCAGGAACTTCGGGGCCGCGGACTGCGCCGCCGCGGTCACCGCCCTGCACGCGCGGGTAACCGACGATTGGGCGTACGCGTTCTCGGTGCGCCAGCGCGACTCGACCGTCGACTTCCCCCCGACGATCACGATCAGCTCGTGCTCGTTCCCGATCAAGGGTGGTCCGCCGCTCGGCGTGTTCACCCTGACCCGCGTCGACAAGGGCCAGTGGCTGATCACCGACCACCGGGCCGAGACCTGCGCGAGCGCTACGCCGACGCGCTGAGCAGGAGCGCGACGAACTCGTCCAGGCGCGCGCTCACGGTGTCGGCGTGGTCGGCGATCGCGAGTGCCGCCACGACCCGCCCCTCCTCGACGACCGGCACGGCGACCGCGGTGACCGACCGCATGACGTGCCCCGATGCCACGACGGCGTACCCCCGCGAACGGATCTTTTCGGCGTCGGCGAGCAGGGCGACCGCGGCGGCCGTGTCATCCCCGAGCACGGCCGACACGACCGCGCGCCGGTCCCGCTCCGGCAGATGCGCGAGCAGGACCCGGCCCGCCGCCGTTCTGGGCAGCGCGGAGCGCAGGCTCTTCGAAAGTGCGTAGTCGAACGGCTCGTCGGTCCCCGCCCAGTCGACGTACACGGCGTTGTCCCCGACGCGGACCGCGAGCAGCGCGGGCGTCCCGGATCGCCCGCTCAACGCGACCAGGTCCGCGTGCGCGAGCGACCGCACCGGGACCCGCCCCGACCTCATCGACAACACGTGCGGCGCGGGTCCGAGCAGGAACCGGTGGTCCTCTTCGTCGAGGTAGCCCGCCGCGACGAGCCCGTTGACGAGCTTCTGGATGGACGACACCGGCGCCTCGAGCCGCACGGCGAGCTGGGTGAGCGTGAGCCCTGACCCGCTGTTCGCGACCGCCTCGAGAATGGCGGCGATCCGGTCCACCGTGCGATGTCCCGGCCTGCGAATCGAGGTCGAATCCATGACAATCCTATCTATATAGGTATCAGCGTATCACATTGCGTATTTTAGTTAGCCTACCTAAGCTTATTGACAAGAGCGGAAGCCAGGAACAGCGAGGAGGACACGGTGACCGGTACCGAACGAATCGAAGAGGGCGCGCTGGACGGTGTGCGGGTCGTCGATCTCGCCTCGGTCGTGATGGGTCCGTACGCGACGCAGATCCTCGGCGACCTCGGCGCGGACGTGATCAAGATCGAGTCCCCCGCCGGCGACAGCACGCGCGTCACCAGGCCGCAGCGCCACGAGGGCATGGGCGCGCTCGCGCTCAACGTCAACCGGAACAAGCGCAGCGTCGTGCTCGACCTCAAGACAGGTCCCGGACACGAAGCGGCCTTGCGCCTCATCCGCGGCGCGGACGTACTGGTGACGAACATGCGGCCCGGCGCGCTGGAGCGCCTCGGCCTCAGCTACGACGACCTCGCGCGGGAGAACCCCAAGCTCATCTACTGCAACGCACAGGGCTTCCGGAGCGACTCCGACCGCGCCGGCCTGGCCGCCTACGACGAGATCGTGCAGGCCTCGTCCGGGATGGCCGACCTGATGCGCCGCGCGACCGGCACCCCCACCTACGCGCCGACGATCCTGGCCGACAAGCTGTGCGCGCTGACCATCGTCTACTCGGTGCTCGCCGCGCTCGTCCGCCAGCGCGCTACCGGGCGTGGCCAGCGGGTCGAGGTCCCGATGGCCGACACGATGCTCGCCTTCAACCTGGTCGAGCACCTCGCCGGGCACACCTTCGAGCCCGCGGAGGGGCCGATGGGCTTCAACCGCTCGATGACGCCTGGACATCGAGCGGTGCGCACGAGCGACGGCTGGGCGTGCATCCTGCCCTACAACGAAAAGAACATCCGCGACTTCTTCACCGCGGTGGACCGTCCCGGCCTCGCCGCCGACCCGCGCTTCGGTGACCCCGCGAGCCGCGCGAAGCACTACGGCGAGTTGTACGAGGAGATCGAGAAGGTCGCCGTGGAGCGCACCACCGCCGAATGGCAGGAACTCTGCGCCAGGCTGTCCGTGCCGTTCGCACCGGTGCTCGAACTCGAGGACGCCGAAACCGATCCGTACTTCACCGACGGCGGCGTGCTGAGCGTCGCCGAGCACCCGACGGAAGGCAAGTACCGGCAGATCGGCTCGCCCGTCCTGTTGTCCGAGACTCCGGCGAGCGTGCGGTCCCACTGCCCGTCGCTCGGCGAACACACCGAAGAGGTGCTCGCCGAGATCGGCTACTCCGCGGCCGAGATCGCCGAGGTGAGTGTCCGATGACCGGGTTCGAGCGCCTGCCAGGAGACTTCTACGGCTACGCCGACCTGCTGTCCGACGAGGACAAGGAAGTGCTCGCGAAGGTCCGCCGGTTCCTGGCGGACGAGGTCGCGCCGATCGCCGACGAGTACTGGGAGCGCGCGGAATTCCCGCACCACCTGATCCCGGGCATCGCCGGGCTCGGCATCGTCGGCCTCGGCATGGACTGGCCGGACCGGCCGCGCCGCAGCAAGCTGCTGACCTCGTTCATCGCGCTCGAGTTCGCCCGTGTCGACCCGTCGATGGCCACTTTCTTCGGCGTGCACAACGGACTCGCGATGGCGAGCGTCGACCTGTGCGGTTCACCGGAGCAGAAGGAGCGCTGGCTGCCCGCGATGCGGTCGATGGAGCAGATCGGCGCGTTCGGGCTCACCGAACCGCACGGCGGTTCCGACGTCGCGGGCGGCCTGGAGACCATCGCGCGCCGCGACGGCGACAAGTGGGTGCTCGACGGCGCCAAGCGCTGGATCGGCAACGCGACCTTCGCCGACCTCGTGATCATCTGGGCGCGCGACGAGGCAGATGACCAGGTCAAGGGGTTCGTGGTCGAGAAGGGCACGCCGGGGTTCGACGCACGCAAGATCGAGCGCAAGCTCGCGCTGCGGACCGTGCAGAACGCCGACATCACGCTCACCGGCTGCCGGGTGCCCGACGCGAACCGGCTCACCGGCGCGAACTCCTTCCGCGACACCGGGAAAGTGCTGCGGCTGACGCGCGGCGGCGTCGCCTGGAGCGCGGTGGGCGCGATGATGGGCGCTTACGAGCTCGCTCGCGACTACGCGACGGAGCGGGTGCAGTTCGGGAAGCCGATCGCGAAGTTCCAGCTCGTGCAGGACCACCTCGCGACGATCCTGTCGAACGTGACCGCCTCGCTCGGGATGGCGGTCCGGGTGGCCCAACTGCAGGACAACGGGGTGTTCCGCGACGAACAGGCCGCGATGGCGAAGTCCTTCTGCACGAGCAGGCTCCGGGAGAGCGTGGCGCACGCACGGGAGGTCTTCGGCGGCAACGGGATCGTGCTCGACTACCAGATCGGCCGCTTCTTCAACGACGCCGAAGCCCTCTACTCCTACGAGGGCACGCGCGAGATGAACACCCTCATCGTGGGCAGGGCCGCCACCGGCATGGGCGCCTTCGTCTGACCCGCCCGGCGCGTTTAGCCCGCTAAACGCAGCTCAGCCCCGCGTCGCCAGTTCCCCCGGCGACGCGGGCACCGTCGACGTTTAGCCCGCTAAACGCGCGCGACCAGGCTTCACCCCGGATCGGTGCGGCTGGGGCCCGGACGACGTTTAGCCCGCTAAACGCACGCGGCCGGATCCCGCTGGCCGGGGCCGGAGTGGCAGGGCCCCGGGGACGTTTAGCCCGCTGAATGCGGGCGGGCGGGGGGTCAGGTGGCGAGGAAGTCGACCAGGGCCTTGGTGAACTCGGGGCGGCTGAGGGCGGTGACGTGGTCCCCCGGCACCCGCACCAGGCGCGCGCCCGCGATCGCGGCGGCCAGCCGTTCCGGTTCCGCGGCCAGCTGGTCGCTTTCCCCGGCGAACACCAGCGTCGGCACGGTGATCGCGGTCAGGTCGATCGAGGTCGGCCGGTCGGCGCGGATCACGGCGGCGAGCGCGACCCGGTCGGAGCCCACGAAGTCGACGAGGGCGCGGAACGGCGCACCGGCCGCCGGGATGTCGGAAGGGTCGTCCGCGAGCAGCGCGCCGGCGATGTCGTCCGCGGTCACCACGTTGCCGTCGAAACCGCCGAAGTCGACGACCCCCGAGCCGACGCCGCCGGTCGCCAGGCACCGGACCCGCTTGTCCGTGCCCGCGACGAGGAGCGACAGCACCGCACCCAGCGAGTACCCCACGAGGGAGATTTCGTCGACGCCGAGTTCGTCGATCAGCGCCGAGACGTCCTTCGTCATCGCTTCGGCGGTGTACGCGGACGAATCGTGCGGCGCCTCCGACGCACCATGCCCGCGCGCGTCGAGCGCGACGACCGGGTAGCCCGCGTCGGACAGCGCGGCGACCACGCCGGTCAGCACCCAGTTCGCGTCCGCGTTCGCGGCGAACCCGTGGTAGAGCACCACCGGGCGCGCGTGCCCGTCGCTCCCCTCCCACACCTGGTAGGCGAGGCGGACACCGTCGAACGAAGCAAACGTGGGCATGCGTCCATCACACACGAAAAAGGACGGCCCCGCGTGATGCAGGGCCGCCCTTCTTACGTGATTTACCTAGCTCAGACCGCGTCCTCGGCAAGGAGGTTGCGGGTGCGAGCCGGGTCGACCGGGATGCCGGGACCCATCGTCGTGGAGAAGGTGACCTTCTTGACGTAGCGGCCCTTCGCCGAGGACGGCTTGGCACGCAGGATCTCGTCCAGCGCCGCGGCGTAGTTCTCGACCAGCTTGTCGGTGTCGAAGGACGCTTTGCCGATCACGAGGTGCAGGTTGGCCTGCTTGTCGACGCGGAAGTTGACCTTGCCGCCCTTGATGTCGGCGACGGCCTTGGCGACCGCAGGGGTCACCGTGCCGGTCTTCGGGTTCGGCATCAGGCCGCGCGGGCCGAGGATGCGGGCGATCCGGCCGACCTTCGCCATCTGGTCCGGAGTCGCGATCGCGGCGTCGAAGTCGAGCCAGCCACCCTGGATGCGCTCGATCAACTCGTCGGTGCCGACCGCGTCCGCGCCGGCGGCCTCGGCCTCGGCGGCCTTGTCGCCGGTGGCGAAGACGATGACGCGGGCGGTCTTACCGGTACCGTGCGGCAGGTTCACGGTGCCGCGGACCATCTGGTCGGCCTTGCGGGGGTCCACGCCGAGCCGCATGGCGACCTCGACGGTGGCGTCCAGCTTGACCTTGGTGGTCTCCTTGGCGAGCTTCGCCGCCTCGAGCGGTGCGTACAGCCGCTCGCGGTCGATCAGCTCGGCGGCCTGGCGGTAGGCCTTGCTGCGCTTGGTCATGCTCTGTCCTTAGCTAGATACGAAAGTGGATCAGTCGTGGTGCGAGCCAGCGCCGGCTCTCCCACAGGGGCGGTCACTCTACGGTGATGCCCATCGAACGGGCGGTGCCCGCGATGATCTTGGCGGCCTGGTCGACGTCGTGCGCGTTGAGGTCGCTCTTCTTGACCTCCGCGATCTCCTTGACCTGGTCCCAGGTGACCTTGGCGACCTTGTTCTTGTGCGGCTCCGGCGAGCCCTTCTGCACACCAGCGGCCTTGAGCAGCAGCTTCGCGGCGGGCGGGGTCTTCAGCTTGAAGTCGAACGAGCGGTCTTCGTACACGGAGATCTCGACCGGCACGACATTGCCGCGCTGCGACTCGGTGGCCGCGTTGTAGGCCTTGCAGAACTCCATGATGTTGACGCCGTGCTGACCCAGCGCCGGGCCGACCGGCGGGGCCGGGTTGGCCGCACCAGCCGAGATCTGCAGCTTGATGATCGCTGCGAGCTTCTTCTTCTTGGGTGGCATTTCTGTATGTCCTTCTGCGGGTTATCGCGTTTCCCGAGCGCACCTGCCAGTGGCGCGGGAACTGCCGGCCGTCTCTGCGGCCGTCAGATCTTGGAGACCTGGGTGAACGACAGCTCGACCGGGGTCTCCCGGCCGAAGATCGACACCAGGACCTTCAGCTTCTGCCCGTCCGCGTTGACCTCGCTGATCGTGGCGGGCAGCGTGGCGAACGGGCCGTCCATGACGGTGACCGACTCGCCGACCTCGAAGTCCACCTCGACGGTGCCGCCGCCGAGCGGGGCTGCCGTGGTCTCGGACTCGCCCTTGGCCTTCGCCGGGGCGGCCTTCTCGACCTGCGGTGCGAGGAACTTCAGCACGTCTTCGGTGGTCAGCGGCGACGGGCGCGAGGTCGCGCCGACGAAGCCGGTGACACCGGGGGTGTTGCGGACGGCGCTCCACGAAGCGTCGTTGAGGTCCATCCTGACCAGGATGTAGCCGGGCAGCACCTTGCGCTGCACCTGCTTGCGCTGGCCGTTCTTGATCTCGGTGACCTCTTCGGTCGGCACCTCGATCTGGAAGATGAAGTCCTCGACGTCCAGGGTCTGGGTCCTGGTCTCGAGGTTCGTCTTGACCTTGTTCTCGTAGCCGGCGTAGGAGTGCACGACGTACCACTCGCCCGGCGCGGCGTTGAGCTCCGCGCGCAGCTTGGCGACCGGGTCCTGCTCCTCGTCCTCGGCGGGCGCCCCGGTCTCGTCCACGACGTCGTCAGCGGTGCCGGAGTCGGCAGGGTCCTCGGACTCGTCCGCTGCGTCCTCGTCTTCGGCGGTGTCGCTCTCGTCCGTGGCGGGCACCTCGACCGGCTCGGTGTGCTCCGAGTTCTCCTCGGCGACCGCCGCGTGCACTTCTTCGTCAGAAAGGCCGGTCAGATCCTGACCGGCGACTGCGCCATTCTCGCCAGCCACGTTCCGTCCTCTCACCTAATCGCTTGTCGTGCTCGTCTCAAGCCCGCCATGAAGCCACAGCTTCGCCGACGCTACGGCGCCGGACGCGAACTCGCTCAGCCGAACAGCCAGAACACGCCCTTTTCGAAGACGAAGTTCAGGCCCCACACGAGCGCGACCATGAAGCTCACGAAGACCAGGACCACCGTCGTGTAGGTGACCATCTGCTTGCGCGTCGGCCAGATGACCTTGCGCAGCTCGGCCCACACCTCGCGGATGAACCTCGACAGCCGCCCCCACAGGGAGACCTTCTTCTTGTCCTGGCGGTTCCGCTTGGGAGTCGCCTTCTCCTTGCCACCGGCCTTGGCCGGCTTGTCCGCCTTGGCCTTCCCGGCGGGTCGGGTCCTGTCCTCGTCCGTACTCGCCGAGTCGGCCCTGGAAGCACCAGCCTTGCCGGCCGGGCGCGCGGAGGCGCGCCGCTCACGCCGGGCCGCGGCGGTGACCGGACGGGAGGGAGCCTTCGGCTCCTTCTCCTGGTCCTTCTCGCCGCTGGCGTCGCTGTCGCTCACGACCACTCCTCCGCTTAGCCAGTTGGGTCGAACGCAGGGGTGACAGGACTTGAACCTGCAACCTGCGGTTTTGGAGACCGCTGCTCTGCCAATTGAGCTACACCCCTTCGGCCGGTGCCCGACCGCTGCACCGCCCGCAGGACACATTTCACCATCCCCGCCTCGCAGCGGGGTCAGGGGTCATGCGTTCCAAGTTCGGCAGTCTACGGCAAGCCGCCGGGCGGTCCGCAACCGACTACCTTCGCTGCCCCGTGACCTACTGACCCCCGTACGGCGGTTGACGCACGGACCTGCGTAAGGCCGTGTGCGGCGCCCGTGGAACCATGGCAGCCATGGCTACTCAGGCTGCTTCGTCCTCTGCCCGCACTCGCGTCTCCGCCCGGATCGCCGGGATCAACCCGTCCGCGACGCTCGCGGTCGACGCGAAGGCGAAGGCGCTCAAGGCCGAGGGCCGCCCGGTGATCGGCTTCGGCGCCGGACAGCCCGACTTCCCGACCCCGGACTACGTGGTCGAGGCCGCCGCCGCCGCCGTGCGCGACCGCGCGAACCACGGCTACACCGCCGCGGCCGGCCTGCCCGAGCTGCGGGAGGCGATCGCCGCGAAGACGCTGCGCGACTCCGGCTACGCCGTCGAAGCCTCGCAGACGCTGGTGACCAACGGCGGAAAGCAGGCCGTTTATTCCGCGTTCGCGACGCTCGTCGACCCCGGCGACGAGGTGCTGCTGCTCGCGCCGTACTGGACCACCTACCCCGAGTCGATCACGCTCGCCGGCGGCGTCCCGGTGCAGGTCACCGCGGACGAGTCGACCGGCTACCTGGTCACCGTCGAGCAGCTCGAGGCGGCGCGCACGGAGCGCACCAAGGTGCTGCTGTTCAACTCGCCGTCGAACCCGACCGGCTCGGTGTACTCGCGCGCGCAGGTCGAGGAGATCGGCCGCTGGGCGTACGAGCACGGCATCTGGGTGATCACCGACGAGATCTACGAGCACCTCGTCTACGACGGCGTCAAGGCCGAGTCGCTGCCGGTCGTGGTGCCGGAGATGGCGGACCGGACGCTCGTGCTCAACGGTGTCGCGAAGACCTACTCGATGACCGGCTGGCGCGTCGGCTGGATCGTCGGCCCGCAGGACGTGATCAAGGCGGCTTCCAGCTACCAGTCGCACCTGTGCGGCAACGTGGCGAACGTGTCGCAGCGCGCGGCGCTGGCCGCGGTCGCCGGCCCGCTCGACATCGTCGCCGAAATGCGGGCCTCGTTCGACGTGCGCCGCAAGAAGATCGTTTCGCTGCTCTCGGCCATCCCCGGCGTGGACTGCCCGACCCCGGAGGGCGCGTTCTACGCCTACCCGTCGGTGAAAGCGTTGCTGGGCAAGGAGATCCGCGGGGAAAAGCCGGCGGACACGGTCGCGCTGGCCGACCTGATCCTGCGCGAGGCCGAGGTCGCCGTCGTTCCGGGTGAGGCGTTCGGGACGCCGGGGTACTTCCGGTTCTCCTACGCGCTCGCCGAGGCCGACCTGGTCGAGGGCGTCAACCGCGTCGCGGCCCTGCTCTCCGAAGCGAAGTAGCGCGCTGCCGGTGCGCCGGGCGATCCGCTCGGCGCACCGGCAGCCTTCGTCACGTCACTCTTCGCCGTCGGCGAGCGCGACCAGCGCCGACGCCTTCGCCGCGTACTTCCACTTCCCGAGGTCGCGGATCGTCTTGATCTTCAGCTCCGCGAGCAGTTCGTCGTGCTTGGGCGTGAGGCCCTCGAGCGCGGACGGCGGCGCGTCGAGCAGTTCGCTGATTCCCTTGTCCTCGTATGCCTTGTCCACCAGCTTGTTCAGGTTCAGGCTCACGGGTTCGCGTTCCTTCCGGTAGGAGCAGGTGCGCCACGGACTCTCATCCCGCGCACCGGTGATCGCAACTCGGCGTCCCCCACATCGGGGTTGACCAAAACCCAGTTTGTTCTAGTACAGTGCGAACTATGTTGATCCGGATCGACCCGGCGTCGACGGTCGCGCTCTACGAGCAGGTGGCCGCGGCGGTCCGGCGCGCGGTCGCCGACGGCACGGTGCGCCGCGGGGAGCAGTTGCCCGTCGCCCGCGAGCTGGCGGCGTCACTCGAGATCAACGTGCACACCGTGCTGCGCGCCTACGCCGTCCTGCGCGACGAGGGCCTCATCGACCTGCGCCGTCGTCGCGGCGCGGTGGTGACGGCCGAAGCGAAGCCGCGGGCCCGCCTCAACGAACTCGTCGGCGAGCTCATCACGGAAGCACGCCGGGAAGGGATGAGCGCCGACGAGCTCACCCATGTGCTCAGGGAGAGGTACACATGACAGCGCCACACGGAAAGACCCGGATCCTGCTGGCGACCGCCGGGGTGCCCGCCGCAGCCGTCGCCGTCGCGGGGGTGATGGCGTGGCTGTGGGACGCGCGGCTGCCCGAGGTGGTCGCCGTGCACTGGACGAGCGGCGAACCGAACAACTCCGCGTCGCTCGGCCCGTTCCTGACGATCGCGCTCCTCGTCGGTGCCGTGCTCGCGATGGCCGTTTCGTGGCTGGCGGTGACCGCGGCGCGCCGGGGCAACGGCCTCTCGCGCATCGCGATCGGCTTCTTCGCCGGGTTCACCACGATCCCGGCGAGCGGCGTGCTCGGTGTCCTGGTCGGCAACCTCGACGTCGGGGACTGGCACCGGGCGACCGGGTCCGCGCTGGTCGCGATGGTGTCCCTGCTCGTGGCGGTGGTCGCGGGGGTCCTCGCGGCGTTCGTCATGGGCCCGGTCCCGAGCGTCCCGGGGGCGGACGGGCCCGCGGCGGACGCACCCGCGATCGGGCTCGCACCCGGTCAGCGCGCGGTGTGGGTCGGCAGCACCACCAACCGGTTCCTGCTGTCGTCCGTGCTCGTGGTGCCGCTCGTCGGGTTCGTGGTCAACCAGGTCGGCATGGTGGCCGTGCCCGCGTGGATCTACCTGGCGCTGTTCCTCGTCGGTGCCGTGGTGACACTGCTCGGCGCGCGGCTCGGCGCGACCGTGGACTCCGCGGGCCTGACCATCCGGATGGGCCTGCTCGGCTGGCCGCGGCGGCACTTCCCGCTCGACCGGATCGACCACGCCGACGTCGCCGACCTCGGCCTGTTGCAGGGCGGCGGCTTCGGGTACCGCGTGAACCCGTTCACCGGCGAGTCGCTCTACAAGCTCCGCGGGGGCCCGGCGCTCGCGGTCGCGCTGCGCAAGGGCGGGCTCGTCTACGTCTCCGTCGACGACCCCGCTCCGGGGGCGGGCCTGCTCAACGACCTCCTGCGGCACCGGGCCGCCGCCCACGACGTTTAGCCCGCTAAACGCACACGGCGGCCAGGACGCCGGTTCACCCTGGCGTCCCGGCCGCTGACGACGTTTAGCCCGCTAAACGCACGCCAGGCCCCTGCCGGCCCGGGGTCGGCGCCCGCGACGTTTAGCCCGCTGAACGCGGGCCGGGCCGAGCTTCGCTCGGTTGGGGAGAGTGCCCGGTCGGCCCTCACCCGAAGCGCCGAGTTCGCGTACAAAAGGAACTGTGGCGAACAAGGGTGGTGGGGGATGCCTGGTCCTGCTCGTGATCGTGGCCGCGATCGGCGGGTACGCCTACTACCGGAGCCACCAGGGCGGTTCCGCCGAGCCGCCGGCGCCGCCGGGGTCGACGATCGGCGGCGGGTCCGGCCGCTACGTCGCGCTGGGTGACTCGTACACGTCCGCGCCGCGCACCGGCAAGCAGGCCGGCGGGCCTGCCGGGTGTGCCCGCTCGGACAACAACTACCCGCACCTCGTGGCCGCCGAGCTGAAGCCGGCCGAGTTCGCCGACGTCAGCTGCAGCGGCGCGACGACGGCGAACCTCACCGGCTCGCAGAAGACGAAGGACGGCACGAACCCGCCCCAGCTCGACGCGGTGAACGACAAGACGACCCTGGTCACGATCGGGATCGGCGGCAACGATGTCGGGCTCATCGGCCTCGCGGGCACCTGCGCGACGGCGAACCCGAACGGCGCGCCGTGCCGCGACCGCCTCACCGGGGGCGGCAAGGACGAACTGGCCGCGAAGATCGACGCCACCGCGGGCAAGGTCTCCTCGACGCTCAAGAAGATCCACCAGAAGGCGCCCAAGGCGCGCGTCGTGGTGGTCGGCTACCCGACGGTGCTGCCCGACGGCGACGGCTGCTGGCCGGTGCTGCCGTTCGGCGCGCCCGACGTCGCCTACCTGCGCGATGAGCTCGGCAAGCTCAACGACATGCTCGCCGCGCAGGCGAAGGCCAACAACGCGGGGTTCGCCGACACCGCGCGCCCCGGCAAGGGGCACGACCTGTGCACCGATTCCGACGAGCGCTGGGTCGAGGGCCTCATCCCGACCAGCGCCGCCGCCCCGCTGCACCCGAACGCCAAGGGCGAGCGGGGCATGGCGGACGTGGTCGCGAAGCTCCTGACCTGACCTGCGGTTAGCGGGCTAAACGCGCTCGGGGCGGACGAGGGCGACGGCTTTGCCCAGCACGGTCTTCCCGTCGAACTTGGCGGTGATCGCGACGGTCACGGTGCCGTTCTCGTCGGGTTCGCCCGCGGTGCCGGTGAACTCGACGAGCGCGCCTTCGTCGTCGTCGGGCACCACGACGGGCCGGGTGAACCGCACGCTGTAGTCGACGAGCCTGCCGGGGTCGCCGAGCCAGTCGGTGACGAACCGGCCGCCGAGCGCCATGGTGAGCATGCCGTGGCCGATGATGTCGGGCAGCCCGACCTCCTTGGCGAACCGCTCGTTCCAGTGGATCGGGTTGAAGTCCAGCGACGCGCCCGCGTACCGGACCAGCTGCGCCCTGGTGACCCGCACGCTCAGCGGTGGGAGTTCGACCTTGCTCATGCCTCGGCCCTCCTGACCACGAGCTGCGCCGAGGTGGTGCACACGTGCTCCCCCGCCTCGTCCACGATCTCCGCGCGCGCGGTCAGGAAGTCGTTGCCCGCCCGGTCCATGATGTCGTCGATGTACACCGTCAGGCTCAGCCGGTCCCCCGCGTGCACCGGCCGCGAGTGCGCGAAGCGCTGGTTCCCGTGGACCATCCGCGCGTAGTCGAGGCCGAGTTCCGGATCGGCGACGACCTTGTTGATCGCGGGGAGGTTGAGGATCGTCAGGAACGTCGGCGGCGCGATGACGTCGGGATAACCGGCGGCCTTCGCGGCTTCGGGATCGTGGTAGAGCGGGTTGGTGTCGCCGATCGTCTCGGCGAACTCCCTGATCTTCTCCCGCCCCACGTCGTACGTGCTTTCGGGCGGGTAACTGCGACCGACGAACGAGGAATCCAAGGGCACGGCGGCCACCTTACCGGGCCGCCGTGCCCGCTGGATCAGTTGAGGCTCACGCCGTACGCGGAGAGCGCCTCGCCGACGGGCTGGAAGTACGAGCTGCCGCCGCCCATGCCGGAGGTGATGCCGAGGCCCTTGCTGCCGTCGAAGAGGCAGCCGCCGGAGTCGCCGGGGTTGACCGAGGCACTGGTCTGGATGAGCTGCGAAACGCTGCCCTCCGAGTAGTTCACCGTGACGTTCGTGCGGGTCACGGAGCCGCAGGTGAGGCGCGTGGTGCTGCCGCTCTTGCAGATGCGCTCGCCTACCGTCGCGGTGGCCGCGGAGGAAATGCGCTGCGTCGAACCGTTGTACAGCGACACCTCGCCGGGGCCGGTGCTGTTGCTGTTGCGGATGAGGCCGTAGTCGTTGCCGGGGAAGCTCGCCCCCTGCGACGGGCCGACGTTCCACTGCGAAACCGCGCGGGTGCAGTGCCCGGCGTCGACGATGTAGTTCTGGCCGCCCTTGTTGGTGTTGAACCCGACCGAGCAGCGGGTACCGCCGCCGGTGATCGCCTCACCGTTGTAGATCGCGGTGTGCATGGCACCGGTGACGTGCTCCACGGCGACGCGCTCGCCGAAGCCCCGCGCGGCGGCGAGCAGCCGGTCGAGGGCGGGGCCCTTGGCGGCGTCGGACACCGTGACGACGATCCGGTTCGCCTGCTCGTCGAGGCCGATCGCGGTGTGGGTGACGGCGGGCAGCGCCTGCAGTGCGCCCTGGGCGTCGGCGAGTTGCGCGGAGCTGTGCCGGACCACCTTGGCGACGGCACCGGCGGCGCGGGCCTGGTCGGCGGCCGCGGCGTCGAGGACGTTCACGGTCGGCGTGCCCTTCGCGTCGAGATAGCCACCGGCGGCGCGCTGCCCCAGCGCGCCGGTGACCGCGTGGACGGTGTCGGTGGCGGCCTGCTGGGCCCGCAGCTGCGCGGTCGCCTCGGCCGCCGACACGTGCGCGTCCGCGGCGAGCGAGGAAACGGCGGCGTGCTGGACGGACGCGCCGTACCCGTCGATGCCCGTGGCGGAGGCGGTGCTGGGGGCGATGAGACCGAAGGCCGCGAGGCCTGCGACGGCCGCGGTGGTGGCGAGCCTTCGTGGGGTGCGACTTGGGGACTTCGTCATTCCGGCAACTCACTTTCTGACGCCGGGCGCGCGGTAGCGCGCTCGTCGGAGTGGGTTCGCCGGCACGTCTCGCGTGACCGGCACCGGGATTCCCGGCGCAGAGCAGCGTGTCCCGCGTCAGGCGGTACGGAACAGGGCCGACAGTCGGCTGTCCGTTAAAACAAGTAGTGTCCGATTTGAGTAGGTGTCGGCACACGCAAAGAAGACCGCCCCCGAATACGGGAGCGGCCTTCTCGACAGCCGGTGGGACGCGCGGTCAGCGAGTCTCCTTGTGGGTACGGTGCGTACCGCAGTTCGGGCAGAACTTCTTCATCTCAAGACGGTCCGGGTTGTTGCGCCGGTTCTTCTTGGTGATGTAGTTGCGGTGCTTGCACTCTTCGCACGCCAGCGTGATCTTCGGTCGCACGTCGGTCGCAGCCACGGCAAAGCTCCTCTAGCTAAAAATTCGGTACCCCGCGTGTGCGGGGGCCTGGGGCTCGCCCCAGTCTACTGGCGAGTCGGCGCGCGGCTCATCGCACCTGATGAATCGCGCTCCGCCTGTTCTGCGTAGCGGTGATCGGACTTGAACCGACGACACAGCGATTATGAGCCGCTTGCTCTACCAACTGAGCTACACCGCCCTACAACATGCCCACCCCAACCCCATCTTGCCTGCCTACGGGGATCCAGGGGGCTTGCCCCCTGGCGGGGGTCTGGGGGCCAGGCCCCCAGAGGACACCGCGAAGCGAGTTCCGTTTGCGCTTTACCGCAAACAGAACCCGCCCACTCGCGAGCCCCTTTACGGAATCGAACCGTAGACCTTCTCCTTACCATGGAGACGCTCTGCCGACTGAGCTAAAGGGGCCTGGCTCAACGTTCAAGCCTCGAAGAGATTACAAGACGCGGGGCGAGGCGCTGCGAGGGGGTCCCCTTAAGTCAGCAGGGTCAGCACGTTGTGCGCCTGACGGCCCGGCGACCTGGCGGTTCGTGCCTGCAGCCAGGCTTCGAGCCGGTCCTCGGGCAGCGGGCGCGAAATGAGGTAGCCCTGTGCGACGTCGCAGCCCATCGCCTCGAGCTGATCGCGCGCGACGTCCTCCTCGACGCCCTCGGCGACGACGGTGAGCCCGAGCGAGTGCCCCAGCTCGACGATGGACCGGACGACGGCGAGGTCGCCGAGATCGGTGCCCATGCCGAGGACGAAGCTCTTGTCGATCTTGACCTCGTCGACCGGGAGCTGGCGGAGGTAGGCCAGCGACGAGTAGCCGGTGCCGAAGTCGTCGACGGCGAGCACGACGCCGAGCGCGTGCAGCTCGCGCAGGATCGGCAGCGCCTTCTGCGGGTCGGACATCACACCGGACTCGGTGAGCTCGAAGGTGAGCAGCTCCGGCGGCACGCCGAACTGGTCGAGCGCGCGCACGACCTTCGCCGGGAACTCCTCGTCGGCGAGGTTGCGGACGGACAGGTTCACCGCGGCCGAGATGCGCAGGCCCTCGTCGAGCCATTTGCGGATGCGCTTGAGGGACTCTTCGAGTACGAACCCGGTGAGCACGCCGATCAGGCCTGCCGCCTCGATCGCGGGCACGAACTCGTCGGGGCTGAGCCTGCCGAACTCGGGGTGGACCCAGCGGACGAGCGCCTCGACCCCCTGCACCTGCCGGTTCGGCAGCGACACCTTGGGCTGGTAGTGCACGCTGACCTGGCCGTCTTCGAGGGACTGCCGGAACTGCGTGACCATCTGGAAGCGGCGCATGAAGATCTGGCCCATGCTCGGCACGTAGCCGCGCACTTCCTCGCCGCCGCGGGTCGCGCGGACGGCGACGTCGGCGCGCTGCAGCAGCCCGTCGACGTCGACGATCTCGCCCGCCTCCTCGACCGACGGCGACGCGTAGCCGATCATCGCGTTCGCTTCGACGGTGAGCCGGTCGACGGGGTACGGCACGGACAGTTCCGCGCGCAGGCGTTCGGCGACGCGGTGCGCCTGGTCGGGCCCGTAGGCGATCAGCAGTGCCGCGAAGGAGGCGCCTTCGAGCCGCGCGACGGGCACCTCGTGGCCGAGCGCGTCGCGGATGCGCCTGCCCGCGGCGATCACCATGCGGTCCGCCCACGCGTAGCCGAGTGCGTCGCTGACCGTGGAGAAGACGTCGAGTTCGACGCGCAGCACGACCGAGCTGGGGTGGTCGCGCAGCGGGTCGCGGGCGACCTGGCGGAAGCCGAGCCGGTTGAACAGCCCGGTGAGCGGATCGTGGTAGGCGTCGTGGCGAAGGGTGGCCAGCAGCCTGCGGTTGTCGAGCGAGGTCGCGAGGTGGCTGGCCATCAGCCCGAGGAGCTGCACGTCGTACTTGCCGAACCCGCGCCAGCGGGACAGCCGGTCGTGCGCTTCGACGACGCCGAGCAGTTGGTTGGCGCTGCGCAACGGGACGACGAGCGCTTCCTGCGCACCGCGGTCCAGCAGCGCGGCGCGGACGTCGGAATTGGCTTCGGTGAGCCGGAAGTGCCGGACGTGCGCGCCGGGCAGGCGCAGCAGCGGGTCCTCGGCCGGCGACTGCTCGGACGGCAGCGGGTCGCCGGCGACGACGGCGCGCATCTCCTCCGCCGGTTCGAGCCGCAGCCGCAGCACCACGCGTGCCGCGGAGAGCTGGTCCTTGATCCGCTCGGCGATGGTGGCCCATTCGCCGATGTCGACGCCTTCTCCCGAGTTCTCGGCCTTGCTCGCGGGCCTCGCCGCGGCTTGCTGGCCCGACCTGGCGACCATCAGGCTCACGTCGGAAAGGGCCTCCATGTCTCGTTGCTCTCGAAGCAGATCGGAGTAGGCCCAGTACAACGCGGTGAGGCCGAGGAAGACGGCGAGCACGAGCGGCCACGCCCTGGGCGAACCGGAGATCACCAGGTACCCGGAGAGCCCGACCGAGGCGTTGACGAAGCCGACCACCAGAATCCGGCCGGTGAGGCGGAGCGCGGTGCTGATCCGCATCCGCCGCCGCAGCACGCGCACCGCGGCGAGCGCGAGCAGCGTGCTGACCAGCGGCGCGGTGAGGGTGCCCGCGAGCGCGGCGGGCCACGGCATTTCGGTGGCGCCGAGCGCGTGCTGGACGATCCCGGCGACCGCGAACGCGCCGGTGATTTCGAGGAGGAAGGCGCCCGCGTTGTAGAGCACGCGTCCCGCGACGCGGCGGGCGAGCAGGGTGCCGATCCCGGCGACGAGATGTGCCGCGAGCACGACCTCGAACGGCGCCACGAAGAACCCGATGACCAGGGGTATCTCGGTGAACGAGATGGTCCACGAGATGCCGCTGCGGACGTCGACGTTGATGCCGAGCTGCTCGGCGAGCAGGAACGCGACGGCCAGCACCAGCCCGATCCACCACAGGTCGCCGGAGGCCTTGAAGGGCAGCCACAGGCCGACCGCGGTCGCCGCGAGGAGGCCGACCGTCACCACGGTGGCGGTGTAGACGCGGAAGCGGAACTCGTCGGAACGCCCGGCGCGGACGGCAGGCCGCACCGGCCCGGTGCCACCCCGCTTACCCGGCATGTCGACCGGGACGGAAACGTCAGGCTCGCCACCTGAGTCCGGCATGCAACCCCCTTCCGGCTGCTCTCCCCAGTCCGCCACCCGATCGATTCGCGCAGAGCGCACGGCCGAGCGCGAACGAGGCATCACTGTACCCCGGAGGGCGTATTTAGGCCTCTCTCCGATGCCGATCAGATCAGCTCAGGGTTAACTCCGCCCCAACAGCGCTGACCTGCACGGACCACGGGGTGAAACAAGAGCGCTTTTCACATCCGGCCGGTATCGCACGGAGTGACCGACCTGGGTGCGGCCGATCGCCGCGGGGGGTCTTCAATGACGCGATGGACGTGGACACGATCGCGACCGCCCACAACGGCAGGCTGCGCACGATCGACCCCCTTCTTCCCGACGTAGATCGGCATCTCGCCGCCCCGGACGGCGCGGACCTGCTCGTCGAAGCGGGCGGTTCCGCGGCGGCGGGCTTCGCCTCGCGCACCGAGGTGGCCGCGGACTCCCGTGACGCACTGTCGCGACCGCTGGTCGAGCACACGTTGTCGGTGCACCTCGCCGGCCCGGAACCCGGTGCCGCGCTGGAGGGGCTGCTCACGCGGTGGGAGGCCGCCCTCTCAGCGGAAACGGCTCCCGGTGACTGGGACACCGCGGCCGTCGTCGCCAGGCCGAGCCGTGATTCGGCGGGCTGCGCCGAGCTGCTCCGGCACGGCTTTTCCGCGGTGCGCGTGCTCGCCGCCCGCCCGGCCGACCGGCTCGTCGCCACCGGCCCGCGCGCCACGCCTGGCGTGCACATCCGGCCCGCGGAGCAGGGCGATCTCGCCACCGCCGTCGAACTGCAGCTCGAACTCCGGAACTACGAGGCGCAGTTCGGCGTGGTCACGCACCGGCCCGACGCGGGCAAGGTCGTGGAGGCCGAGCTCGGCGACCTGCTCTCCCGCGACAACCCCGCGCTGTGGATCGCCGAGCTGTACGGCAGGCCGCTGGGCATGCTGCACGTGCAGATGCCCCACGAGACCGGGTGGGTCGCGCCGTACACCAGTGCTTCGCGGGTCGGCTACCTGTCCTCGCTGCACATCGCGGAGGCCGCGCGCTCGTCCGGCGTCGGCACCGCGCTGGCCGCGCACGCGCACCAGCTGTTCGACGAGGCCAGCACGGACGTGGTCCTGCTCCACCACGCGCTGGCGAACCCCCGGTCCACGCCGTTCTGGTGCGCGCAGGGCTACCGCCCGCTGTGGACGTACTGGTACCGCCGTCCGGCAGTGCACTAATCGGGCATAGGAACCAAATCCCTGGTGCATCCACGAATGCACCCGCTGGTGCGCGTGCACGCTGAGCGCCTGGAGCGGTACCCTCGGCCCGCCAGCGTCCCGAAGCGGTCGGGGATTTTTGATGAGCGAAGTCTTGAGGTCGGCGCCAGCGGCACCGGCCAGGGTCGACACCGACAGGCCGTCGGCGGCCCGCATGTACGACTGGTTCCTCGGCGGCACCCAGAACTGGGCGGTCGACCGGGAGTTCGGGCGCAAGGTCGAACGCGTCTGGCCGCACATCAGGATCGTCGCGAAGCAGAACCGGCAGTTCATGAACCGGGTGGTCCGGCACGCGCTGGACGCCGGGATCCGCCAGTTCGTCGACCTCGGCTCCGGCGAGCCGACGATCGGCAACGTGCACGAGGTCGTGCGACGGCACCTGCCGAGGGGCCAGCGCGCGCGGGTCGCCTACGTCGACTACGAGCCCATTTCGGTCGTCCACTCGACCGCGATGCTCGACCAGGACCGCGCGCAGGACTGGGCCACCGTGGCGCAGCACGACCTGCGGGACGTGCCGGGCGTGCTGGCCGATCGCGACATCCGCAGGCTGATCGACTTCTCGAAGCCGGTGTGCCTGCTGATGATCGCGGTGCTGCACTTCCTCGGCGACGACGACCGGCCAGGCGACCTGGTGCGCGCCTACCGCGACGAACTGGCGCCGGGAAGCTGGCTCGGGCTGTCGCACATCGCCTCCGACGAGGCCGAGCCCGTGGGGAAGATCCAGATCGAACGGTTCGGCGAGGCGTACCAGAAGACGACCAACCCGCTCTGGGTCCGAGACCGCGAGGAGATCGAGGGCTGGTTCGACGGCTGGGAGCTGGTCCGCCCCGGCTTCGTGCACCTGCCGGACTGGCGGCCGGAGCGCAGGGTCACCGAAACGGAGGCCGAAGGCCGCCCGTTCGCGTGGTGCGGCGTCGGCGAAAAGCACTGATCTTATTCCCCGGCGGCGCTCGCTACGAGCGAACAACCAGCGGAAACAAACGCGCACTCGAAGAAGTTGAGCGAGGTGAACTCAACCTTCAAGGAGTGCACAGATGAGTGAGACACGCCTCCTGCCCGTCCTCCCCCTCGACGACGACGTGGTGCTGCCCGGCATGGTCGTGCCGCTCGACCTGACCGAAGGCGAAACCCGCGCCGCGGTGGAGTCCGCGCAGGCGAAGGCGCCCAGCGGCGCCTCGTTCCCCGGAATCCGGTCGGCCGCGCCGCAGCAGCGCGCCGAGGTCCTGATCGTGCCGAGGATCGACGGCGAGTACGCCGAAATGGGCACGATCGCCACCGTCGAACGCGTCGGGCGCGTGCCGGGTGGCAAGGCCGCGGCGCTGCTGCGCGGCACCGGCCGTGCCCGCGTCGGCCACATCGCGGACGGCCCCGGCGCGGCGCGCTGGGTGCACGCCGAAGAGGCCCCCGAAACCGGGAACGACGGCGAACGCACCAAGGCGCTCGCCGCCGAGTACAAGTCGCTGGTCGTCTCCGTGCTCGAACAGCGCGGCGGCTGGCAGATGATCGACGCCGTCAACGGCCTCGAAGACCCGTCGGCGATCGCGGACCTGGCCGGGAACGCGCCGTACCTCGGCGTCCAGGAGAAGCTGGAGCTGCTCCGGACCGTGGATGTGCCGTCCCGCTTGGAAAAGGCGCTCGAATCGACGCGCGAGCACCTCGCGGAGCTCGAAGTGAACGACACGATCCGCAAGGACGTCGCGGAGGGCATGGAGAAGCAGCAGAAGGAGTTCCTGCTGCGCCGCCAGCTCGAGGCGATCAAGAAGGAGCTCGGCGAGCTGGACGGGTCCGGCGAGGACGACGACTACCGCTCGCGCGTGGAGTCGGCCGAGCTGCCTGCGCACGTCCGCAAGGCCGCTCTGTCCGAAGTGGACAAACTGGAGCGGACCTCGGAGCAGTCGCCGGAGGGCGGCTGGATCCGCACCTGGCTGGACACCGTGCTCGAAATGCCGTGGCAGAGCACGACCGAGGACGTGCACGACATCGCGGCCGCGCGCGAAGTGCTCGACGCGGACCACGCCGGTCTCGACGACGTGAAGGAACGGATCATCGAGTACCTGGCCGTGCGCGCGCGGCGTGCGCAGGCCGGCAAGGGTGCTGTGGGCGGTCGTCGTTCCGGGGCGGTGCTGGCGCTCGTGGGCCCGCCGGGGGTCGGCAAGACCTCGCTCGGCGAGTCCGTGGCGAAGGCGATGGACCGGAAGTTCGTGCGGGTCGCGCTCGGCGGGATCCGGGACGAGGCCGAGATCCGCGGGCACCGGCGCACCTACGTCGGCGCGATGCCGGGCCGGATCGTGCGGGCGATCAAGGAGGCCGGTTCGCTGAACCCGGTCGTGCTGCTCGACGAGGTGGACAAGGTCGGCGCGGACTACCGGGGCGACCCGACCGCCGCGCTGCTGGAGGTGCTCGACCCCGAGCAGAACCACACCTTCCGCGACCACTACCTCGAGGTCGAGCTGGACCTGTCGGACGTGGTGTTCCTGGCGACCGCGAACGCGCTGGAAACCATCCCCGGGCCGCTGCTGGACCGGATGGAACTGGTCAGCCTGGACGGCTACACCGAGCACGAGAAGGTGACCATCGGGCGCGACCACCTGCTCCCGCGCGAGCTGGAGCGGGCCGGGCTCGCCGACGGTGACGTCACGCTGACCGACGCGGCGCTGAGCCGGGTCGCGGCCGAGTACACCCGCGAGGCCGGGGTGCGCAACGCGAACCGGACCATCGCGAAGGTGCTGCGGAAGATCACCACGAAGGTCGCGCTCGACGAACTGGCGCTGCCGGTGACGGTGGACGCGTCCGATTTGGACACTTACCTCGGCCGCCCGAGGCACCTGCCGGAGTCGTCGCTGCCCGCGTCGACGCAGCGGACCTCGATCCCCGGCGTGGCGACCGGGCTGGCGGTGACCGGTGCCGGCGGGGACGTGCTCTACATCGAGGCGTCGCTCGCGGACGCGGAGTCCGGCTCGACCGGGCTGTCGCTGACCGGTCAGCTCGGCGACGTGATGAAGGAGTCGGTGCAGATCGCGCTGTCGTACCTGCGCTCGCGCGGCGCCGAGCTGGAGCTGCCGGTCGGCGACCTGAAGGACCGCGGCATCCACGTGCACGTTCCGGCCGGGGCGGTGCCGAAGGACGGCCCGTCGGCGGGGATCACCATGACCACCGCGCTCGCGTCGCTGCTCTCGGGCCGCGTCGTGAAGGCGGACGTGGCGATGACCGGCGAGGTGTCGCTGACCGGGCGGGTGCTGCCGATCGGCGGCGTGAAGCAGAAGCTGCTCGCCGCGCACCGGGCCGGGATGAAGACCGTGATCATCCCGCAGCGCAACGAGCCCGATCTGGACGACGTGCCGGCCGAGGTGCTCTCGGAGCTGGACGTGCACGCCGTGGCGAACGTGCGCGAGGTGCTCGACCTGGCGCTCGAACCGGCCGCCGCGCCGATCCCGCAGGCAGCCTGACCCCGCTCGCGGGTTTCTCCGCCCCGGAAGGCCCACCCCCGATCTCCCGGGGGTGGGCCTTCCGGGGCGCGGTCACCGGGTGCGTTTAGCGGGCTAAACGCACCCGGCGGGCTCCCAGCCGAAGCAGCGCCCCGGCCTGCAGTTAGCGGGCTAAACGTCGTCAGCGGCCTCCCGGCTGGAAGGGGCCACGGATGCGTTTAGCGGGCTAAACGCACCCGGCGGCCTCCCAGCCGGAGCAGTGCCCCGGCCTGCAGTTAGCGGGCTAAACGTCGCCCGGATCAGACGCGGGAGCGGGAGCGCAGGCGGGTGGCGGCGAACAGGGCGACGGCCAGTGCGACCAGGCCGATCACCGCGTACTGGAAGTAGTCGGCGTAGTCGCTGACCAGGTGCCAGTTCTCCCCCAGCAGGTATCCGGTCACCACGAACAGCGCGTTCCACAGCAGGCTGCCGAGCGTGGTCAGGGACAGGAACTTCCAGAACGGCATCCGCTCGATCCCGGCCGGCAGCGAGATGAGGCTGCGGAAGATCGGCACCATCCGGCCGAAGAACACCGCCTTGGTGCCGTGCCGGGCGAACCAGGCTTCGGTCTTGTCGAAGTCGGACGCCTTCACCAGCGGGATCTTCGCCATCAGCGCGCGGGTGCGGTCGCGGCCGAGCAGCAGGCCGAGGTAGTACATGACGATCGCGCCCGCCACCGATCCCACGGTGGTCCAGGTGAGCGCGCCGAGAAGGCTGAAGGTGCCCTTGCTGGCGGAGAACCCGGCGAGCGGCAGCACCAGCTCGCTCGGGATGGGCGGGAACAGGTTGTCGAGGCCGACGATGACGGCGGCGCCGAGCCCGCCGAGCGAGTCCATCAGATCGACGGCCCACCCGGCGAGACCGCCCATGGGTTCGGCGGCGGTTTGCGTGAGAACGGAATGCATGACGGCCTTTCGTGGTCGCTGAACTGCCAACGACGCTAGAAACCGGCGCGTGCCGTGACACTGGGGAACGGCACCCGGAAACACTGCGGAAAGCCGCAGTACGCGCTGGTCGGCGGGCGGATAACCTGCGGCTATGGCTGTCCTCACGGTGGTCGCCCGCGCCGCCGCCGGGCTGGCGCTCGGCGCCGCGAGCGCGTTCGCCGAGCTGCCCTACGCGGTGCTCGGCGGCGCGCTGCTGGCGATCCCCGGCGCACGGAACGCGGTCGGCCGCGGCGCGCGGGCGCTGACCGAGTTCGAGCGGCGCAGGCTGGCCACCTACCTCAGGACCGAAAGCGCGAGCGATTACTCGGACACCAGGGCGCTGGGCTATCTCGGCGTCCGCTCGATCGCGGGCGGGCTCGGCGCCGGGATCTTCCTGCTCATCGCCTACGGCCTCTTCGTCGGGGGAACCGCGGTCTGGCAGCTCGCCGTCGGCGGCACGATCGGCGACTCGAACCGCAGCGACGGGCTCGACTGGTACGACCCGATCGTCTTCGTCCTGCTCGGCGTCCTGCTGGGGTTCATCGCCGTCCAGGGCCTGCTCGGGGTGGCGGCGCTCGAACGCGGGCTCGCCGGGAGGATGCTGGGCCCGAGCCGTGAGGAGTTGTTGCGGCGCAGGGTTTCCGAGCTGGCGACCACGCGCGCCGAGGTGATCGAAGCCGTCAACGAGGAGCGCCGCCGCATCGAACGCGCGCTGCACGACGGCGTGCAGCAGCGGCTGGTCGCGCTCGGCATGCTGCTGGGCCGCGCGCGCCGGACGGACGAGCCGGGCGAACTCCTGCGGCAGGCGCACGAACAGTCCCAGGAGGCCCTTCGCGACCTGCGCGAAGTGAGCTGGCGCGTGTACCCCGTGGCGTTGGACGCGGGCGGGCTGCACGCGGCGCTCGAAGTGGTGGCGGAACGGTCGAGCGTGCCGGTCGAACTCGGCTACCGGCTGAAGGACCGCCCCGGCCCGGCCACCGAGACCATCGCGTACTTCGTCGTCTCCGAAGCGGTCGGCAACGCGTTGAAGCACGCTTCGGCGAGCCTGATCGCGATCGAGGTGGCCAGGCAGGGCACCATGATCGTCGTGCGGATCACCGACGACGGCCGCGGCGGCGCAGTCCCGTCCGGCGGCGGGCTCTCCGGCCTCGCCCGCAGGGTCGCCGCCGCCGACGGGGAGTTCACCGTGGACAGTCCGGACGGCGGTCCCACCACGGTCACCGCGGTGCTGCCGTGCGCCTGATCGTCGCCGAGGATTCGACGCTGCTGCGCGAGGGCCTGATCCGGCTGCTCGCCGAGGAAGGCCACGAGGTGGTGGCCGCGGTCGGCACCGGTGTCGAACTGCTCGCCGCCACCGAAAAGCACGTGCCCGACGTCGTGGTCACCGACGTCCGCATGCCGCCGACCCACACCGACGAGGGCCTGCGCGCCGCGATGGAAATCCGGGCGCGCCGGCCAGAGGTGGGCGTCCTGGTGCTCTCGCAGTACGTGGAGAAGCGGTACGCGACGGAGCTGATCACGAGTGAAGGCGGCCGCGTCGGCTATCTGCTGAAGGACCGGGTCGCCCAGGTCGCCGAGTTCCTGGACGCGCTCGACCGGGTCGGCCGCGGCGAGGCGGCGTTCGACCCGGAGGTGGTGCGGCGCCTGCTCGCCCGCACCACGCACACCGACCCGCTGACGAAGCTGACCGCGCGCGAACGCGAGGTGCTGGAGAAAATGGCCGAGGGGCATACCAACGCCAGCGTCGCCGCGGCCCTGTTCGTGTCGCAGAGCGCGGTGGAGAAGCACGTCAACGCGATCTTCGACAAGCTCGACCTGCGGCACACCGCCGGCTACAGCCGCCGCGTACTGGCCGTGCTGCGCTACCTGGGCAGCTGAACGACCGACGACGTTTAGCCCGCTAAACGCAGGTGGGAGCCACCTGGCCGGCAGGGGCAGGAGGGGCCGCCTGCCGGAGCTCAGGCAGGCAGGAAGATCGCGGCGGCCTCGTCGGCGAGCACGGCGGAATCCGGGCCGTCCGGATCGGTTTGCGCCAGGTGCGACAACCCGAGGATGGCCGCGTAAGCGACTCGCGCCCGAGACTCCGCACGAGAGGGCGACAGGCCGAGTTCACGGTAGGTGCGGACCAGGATTTCCAGCCGGGCGCTGTTCACCCGGCTGACCGCGTTCCGGACCCGCGGGTCGTTGCGCTCGCCGAGCAGGCTCAAGTGCACCGAGGGAGCCAGCGGCTGGACGGCCTGCACGACAGCGGTGAGCAGTTCGCGCAACCGCTGGGCCGGATCGGCGATCGCGGCGAATGCGGTGAGCCCGCCCTCGCCGTGGCCGCGCACCCACTCCGCGAGTGCCGCGGCGATCAGCTCGTCCCGGTTCCGGTAGTGCGCGTAGAAACTGCCCTTGGTCACACCGAGCGTCCGCGCGAGGGGTTCGACCGCGACCGCGGCCACCCCGCCGTCCGCGATCGCCTTCAGCGCGGCCCGCGCCCAGTCCTGGGCGGACAACCGGGTCGACTCGCTCACCACGGCCACAGCGTACGCCAGCGTATTGACGGCTTCACCGGCACAGGATACGGTGCCGTATCCATACGCTACCGTATTGAACGAGGAGCACATGCGGATACGACGAGTGGTCACCGGGCACGACTCCGATGGCAAGGCCCGCGTGGTCGACGACGGCACGGTCGAGCCCATCACTTCCGAGCTGATGCCCGGCAGCGCGGCCTACCGGCTGTGGGGCCGGGACGAGCGGCCGACCTTCCCGGACGACGGCGCGCCGCGCGGCGGCGAGTCGTGGTATCCGCCCGCGAACGGATCGCGCTTCATGATCAACGTGATCGCGCCGGGCGATCTGACCCCGCCACCGGACCTCGACCTGGCCGCGGCCACCGCGGAACTGGAGCGGCGGATGCCGGGCGCGCTGGCCGCGATGGAGCCCGGCAACCCGGGGATGCACACCACGGACAGCATCGACTACGTCCTGATCGTCTCCGGTGAGGTCACGCTCGAACTCGACGACGGCGAGCAGACGGTGCTGCGAGCGGGTGACGTGCTCGTGCAGAACGGCACCCGGCACGCGTGGCGCAACCACAGCGCCGAGCCGTGCACCATCGTCGGCATCGCCGTCGGCGCGGATCGCGGCTGACGACATTTAGCCCGCTGAATGCAGGTGGGGCTAGGGAGCCGGGGGACGGTCGCGGGACTCCGGCCAGACCTCGTCGCAGGCGTGGCAGTCGTAGAGGTGCGGGGACTTCTTCCGCCGGTTGACCGTCCAGAGGAACCCGCACGCCATGCGGATCACGGTGCCTTTCGCGGGCAAACCGCGCACGCGGGCACGGTGCCGCACTCCGCCGATCACCGGGCGGAGCTGACGTTTAGCGGGCAAAACGTCGTCTTCGTCGACCGGGCCGGTGCCGTCGAAGTCTTCGACCCCGCCGTCCGTGCCGCGCCACCAGCTCATCGTCATCCCCTCGAAGTCGTGCGCCAGCGGGGCCGCGCCGGGCGTACAGCCCTGCCGCGCAGCAGGTGTTCCCCGCGGCCCCGCTGACCGGTTCACGATAGAAGGGAGACGTGTCTCCAGTCATCATTCAATCGGGCGACATGTCCATAATTGCGGACAGTAAGCTCCCGAACATGCCAGCGACACCGACCCGGCTCAAGAAGCGACTCGGCAGGAACCTGCGGAAACTGCGCGAGCACGCCGGGGTGACCTTGCGGCAAGCCGCGCTCGAACTCCGGACCACGGACAGCTCGGTCAGCAAGTACGAGTCCGGGGTGAACCGCCCGCAGTGGCCGACGGTGAAGACGTTGCTGAGCATGTACGAGGCCAGCGACGAGGACCGCGCCAGGATCCAGGTGTTCTGGGACGAGGCCGCGATACCCACGCCGTACATCCGCCTGCCCGCGGGCGCCTCGAAGATGTTCCGCCAACTCGTCCGCTCGGAAGGCGAAGCTTCGACGGTGCGAACCATTGCGCCGTCGGTGGTTCCGGGCCTGTTGCAGACGGCGGATTACGCGCGAGCGGTGCACGCTTCCGCGCAGCGCTCACGGGAGCCGAAGGTCGCCGTGGACGAATTCGTAGCGCAACGCCTGAACCGGCAGAAGCGCCTCACCGGCCCCGATCCCTTGCACCTGCACGCTTTGCTCGATGAGGTCGTTCTCCACCGGTTGGTCGGCGACAGGGAAGTCATGCGCGGTCAGCTCGAACACCTCCTTCGAGCGGGCGAGATGGCGAACGTGCGCATCCAAGTGCTCCCTTATGACATCGGCGCGTACGGCAGCATGGCGGGCACCTGCTACCTCTTCGGCTACGAAGATCCGGATGATCAATCTGTCGCCTACCTGGAGCACGCGGCCGGGGGTGTTTGGGTAGAAAATGGTGAGGACGTACAGCACCTCTCGACCATGTTCGACAACGTCAGCGCGGACGCGCTGTCGCCGGAGGACACGGCCGAGTTCATCCGCGCGAAGGCAGGCATCCATGAAGAAGGACCAATGGCGTAAGAGCAGCTACAGCGGTATGGGCGGCGGCGACAACAACGAGTGCGTCGAAGTCGCCGTGAGCACCGAAACCGTGGGCGTGCGCGACACCAAGGACCGCGCCGCCGGGCACCTCACCGTCTCCCCTGCCGCCTGGGCCGCGTTCACCCGCACCGCCCGCTGAACCGCCGTGATGGCCACCTTCACGGGAAGGTGGCCATCACGGACTTCGCTTCGCGAAGAGGCGGGACTGGATCTGATCGAAGGAAACCGCCAGCAGGATCAGCACGCCGATCGCGATGCGCAGGTAGAACGAGTTGACGCCGAGCAGGTTCCCGCCGTTGTTCAGGGTGGACGTGATGAGCGCGCCCGCGGCGGCGCCCAGCGCGCTGCCCTTGGCGCCGAACAGGCTCGCGCCGCCGATCACGCAGGCGGCGATCGCGTCCAGCTCGTAGCCCTCGCCCATGGTGGGCACGCCCGCGTCCAGCCGCGACGCGAGCAGCACGCCGCCGACCCCGGCCAGCAGCCCGGACATCGCGTACACCGTCACCTGCACCTTCGGCACCGGTACGCCGGACAGCCGCGCGGATTCGGCGTTCGACCCCGTCGCGTAGATGTAGCGGCCGAAAACGGTGCGCCGCAACAGGAAACCGAGGAGCGCGATCACCACGACGGTGATCCACAGCAGGTTCGGGATGCTCAGCAGCGAGTCGTTCGCGATCGCGGAAAAGCCTTCGGGCAGCGGCTGGATCGTGTTGGCGTTGGTGATCACCAGCACCAGCCCGCGCGCGGCACCCATCATCCCGAGCGTCACGATGAACGGCGGCAGTTTCGCGTACGCGACGAGCACGCCGTTGAGCACGCCGATGGCGCCGCCGACGAGCACCGCGCACAGCACCGCGATCGGGATCGGCAACCCCGCCACCAGCAACTGCGCGGCCGAAGCACCGGTCAGGCCGACGACCGAGCCGACGGACAGGTCGATGCCCTTGGTGAGGATGACCAGCAGCTCGCCGATCGCGATGATCCCGTACACGGCCCACTGCCGCGACAGGTTCGCCATGTTCCCGCCGGTCAAAAAGCTGTCACTGGCGAGCGACAGCGCGCCGAACAGGATCACCAGCACGACGAGCCCGCCGCCTTCGCGACCGACGGCGTCGCCCCAGCCGATCACGCGCGGGCGCTCGGTCCCGAACTCGTCCTCGCGGACGATCAGCTTACGCAGCACCATTTTCCAGCCTCCCCGTGCTCGCCAGCCGCAAGAGCCCTTCCTCGGTCGCCTCGGCCGCGGGCACGTCGCCGACGAGCTGCCCCGCCCTGAGCACCAGGATCCTCTCGACCAGCCCGAGCAGCTCCGGCAGGTACGACGACACCACCACGATCGCGAACCCGCGCGAAGCGAGATCCCCGATCAGCGCGTACAACTCGGCCTTCGCGCCGACGTCGACGCCCTTGGTGGGTTCGTCGAACAGCAGCACGCGAACCCCGGACAGCAACCAGCGCGCGACCAGCACCTTCTGCTGGTTCCCACCGGACAAAGTGGACACCGGCTGGTCGTACGAGCCCGCGCGCAGCCGCAGATCGTCCAAAATGGAATCGACACGTTCGGCCTCGCGGCGCCGGGAGAGCAGGCCGCGCGAGGCGATCCCGGTCAGGCTCGCCACCGACACGTTCTCCCGGATGGTCAACTCCGGCAGCAGGCCCAGTTCCTTGCGGTCCTCCGACAGCAGCCCGATCCCGGACCGCACGGCCTCGCGGGGCTTCCCCAGCGGGACCTGCTTGCCGTCCACCTCGACGGTGCCCGCCTCCGGCCTGTCCGCGCCGAACACCGCGCGCAGCAGTTCGCTGCGCCCCGCCCCGAGCAGGCCCGCGATGCCGACGATCTCGCCCGCGCGCACGTCGAGATCGACCGCGTGCGGGCTGCCCGGAGGCCGCAGCCCCCGTACTCGGAGCAATGCGGTGCTTTGCTCGGTGCGATCCGAAGCGCTCGGGTAAAGCTCCTCCACGTCGCGCCCGACCATCGAAGCAATCAGGGTGTCCTCGGTGAACTCGCCCATCGGCGCGGTTTTCGTGACGCCACCGTCGCGCAGCACGGTCACGCGGTCGCCGATCTCGAACATCTCCTCCAGCCGGTGGCTGACGTAGAGGATCGCGACGCCATCGTCCCGCAGCGCGGTGATCCGCCGCAGCAGCGCCTCGGCCTCGGCACCGGAAAGCGCGGTGGTCGGCTCGTCGAAGATGAGCACGCGCGGGTCGTCGCCGAGCACCTTCGCGATCTCCACGAGCTGTCTGGTCGCGGCGGGCAGTTCGGCGACACTGCGCGTGGTGTCGAGATCTTCCAGCCCCACGCGGGAAAGCCGGTCCACGGCCTGCTCCCGCAGCGGACCGCGGCGCACCACGCCGCCGCGCGCGGGGAACCGGCCCATCAGCAGGTTTTCCGCGACGGAAAGCTCGGGCAGCAGGCTCAGCTCCTGGTAGACCGCGGCGATCCCGGCCGCCCTCGGCACCGCGGGCGTGAGCGACCGCGGCATCGGCGAACCGTCCACGAGGTACTCGCCCGCGTCGCGTTTGAGCGCGCCGGTGAGCACCTTGATCAGCGTGGACTTCCCGGCGCCGTTCTCACCGGCGAGGCAGTGCACCTCACCGGCGCGCAGCTCCAGCGACACGTCGGCGAGCGCGACGTTGGCGCCGAAAGCCTTGCGCAGCCCCGAAATCTGGACCAGGCTCATTTCGTCGCCTGTGCCGTCGGCGGGTTCAGCAGGTCCTTGACCGCCGGGTCGTTCAGGTTGTCCTTGTCCGCGACGACCGCGCCGGGGTCGAGCGAGAGCGGCACCTTCGCGCCGGTGCTCACCGCGATCGCCTCGGAAACGCCCTGGTAGCCGAAGAAGTACGGGTTCTGCACGACGAGCGCGTCGATCGAGCCGTCGGCGAGCGCGCCGTTCTCCTGCGGGTCGGAGTCGAACGCGACCACCGGCAGCGTCGCGGACTTGCCGGTGTCCTTGATCGCGCGCGCCGCGCCGTTGCCGGACATGTTGTTCGCGGCGAACACGCCGACCAGGTCCGGCACCGCGCCGATCGCGTCGTTCGTCTGGTTGGCCGCGGTGGCGATGTCGTTGTTGTTGAACCGCTCCTGCCACACCGAGATCTGCGGGCAGTTCCCGGCGAGGCCCTGGCGGAAGCCCTTCGCCCGGTCCCCGAGCGCCTGCACGCCGGCGACCGCGTTCTCCAGCAGCACCTTCCCGCTGGTCTTGCCCTGCGCGGCGACGAGCTTGCACAGCCGCTGTCCGGCCTGCTCGCCCGCGCGGAGGTTGTTGGTGCCGATGAACGCCTCGGTCGGCGTGGTGACGGTGCCGTCGACGGTGATCACCTTGATCCCGCCCTGGCGCGCCCGCTCGATCACCTTGTCGAGCGCGGACTCGGAGTTCGCGGCGACCACGATCGCGTTGACACCACGCGAAATCGAGTTCTCCACGAGCTGGACCTGCTCGTTGACATCGGTCTCCGAAGTGGGCCCGAAGCGGCCGACCTCGACCCCGAAGTCCTCGCCGCTCTTCTGAGCGCCGGCGAACATGCTCTGCCAGAACGAGGAGTCGGTGGCCTTCACGATCACGTCCACCCGCAGGCCGGACGCCTTGCCGGGCCCCGCGTTGCCGGTCTGGCTCGAACTGGACGTGGCCTTGCCGACGACCAGCCCGACGACCAGCGCCAGTACCAGCGCGGCGATGAGGAACGGCGTGGAGAACAGCACTCGGTTGCGCGCCATACTGGGTCTGCCTAACGGGAGGGCGGTGGCGTTTCGGCGAACGTAACACCGCTCACCCGGCTAGACAAGCAATCGATTACCCAGCGCCCTCGGCACCCGGTGTCCACTTCGGACTTATCCGGCCGCGCGGTTGCGGCGCCATTCGTGCACGAGCAGCCAGGCGAGGTACAGCCCGCCGATGGCACCGGTCGCGATGCCCACCGGAAGCTGCGTCCCGCTGAACACCCGCTGCACCGCGAAGTCGCTCAAAGTAAGGATGAACGCGCCCATCAGCGCCGACGCCACCAGCGACGGCCCGGCCGCCTTGGTCAGGCGCCGCGCGAGCTGCGGCGCGGCCAGCGCCAGGAACGCGATCGGGCCAGCCGCGGCCGTGGCCACCGCGGCCAGCAGCACGCTGACCGTGACCAGCACGAGCCGCGTCCGGTCCGCGTGCACGCCGAGCGCCTTCGCCTTGTCGTCGCCGAGTTCGAGCAGCGAAAGCCGCCTGCCGTAGTAGAGGGCCAGCGGGATCAGCACGGCCACCGCGACCGCGACCGGGACGACCTGCTCCCAGCCGCGCCCGTTGAGGCTGCCGACGAGCCACGACTGCGCGGTCACCGCTTCCTGCAGCGAAGCGCGCGTGATCAGGTACGAGTTGACCGAAAGCAGCATCGTGCTCAGGCCGATGCCGATCAGCACCAGCCGTCTGCCGTGCACGCCGCCGCGATACGCGAGCACGAACAGCACCAGCGCGGTGGCGATGCCGCCGACGAGCGCGCCGATCGACACCTGCACCGCGCCGCCGCCGAACACGATGATCACGAGGAGCGCGCCGACCGCGGACCCGTTGGTGAACCCGATCAGGTCGGGGCTTCCGAGTGCGTTACCGGAAACGCTCTGCAGAATCGACCCGCTCACCGACAGCGCCGCACCGACCAGGATCCCGGCGAGCAGGCGCGGCAGCCGCAGCGTCGTCACGACGAAGTCCGCGCCGGGCGGGCCCTGCCCGAACAGGGTCTGCACGACCTCGCCGACCGAAAGCGGGTAGTCGCCGGTGGTCATCGCGATCAGGCCGACCACGATCACCCCGGCCAGCAGCGCCAGCGCCACGGTCGTCGCGCGCGCGTCGACGCGGAACGACACGCGTTCGCTCCTGGTCCTCAGCACGCAGCTCTCCTTCAGCGCGCTCACAACCGGGCCGACTTCCGGCGACGGCACAGCCAGATGAACACCGGCGCCCCCACGAACGCGGTCATGATGCCCACTTCGAACTCCTCGGCGCCGCCGATCTTGCGGCCGATGACGTCCGCGCCGAGCATCAGGACCGGTGCCAGCACGGTGGAATACGGGAGCACCCAGCGCTGGTCCGGCCCGGCGATCAGGCGCGCGACGTGCGGCACGGCCAGCCCGACGAAGGTGATCGGGCCCGCCGCCGCGGTCGCCGCCCCGCACAGCAGGGTGATCGCGACGGCGGTGAGCAGGCGCGTGGTGCCGATCTTCGCGCCGAGCGCCCGGCCGGCCTGGTCACCGAGCGCGAGCGCGTTGAGCGGGCGGGCCTGGGAAAGCGCGAGCAGCAGCCCGGCGCCGATGAACGGCGCGATCCGCACCACCACGTCCATCTTGCGGCCCGCGATCGAGCCGATCTCCCAGAACCGGAACTCGTTGAACGCGGTGGGGTCCAGCAGCAGCACGGCCTGGTTGAACGCGAACAGCACGGCGGTGATCGCGGCGCCGGCGAGCACGAGCCGTTCGGGCGTCGCCGAGCTGGCGCCCGCCGAGCCGAGCAGGTACACCACGACCGAGGCGATGGCCGCGCCCGCGAAGGCGAACCAGACGTAGCCCAGCACCGAGGTGATCCCGAGGAACGCGATGGCGACGACGA
Source organism: Amycolatopsis minnesotensis (assembly GCF_039529815.1). Lineage (NCBI taxonomy): Bacteria > Bacillati > Actinomycetota > Actinomycetes > Pseudonocardiales > Pseudonocardiaceae > Amycolatopsis > Amycolatopsis minnesotensis. The sequence goes on along the minus strand of NZ_BAAANN010000004.1, from coordinate 110,120 downwards.
CCGACGCGGACGCGCCCATGGTCACGCCGAGTATCCCAGGATCGGCGAGCGGGTTGCGGGTGACGGCCTGCATGAGCGCGCCGCCGACCCCGAGCCCGATGCCGACGAGCAGCCCGATCAGCGCGCGCGGGATGCGCAGGTCGTGGATGATGATCGCTTCTTCGCTGCCGTCGTTGTGCCACAACACGTTCCAGGTGTCGAGGAACGCGATGTTCCGCGAGCCGATCCACAGGCTCAGCAGGAAGACCAGTGCGAGCACGCCGAGCGCGACGAGCAGGCCGACGGCCCGGACGGACTGGGCCCGGCGCGACGGTGCCTTGCCGGGAGTCTCGTCGGGCGCGGCTTCGGTGCGCACGGCGCCAAGAGACACGGGTCACCCTTCTCGGTGGTCATGACGACAGTACGGCTTAGTCTAGCCTTACCTATCTCAGTGCTCGATCGACGGAAGGGGCCTCGCCGTGCGCGCTGCCGCGCCACCCACCCCCGGCAGTGTGCTGCGCGGGGCGATCACGAGCAAACGCGGCACCGTCGGCGTCGCCGCCCTGCTGGTCGCCGGGCACCAGGGCGGCGAGGCGCTGGTGCCGGTGGTGATCGGCAGGACGATCGACGAAGCGGTGTCGACCGGGTCCGCGATGGCGCTGCTGCGGTGGATCGCGATCCTCGCCGTGCTGTTCGCCGCCTTCTCGTCGTGCTACCGGTTCGGCGCGCGGTTCGCCGAGCGCGCTGCGGAGACGGCGGCGCACGACCTGCGGGTGCGGGTGTCGGAACGCGTGCTCGACTCGCGCGGCGGCGCGTCGAAGGGACGGCTCGCGGGGGAACTCGCGAACATCGCGACCTCCGACGCGAAACGGGTCGGCTCGGTGAACCTGATCCTCCCCTTCGGACTCGCCGGGCTCGCCGGGTTGCTGGTCAGCGCGATCTCGCTGCTGCGGATGTCGGTGCCGCTCGGCCTGCTCGTGCTGCTGGGCACGCCGCCGCTGCTGGTGCTGGCGCATTTCATCGGCCGCCCGCTGGAACGGCGGAGCGGTGTCGAACAGGAGCGCGCCGCGTACGCGTCGGGGGTCGCGGCGGACCTGGTGAACGGGTTGCGCGTGCTGAAGGGCATCGGCGCCGAGCCGCGCGCGGTCGCGCGCTACCGGCGGACCAGCCGGGACTCGCTGAAGGCGACGCTGCGGGCGGCGCGGGCGAAGTCCTGGCACGACGGCGCGATTCTGGCGCTGACCGGCATGTTCATCGCGCTCGTCGCGCTGGTGGGCGGCAGGCTGGCCGCGTCGGGTGACATCAGCGTCGGCGATCTGGTCGCCGCCGTGGGACTGGCGCAGTTCCTGCTCACCCCGTTCCAGATCTTCGGGCGCGTGAACGCGGGCGTCGCGCAGGCACGAGCGTCGGCGGCGCGCGTCGCCGACGTGCTGGCCGCCCCGCCCGCGGTTCCCGGCGGGGACGGGAAGCTGCCCTCGGAAGTGCCGGGCGCGCTCCGGATTTCCGGACTGTGCCACGAAAACCTGCGCGATCTGACGCTGGAGGTGGCACCGGGGGAACTGCTGGGGGTGGTGGCGCCGGACCCGGCGGCCGCCCGCGACCTGCTCGCCGTGCTCGGGCGCGAGTTCGACCCGGCTTCGGGCGCCGTGACGCTCGACGGCACCGCGTTGTCCACTGTGGACCCCGATGAGGTGCGGCGCGCGGTGCTGGTCGCCGCGCACGACGCGGACCTGTTCGAGGGCTCGCTGATCGACAACGTCCGCGCGGGAGGCCCCGCCGTGGAACGCGCGATGGCCGCGGCGAACGCGGACGAGGTCGCCGCGACGCTGCCGGACGGGCAGGACACCGTCCTCACCGAACGCGGGCGCTCGCTTTCGGGCGGGCAGCGCCAGCGCGTCGCGCTCGCGCGTGCGCTCGCCGCGGACCCGCCGGTGCTGCTCGTGCACGATCCGACGACCGCGGTCGACGCGGTCACCGAGGCGAAGATCGCGGCCGAGATCGCGGCCGTGCGCCGGGGCCGGACCACGATCGTGGTCACCACGAGCCCGGCGCTGCTGGCCGTGACCGACCGGGTGGTCGTGCTCGACGGCGGCACCGTTTCGGCGCACGGGAGGCATCCGGATCTGGTGCGGGACAACGCTTTCTACCGGACGGCGGTGCTGTCGTGACCGAACTGCTCCCCACCGCGACCTGGGCGAGGACACGGGCCGTGCTCGGCGAACTGGTGCGCCCGCGGCGCTGGCTCGCGCTGAGCGCGTTCGTGTTCGTCGTGGCCGCGACCGGGATCGGCCTGCTCACCGCGCCCCTGCTCGGCCACATCGTCGACCTGGTGGCGCAGCGCCGTCTCGCGGAGGCGGTCACGCTGCCGGTGTTGCTGATCGCGCTCGTCGCGCTCGGGCAGGGCGTGGCGACCGCGATCGGGACGTCGCTCGTCGCGCGGCTCGGCGAGGGCATGCTCGCCGAACTGCGGGAAAAGTTCGTGGAACGCGCGCTCGGCCTTCCGTTGGAACAGGTCGAAAAGGCGGGTTCGGGTGACCTGACGACCCGCGTCACGAACGACGTTTCCGAGATCGCCGACGGTGTCCGCGACGCGTTGCCGGAACTGGGCCGGTCGGTGCTGACGATCGTGCTGACCCTCGGCGGGCTCGCGGTGCTCGACTGGCGGTTCCTGATCGCGGCGCTGCTCGCGGCGCCGATCCAGCTCGGCACCGTGCGCTGGTACATCCGCCGCGCCGTCCCGCTCTACGCGAAGCAGCGGGTGGCCGTCGGCGAGCAGCAGCAACAACTCCTGGACACCGTGGGCGGGGCGCCGACGGTGCGCGCGTTCCGGCTCGCCGGCGAGCACGTCGGCCGGGTGCGGGCGCGCTCCGGTGCCGCCGTCGATCTCGCGCTGCGCGGGATCCGGCTGGTGACGCGGTTCTTCGGCAGGCTCAACCTCGCCGAGCTGATCGGGCTGGGCGCGGTGCTGGCGACCGGGTTCTGGCTGGTGCGCGACGGCAGCGCGACGATCGGCACCGCGACGGCGGCGGCGCTGTACTTCCACAGCCTGTTCAACCCGATCAACGCCGCGCTCGCGCTCGTCGACGACGCGCAGTCCGCGAACGCGAGCCTGTCCCGGCTCATCGGCGTCTCCGACCTGCCGCCGGTGCGGGAACCGGCGCACCCCGCCGTGCCGGTCGACTCGTCGGTCAAGACCGCGGGCCTCGGACACTCCTATGTGGACGGACACGAGGTGCTGCACGGGGTGGACCTCGAGGTCGCGCCGGGCGAGCGGGTCGCGCTGGTCGGGGCGAGCGGGGCGGGGAAGACCACGCTGGCGAAGCTGATCGCCGGGATCCACCACCCGTCGGCGGGTTCGATCACGCTCGGCGGCGTTGATGTGGCGGAGCTGGGGCCGTCCGGGGTGCGGGAGACGGTTTCCCTGATCAGCCAGGAAGTGCACGTCTTCGCGGGGCCGTTGGCGGAGGATCTGCGGCTGGCGAAGGCCGATGCCACGGAACCGGAATTGCACCTCGCCTTGGACCGCGTCGGCGCCTCGGACTGGGTGCGCGCGCTCCCGGATGGACTGTCCACTGTGGTCGGTGATGGTGGGCACCGGCTGACCGTCACGCAGTCGCAGCAGCTCGCGCTGGCCAGGCTCGTGTTGACCGATCCGCCGATCGCGATCCTCGACGAGGCGACCGCCGAAGCGGGCAGCGCCGGGTCCAAGGTGCTCGAAAAGGCCGCGGACGCCGCGCTTTCCGGCCGGACCGGACTGGTCGTGGCACACCGGCTCACGCAGGCCGCCGGCGCGGACCGGGTGGTCGTGCTCGACGCCGGGCGCGTGGTGGAAACCGGCACCCATGCCGAACTCGTCGCCGCGGGCGGGCAGTACGCGACGCTGTGGGCGGCCTGGTCGGATCACCGCTGAAGCAGGCCCGGCCGCGAGACCGCTGCCGGTTCCCTTACTGGAGCCAATCCCCCACCCGATCCCGGGGGGCTGCCCCAGCCCAGTCTACCGGCGCTCCGGGTGACGGGGGTGGAAAAGCAGGGCGAGAGGCCGAGTTCTCCACACCGCCGCGCGGATGTGGACAACTCGGCCCATCTCGGCTGGATCAGGTCCCGTCGCCGGTGCGCACCGCTATGATGTCCCGCCCCGACGCGGAAACCGGCGGGTCAGACCACGACCCAAAGCACCGCTTGACCACCTGCGACGAAGGTGTAGCTGCAGGCCTTCCAGCGTCCCTGCTGAATCCCCTGTGCGCACGCGGCCTCGGCGGCCGGCCCGTTCGGGTAAACCCCCGCGGGGTAGGACTCCGCCGCGGACGCCGACGGAGCGCCCACCGCCAACGCGGCACCGGCAAGCACGGCGGCCATCAAGATCTTGCGCATGGTCGAGCACACCCTTTCGGTAAAAACTCTCGGTAATGGCGAAAAGCCTGTCGCGACGAGTACTGGCACCACAATTCGTTCCGGTCGTTCCGGGACGTACAGCCAGGCAAAGAAGACCGCGCGGGCAACGTGCGGCGGCGCGAAGTCACCGTCCGGACACCTTGGGCACCTAGGGTGACGCCCGGCATGTCCGACACCGAGCGGAACGGACGCGATGAACTCACCGAGCTTGCACCGTCGGCTGGGCACGGCGGACGCGGTGGTCATCGGGCTGGGTTCGATGGTCGGTGCGGGCGTGTTCGCGGTGTTCGGACCCGCGACGCGGGCGGCGGGCACCGGGATGCTGGCCGGGCTGGCGATCGCGGCGGTGATCGCCTACTGCAACGCGACCGCCTCCGCTCAGCTCGCCGCGGTGTACCCGGTCTCGGGCGGCACCTACGTCTACGGCCGCGAGCGCCTCGGGCAGTGGTGGGGGTTCACCGCCGGGTGGGGCTTCGTGATCGGCAAGACCGCGTCGTGCGCGGCGATGGCGCTGACCTTCGCGAGCTACGCGGTTCCCGGCCCGTGGTGGGCGCAGTGGGCGCAGCGGGCCGTCGCGGTCGCCGGGGTGCTCGCGCTCGCGGCGCTGAACTACCGGGGCGTGACCAGGACCGCGATCCTCACCCGCGTCCTGGTCGGCCTCACCCTGCTCGCACTGATCGCGGTCGTGCTCGGCATCGCGACCGGCGGCGGCGCCACCGTGACGAACCTCGGCAGCTCCCGAGGTGGCCTGTACGGCACGCTGCAGGCGGCCGGGCTGCTGTTCTTCGCCTTCGCCGGGTTCGCCCGCATCGCCACCATGGCCGAGGAGGTCACCGACCCGCGGCGCACCATCCCCCGCGCGATCACCACCGCGCTGGCCATCGCCGTCGTGCTCTACCTGGTGGTCGGCGTCGCCGCGCTGCTCGCGGCCGGTCCCGACCAGCTCGCCGCCGCGACGGCGCCGCTGTCGGAAGCGATCCGCGCCGCCGGCGCGGGCGGCCTCGAACCCGTGGTGCGCATCGGCGGCGCGGTGGCGAGCCTCGGTGCGCTGCTGGCGCTCATCGCGGGAATCGGGCGCACCGGCCTCGCCATGGCCCGCAACCACGACCTGCCGACGTGGCTGGCCGCCGTGCACCCCCGGTTCAAGGTCCCGCACCACGCCGAAGCGGCGCTCGCCGTCGTCGTCTCCGTCCTCGTGCTCACCCTCGACCTGCGCGGTGTGATCGGCTTTTCCTCGTTCGGCGTGCTCGTCTACTACGCCATCGCCAACGCCTCCGCGTTCACCCAGCCCGCCGATCAGCGCCGCTGGCCGCGCTGGCTCAACGTCCTCGGCATCCTCGGCTGCGTCACCCTGGTGGCCACGCTGCCGTGGGTGTCGGTGGCCGCCGGGCTCCTCATGTTCGCCATCGGCCTCGCCGGGCGGTGTCTGGTGCTATGGAGACGCGCCTAGGCACTCCGGCCGGTTCTCGGCGAGCTGGTCGCCTTCGCCGTCTGGGTGGTGCTCGGCGTGCTGTGGCTGAACCAGCCGGCCACGACGCGGACGAACCCGGCTGAAGCCGCCGGACTCGCGGCGCACAACCGCTTCAGCACGGAGCCGCACGACCGGGAGGTCGTCTCCGCTGCCTGGCGCAGGCGCGGCGTACCTCGGCCCGGCACGCGAACCCGGCGTCCCGTTCACCGCCGAGCAGCAGGTGCGCCGGAGAGAGGCATCCGCTAGGCGTGCGCGATGGCGCGTCGCAGCCGTAGGAGCCGATCCGGACGATTACGAGAGGTCGAAGGGGGCGGGAGAGTGACCTTCCCAGATCTGGCGGGATGCCTGTTCGGGGTAGGGCAGCGTCTTCGACTCGGTGTCCAGGACGCGGGTGAGGTGGCCGCCGGGCCGGTGGGCGGACCAGCCCGCGTCGCCGGTGGTGACGAAGCGGACCCATGCCTCCTGGAGTTCGCGGGAGAGCGCGACGGCCTCGGGAGTGGGCTCCTCGCCGATGAGCTGGGTGCCGACGGGGCTGTCCAGCGTGCCGAACGCCAGGGGCACGTCGAGGCTGTGGCAGGCGCCCAGGATGCCGCCGAGGGCCGGGGCGACCCAGCCCAGTTCGAACAGGTACGAGGTGCCGCCGGCCGCGGCGTTCGCCTCGGCCAGCTTCTGCGACGGCATGCGGAAGAGGGCGTCGGAGTACACCGTCTCCACCAGCTCCTCCGGGCCTGCCTGCGGGAACGCGGCACGGTAAGCCCGCGCGCCGTCCGGCTGCGGGGCGTGCAGCTCCAGGGCTGCGTGGGCGTCCTCCTCGGTGAAGGTGCCGTGCCGTCCGCTCACGACGCTGAAGTACCGGAATTCGTCCCGGGTGTGGCCGACGAGCAGTTCGGTCCCGCTCGCACGCGCGCCGGTCAGCGCGGACCAGGGCGTTTCCGGGAGGATCTCGCCGTCGACGACGGGGCACAGCGCGGTGCCGGTCTCCGTGAGGCGTCCCCAGCTCTCCCGGTGCGCGTGGAGTCCGGCGTTGAAGGAGGTGAGCTCGGCGGCCAGGTGCCATGGGTCGATGTCGCGCAGGGCCTCGGCGGTGGGCGCCGCCGCGCCGATCCGGTCCGCGAACGCGGCGGTGACCTGCCGTGCCAGCGCGGGGGTGCTGTGCAGCCCCGGCACCGAATGGGCGATGGCCCGCCGGAACAGCCCGCGCGCGGACTTCATCGTCAGCAGGGCGGCCACCGAGCCCGCCCCGGCGGACACCCCGCCCACGGTGACCCGGCCGGGGTCGCCTCCGAAAGCGGCGATGTTGCGCTGCACCCACTCCAGCGCCGCGATCTGGTCGAGGAATCCGCGGTTGGGCGGCACGTCGTCGAGGAACGCGAATCCCTCCGCGCCCACGCGGCAGTTGATGGTCACCACGACGACTCCCGCCTCGGCCAGCGCCGCCGGGTCGTACATCGGGTCGCTCGACGCGGCCGAGAGGTAGCCGCCCACGGGGATCCACACCAGCACCGGCAGTCCCGCCGCGCCGGGATCCGGAGTGCCGACGTTGAGCGTCAGCCAGTCGGCGCCCTGCGGGGGCACGTCGATCGGCAGGGACAGCGGCACCACGGGGCCGAACTCGACCGCCTGCCTCGTCCCCTCCCAGCGGTGCGGCGGCGCGGGCGCGGCGAAGCGGAGCGCTCCGACCGGGGGCTGGGCGTAGGGGATGCCGCGGAACACCGCGTGCCCCTGCCGCCGGCGCCCCCGCACCACGCCTTCCGTGGTCCGCACCGTTGGCTGTTCGGACATGGCGATTCCTTCCCTCGAGTGGACCCAGGATTATGGGTCAGGTGTATTATGTCAACTGTATTGAAACAGTCCCGGGTACGAGGGAGGGGCCGGCGATGCCGAAACAGGTGGATCACCGCGGACGCCGCGAAGCGATCGCCCGCGCACTGTGGCGGGTGGTGGAGCAGCGCGGTGTCGCACAGCTGACGATGCGCGTGGTGGCGCAGGAGGCGGGCATGTCACTCGGGCAGCTTCAGCACTACTTCGCCTCCCGGACCGCCATGCTCTCCTTCGCCATGGACTTCGCGTCCGAGCAGACCTCGGTGCGCACACACCAGGGGCTCGAAAAGCTCGGTGACCATCCGCACCCCCGTGACGTGCTGCGGCTGACGCTCGCGGAAATGCTCCCGCTGCATGCCGACGCCCGCGCGACCAGCCGGATGAGCGCCGCCTACGCCCTGGAGGCGCTGCACGACGAGGCCGTGCACGAGCAGGCGCGCCGCGGCCTCGTCCAAGGGCGGGCCCTCGTCGAGCAGTTGGTCCGCCAGGCGATCGCCGACGGGCACATCGACTCCGGCCGCGACCCGGCGACCGAGACCAACCTGCTTCTCGCCCTCACCGGCTTCACCTCCCTGATCGAACTCGACGTGATCAAGCCCCGTGACGCGCTCGCCGCGATCGACGTGCATCTGGACCGGCTGTTCAGGAGTACGTGACCCGTCCGGGACGGCACGGCCTACCGGCTGCCGAAGGGCGACCCCGCGACCGCGGTGGTCTACGAGTCTGAGCCCACTTGACCCGGCGAACCAGTTTCGAGCGTGCCGGTGACCCGCGATGCGCCCATGGTTTGAACCATGACTGTGCTACCTCAACAGTCAACGATCGACCTGATCGATGCCACTTCGCCCACCGGCACGAGGCGCGCCCACTGCCCTCGGCGCTATCTCGCCGCACGGAGCACATCGACGACGAGAACGACCCCAAAGCCGATCTCGGCCGCGGAATTTCCCTTTACTGGAGCCAATCCCCCACCCATCCCGGGGGACGGCCCAAGCCCAGTCTACCGGGGTTCGGGTCTGTGGGAGGGCGTGGAGCCGAGTTGTCCACAGGTGCGGTCCGGTGTGCACAACTCGCCGCATCCGGCGTCGGATCGGCCGCGTCGGCCGGTGCGTCCGGCTAGGATGCGCGCCGTTCTGCCTCGATCGGGTCTGGACGAATCCGTACCAGCGAGTCCACAAAGGTCACTCAGCCAATAGCCCTCGCCAGCCCGGTGAGCGCGGCGAACCAGCCCGTTCCCAGTGCGCGCACGGTTTCCTCGGCCAGCACCGCGTCCGGCCACGACCAGTGCGCGAACAGCACCGGGCCGTCCGGGCGGTCCTCGGTCATCGAGTTCACCACGAGGCAGTGCGAGACCGGCATTTCGTCATCGGGGTTGACGTCCGCGGCCTCGGTTTCCGCCGCGTACGACCAGTCCGTCGACGGCGGGAAGCCGAACCGGCCCATGTAGTTGAACTCGATCTTCGGCGAGCCCAGCGCCGCCAGCTCCGGTTTCGTGTCCGGGTTCAGGTGCCGCAACAGGCCGGCGCCGACACCCGCCGACGGCATTCCGGCGAGATGCGCGGCCACCCGCCGGATCGCCTCGCCCGCCGCCGGTCCCCCGGCGAGCGCGTCGTCGAGATCGATCTCGCCGGGATCCAGCAGCACCGGAATGACGCTGGTGAACCAGCCGACGGTGCGGGAAAGGTCCGCGTGCGCGGCCAGCTCCTCCTCACGGCCGTGGCCTTCGAGGTCCACCAGCACGGCGTTCCCCGTCCCGCCTTCGCGCCGCCGCCAGTCGGCGACGGCCAGCGCGAACGCGGTCAGCAGCACGTCGTTCACGGTGACGCCGAAAGCCGCGGGCACGGTGGTGAGCAGGGGTTCGGTCCGCTCGGTCGGCAGGGTGAGCCCGACCCCGCGCACGGTCCGCACGACATCCCTCGCCGGGTCCAGCTCGGCGCGCAGCGGCAGCGGGTCGCCGCCGGAGAGCACGGCACGCCACCACGGCAGCTCGTCGAGCCGCGCCGGTTCGGCCGCCCGCACGGCCAGTTCGGAAGACCACCGGCGGAACGAGGTGTCCACCGGAGTCAGCTCGGGTGGCCTGCCCGCGGCGATATCGGCCCACGCGGCCGCGAAGTCCGGCAGCAGGATCCGCCACGAGACACCGTCGACCACGAGGTGGTGGATCAGCACCAGCAGGCGGCCCGGCCGGTCCCGCCCGGCGTCGAAGAAGACGGCGGACACCATCCGGCCCGCGTCCGGATCGAGCCGGTCGCGCGCGGCGGGCGCCTGCCCGGCGATCACCGTATGCAGATCGTCCTCAGTGGACACAGCACAGTGGACGATCCAGTCGTCGCTGTTCGCGGTCTCCGGTACTTCGAACGTCCAGTCGCCTTCGCGGACCAGCCGCGCGCGCAGCATGTCGTGGCGCGCGGCGACCGCGGCCAGCACGGCGCGCGCACCGTCCCAGCCGAGTTCCGCCGGGGTCTGGACCAGCGCGACCTGGTGGTACCCGTCGATCGGTCCGCCGTGCTCGCGCAGCGCGTGCATGATCGGGGTCAATGCCACCGTTCCAGTCCCGTCCGCAGGAAGGTGCTGTGCCGTAACGCTTTCTTCGGCGACCTCGGCGAGCGCGGCCACGGTCCGGTGCGCGAACACCTGGCGCGGCGTGATCCGCAGCCCCGCCGCGCGCATCCGACTCACCAGCTGCATGGCGACGATGCTGTCGCCGCCCAGCGCGAAGAAGTCGTCGTCGACGCCCGGTTCGGCGACCCCGAGCACGGCGGAGAACACCGTGGCGAGCACCCGCTCCCGCTCGGTTTCCGGCGGGCGCCCCGACACGACGTCCGAGAAATCGGGCGCGGGCAAGGACTTCCGGTCGAGCTTCCCGTTCGACAGCACCGGGAACGCGTCGAGCAGCACGAACGCGGCCGGCACCATGTACTCGGGCAGCCGCTCCCCCGCGTGCTCCCGCAGCTCGGCCGGGTCGGGCGCGGTGCCCTCCGCGGGCACCACGTAGGCAACCAGCCGCTTGACCCCCGGCCGGTCCTCCCTGACCACGACGAGCACCTGGCCCGCCTTCACGTGCGCGGCCAGCGCGGCTTCCACCTCCGCGAGTTCGATCCGGAAGCCGCGGATCTTGACCTGGTCGTCGGCGCGGCCGAGGTAGTCGAGCCTGCCGTCCTCGGTCCACCTGGCGAGGTCACCGGTCCGGTACACGCGGCCCGGCCCGTAGGGATTCGCCACGAACCGCTCCGCGGTCAGCGCGCGCTTTTCCAGGTAGCCGCGGGCGAGACCGGCACCGGCCAGGTACAGCTCACCGGTGACCCCGGGCGGCACCGGGCGCAGCGCGGCGTCCAGCACGTAGGCGCTCGTGTTCGCCACCGGCCGCCCGACCAGTGGACGGTCCGTTTCGGACACTCGCGCGACCAGTGCGTCCACCGTGCTTTCCGTTGGCCCGTAAAGGTTGTAGGCCTCGGTTCCGGGCAGGTCGCGTAGCTGCGACCACAACGTGTCCGGCACCGCCTCACCACCGACACCGACCACGGCGAGCGAGCACTCGCCGTCGCGGATCAGCCCGGCGTCGGCCATCTGCGTGAAGTAGGAGGGCGTCACCTCGACGAAGTCGATGCGCTCGTCGGCCAGCACTCCCGCCAGCAGCTCGGGATCGCGCCGCGTCTCCTCGTCGACGACGTGCAGCAGGTGCCCGTCGAGCAGCCACAGCTGCGGCTGCCACGAAGCGTCGAACGAGAACGACCACGCGTGCGCCACCCGCAACCGGTCGCGGCCGGTGCGGACGGCCGCGGGCCGGTACAGGGTTTCGCGGTGGCTGTGGAACAGGTTCGCCACACCGCGATGGCACACCACCACGCCCTTCGGCCGCCCGGTCGAGCCCGACGTGTAGATCACGTACGCCGGGTGGTCCGGGTGCAGCGGGGCGAGCCGGTCGTCGTCGGTGACCGGGCCCGCGTCCGCCCCGGCGAGGTCCGGCAGCTCGTCCAGCACGACGACCGGGCGGCAGTCCTCGATCATCGCGCTCACCCGCTCCGCCGGGTAGTCCGGATCCAGCGGCAGGTAGGCGGCACCTGCCTTGTGCACGGCGAGGATCGCGACCAGGAACTCGGCCGAACGCGGCAGCGAAAGCGCCACCACGGTTTCCGGCCCCGCGCCGAGCGCGATCAGCCTGCGCGCCACCTTGTTCGTCCACGCGTCCAGTTCCGCGAACGTCCACTGTGTCCGTCCGAAAGCGAGCGCCGGAGCGTTGGGGGTGCGGCGTGCCTGGGCTTCGAACAGCGCGGGAACCGTGGACGACGGCACCTCGAGCGCGGTGTCGTTCCAGGATTCGATCACCTGCCGCCGTTCCGCGACGGACAGCACGTCCACTTCGGACAGCTTCCGGCCGGCACCGGTGACCATCGCGTCGAACAGGGCGCGCATCCCGGTGACGATCCGGTCGATCATCGGCTCGGTGAACAGGTCAGCCCGGTACTCGGCGGTGAGCCGGAGCCGTTCACCCGGCTCGACCGCCCACGTGAACGGGTAGTGCGTCGCGTCATCGTGGTCGCGCGCGGTCACGCGCAACTCGGCGCCAGGGCCCGCGTCGGCGCCGGGATAGCTCTCGAACACGACGAGCGTGTCGAACAGCTCGCCGATCCCGTGCGCGCGCTGGATGTCCGCGAGGCCGAGGTGCTGGTGCGCCATCAGCTCGGCCTGACGCTCCTGCAGCCGGTCCAGCACGGCGCCGAGCGTTTCGGCGTCGCCCGCTTCGACCCGGACCGGCACGGTGTTGATGAAGAGCCCGATCATCGACTCGACACCGGGCACCTCGCCCGGCCTGCCGGAAACCGTCGCGCCGAACACCACGTCGTCGCGGCCGGTGAAACGACCGAGCAAGAGCCCCCACGCACCTTGGACCAGCGTGTTCACCGTCAGCCCGCGGGTGCGGGCGAACGCGGTGAGCCGGGTGGTGAGGTCTTCGTCGAGGAACTCGGTACGCCGCCGGGGCGTCGCGGCGACCCGGTCCGGGTCGGCTGGCACCAGCCGCGTCGGCTCCTCGAAGCCTTCCAGCTCACGGGTCCACGCCGCACGCGCGGCGCCGGTGTCCTGTTCGGACAGCCAGCGCAGGTAGTCCCGGTAGCGCACCGGCGCGGTGGCGCCGCCCTGGTACAGCTCGGCGAGTTCGCGCATCACCTGCGGCACCGACCAGCCGTCCATCAGGAGGTGCTGGTGGGACACCGCGAACCGGTAGGCATCGCCGACCCTGGCCAGGAGGAACCGGATCAACGGTGGTTCCGCCGGGTCGAACCGGCGGCGTTCCTGGCCGAGGGCGCGCTCCCATGCCTGCTCGCCGGGGAGCGCGACCTCGCGCCACGGCAGCGTGACCGCCCTCGGCACGACCGACACCGCGCGGCCGGACCGCAGGTAGCGGAACCCGGCGCGGAGGTTCGGGTGCCGGTCCAGCAGCGCCGCCGCGGCCTCCTTCAACCGGGCGGCGTCGACGTCTCCTTCGAGGTCGAACGAGACCTGGACCGTGTAGACGTCCTCGCCGTCGGTGTCCATCGACGCGTGGAACAGCAGGCCGGCCTGCAGCGGGGTCACTGGCAGGACGTCGCCGGAGACTTCCGCGCGTTCCGCTTCGTCGAGGGTCACCAGCTCGGTGCCGGGGTCGGCGGTGACCGTGTCGTGGGTGCTCGCGACCGCGGCGAGCCCGGCGACGGTCTTGTGCCGGAACACGTCACGCGGGCTCAGCGCGAGGCCCTCGGCCCTGGCGCGGGCGACGAGCTGCATGGCCACGATGCTGTCGCCGCCGAGCGCGAAGAAGTCGTCGTCGACGCCGACCCGGTCGAGGCCGAGCACCCCGGCGACGAGCCCGCACAGGACCTCCTCGCGCGGTGTCGTCGGCAGCCCGCCGGTGACCAGCTCGGCGTAGTCGGGCTTGGGGAGTGCGGCCCGGTCGAGCTTGCCGTTGGGGGTGAGCGGGAGTGCGTTTAGCGGGCTAAACGTCGTCGGGACCATGTACTCCGGCAGCACCCCGGAGACGTGGATCCGCAGGTCGTCGAGGTCCACGGTGGCGGGGACCGGGTAGGCGACCAGGGTGCCGTCATGGGCCACGACCGCGGCCTGTTCGACCTGCGGGTGAGCCCTCAGGACGGTCTCGATCTCGCCGAGTTCGATCCGGAAGCCGCGGATCTTCACCTGGTGATCCACCCGGCCCAGGAACTCCAGCACACCGTCAAACGTCCAGCGCGCCAAATCGCCCGTGCGGTAGAGACGCTCACCCGGAGCGAACGGGCTCGCCACGAACCGCTCGGACGTCAGACCCGCACGACCCAGGTAACCCCGCGCCAGTTGGACGCCCGCCAGGTACAGCTCGCCCGCGACACCCGGCGGGACCGGGTTGAGGGCGTGATCGAGGACGTAGGTCTGGGTGTTCCAGATCGGCCGCCCGATCGGCACCGCACCGACCTCATCCCCCGTGCAGGTCCACGACGTGACATCCACCGAGGCTTCGGTCGGGCCGTACAGGTTGTGCAGGCTTGCCTGCGGCAGCACCTCACGGAACCGGGCCGCCACGGAAGCCGACAGGGCCTCACCACTGCACACCACTCGCCGCAACGACACACACGCGGCAGCCGCGGGCTCGGCCAGGAAGACCTCCAGCATCGACGGCACGAAATGCACCAAGTCCACGCGCTCCCGCTGGATCAGACCAGCCAGGTAGTGCGGGTCCCGGTGCCCCTCGGGCGAGGCGATCACCAACGTCGCACCCACCATGAGCGGCCAGAACAACTCCCACACCGACACATCGAAACTCGCCGGAGTCTTCAACAACACCCGATCACCCGGAACCAACCCGAACTCGTCCTGCATCCACGCCAGCCGATTCGCCATCCCCGCACGCGGCACCACCACACCCTTCGGCCGCCCCGTCGACCCCGACGTATAAATCACATACGCCGCATCATCAGGACCCACCGCAACCGGCTCGAACGACACATCCCGCGAAACCGAACGCACCCGCTCCACATCATCAATCACCACCCGCGGCGCCGAATCAGCCAGCACGAACTCCACCCGATCCGCGGGCAAACCCGGATCCACCGGCACATACGCCGCCCCCACCCGCCGCACCGCGAACACCACCACCACCAACTCCACCGACCGCGGCAACACCACCCCCACCCGATCACCACGACCCACACCCAACCCCCACAACCACGCGGCAACCCCGCAAACCCACCCCTCAAACTCCGCGAAAGACAACTCACCACCCGAACACACCACCGCCACCGCACCCGGATCCACCCACCCCACAGACAACCCCGGCCCCGCAGGACCCCACACATTCCACTCGACCAGCATCCGCTGACGGTCCACTTCGGACAGCAGGCCGATCGATCCGATCCTCGCGCCGGGCTCGGCGACGATGGCCGTCAGCACGCGAAGCAGCTGTTCGGAGAGCCGTTCGGCGGTGCGCTCGTCGAACAGGTCGGTGCTGTATTCGATGCGGCCACCGTCGTCGGTGAAGTCGAATTCGAGGTCGAACTTCGCGGTCCGCTGCCCCACCGGTTCCGGGCGCGCGCTGATCCCCGGCAGCGCGAGGCCGTCGCCGGGATCGGCCAGGTAGACCACCATGACCTGGAACAACGGGTGCCTCGCGAGCGAGCGCTCCGGGTTGAGCGCGTCCACGAGCCGCTCGAACGGCACGTCCTGGTTGGAGAACGCGGCCAGATCGGTGTCGCGGACCCTGGTCAGCAGCTCGCCGAACGTCGGGTCGCCGCCGGTGTCGGTCCGGAGCACGAGCGTGTTGAGGAAGAACCCGACGAGATCCTCCAGTGCCGCGTCGCCGCGTCCCGAAATCGGGCTGCCGATCGGCACATCTGTCCCCGCGTCGAGCCTGGTCAGCAGGGTCGCGACGGCGGCATGCAGCACCATGAACAGGCTCACGTCGTGTTGTCGCGCCAGGTCGCGAAGGCCCTGGCTCAGCTCGGGCGTGAACGGGACCGACACCGAAGCGCCCCGGTGACTTGCCTCGGCCGGCCTGGTCCGGTCGGTCGGCAGCGCCAGCTCGTCGGGCAGTCCGGCGAGTTCCGCGCGCCAGAAGCCGAGCTGCCGTGCGAGGGTGTCCCCGAGGGTTTCGCGCTGCCAGAGCGCGTAGTCGGCGTACTGCACCGGCAGCGGCGCGAACTCCGGCACACGACCGTCCACACGGGACGCGTAGGCCCGCGCGAGATCCGCGGCCAGCGGCGCGCTCGACCACTCGTCGCCCGCGATGTGGTGCACCAGCAGGAGCACCACGTGCTCGTCGTCCGCCGTCCCGAGCACGGTGACGCGGATCGGCAGCTCACGATCCAGTGCGAACGCGTGGTCGGCCGCCTGCGCGAGCTTCGCGGCCACCTCGTCTTCGCCGACCCGCTCGATCGCGAACGGCACCTCGGGCTCGGCCCTGACCTGCTGGTACGGCTCGCCGCCGTCGGCGGGGAACACGGTTCGCAGCGACTCGTGCCGGAGGACGACATCGTGCACGGCGGCGCGCAGCGCGTCCAGGTCGAGTGCGCCGCTCATCCGCCAGGCGAGCGGGATCGTGTAGGTGCTGCCCGGGCCGTCGACCTGGTCCAGCACCCACAGCCGCCGCTGCGCGAACGACAGCGGGATCCGCTCGGGGCGGTCCCGCACGGTCAGCGGCGCCGCGGCCGGGACCGTGTCGCCGAGCGTTCCGGCGAGCGCGGCGACCGTCGGCGCGTCGAACACCGCCCGCAGCGGCACCTCGATGCCCAGCTCCGCGCGCATCCGGCCGACCAGCCGCATGACCAGCAGCGAGTGGCCGCCGAGTGCGAAGAAGTCGTCGTCGACGCCGACCCGCTCGACGCCCAGCACGTCCGCGAACGCGGCGCAGAGCTGCTCCTCCCGCTCCGTGCGCGGCGCGGCGCCCGCTGCCTTCCCGGCGTAGTCGGGCTTGGGGAGTGCGGCCCGGTCGAGCTTGCCGTTGGGGGTGAGCGGGAGTGCGTTTAGCGGGCTAAACGTCGTCGGGACCATGTACTCCGGCAGCACCCCGGAGACGTGGATCCGCAGGTCGTCGAGGTCCACGGTGGCGGGGACCGGGTAGGCGACCAGGGTGCCGTCATGGGCCACGACCGCGGCCTGTTCGACCTGCGGGTGAGCCCTCAGGACGGTCTCGATCTCGCCGAGTTCGATCCGGAAGCCGCGGATCTTCACCTGGTGATCCACCCGGCCCAGGAACTCCAGCACACCGTCAAACGTCCAGCGCGCCAAATCGCCCGTGCGGTAGAGACGCTCACCCGGAATGAACGGGCTCGCCACGAACCGCTCGGACGTCAGACCCGCACGACCCAGGTAACCCCGCGCCAGTTGGACGCCCGCCAGGTACAGCTCGCCCGCGACACCCGGCGGGACCGGGTTGAGGGCGTGATCGAGGACGTAGGTCTGGGTGTTCCAGATCGGCCGCCCGATCGGCACCGCACCGACCTCATCCCCCGTGCAGGTCCACGACGTGACATCCACCGAGGCTTCGGTCGGGCCGTACAGGTTGTGCAGGCTTGCCTGCGGCAGCACCTCACGGAACCGGGCCGCCACGGAAGCCGACAGGGCCTCACCACTGCACACCACTCGCCGCAACGACACACACGCGGCAGCCGCGGGCTCGGCCAGGAAGACCTCCAGCATCGACGGCACGAAATGCACCAAGTCCACGCGCTCCCGCTGGATCAGACCAGCCAGGTAGTGCGGGTCCCGGTGCCCCTCGGGCGAGGCGATCACCAACGTCGCACCCACCATGAGCGGCCAGAACAACTCCCACACCGACACATCGAAACTCGCCGGAGTCTTCAACAACACCCGATCACCCGGAACCAACCCGAACTCGTCCTGCATCCACGCCAGCCGATTCGCCATCCCCGCACGCGGCACCACCACACCCTTCGGCCGCCCCGTCGACCCCGACGTATAAATCACATACGCCGCATCATCAGGACCCACCGCAACCGGCTCGAACGACACATCCCGCGAAACCGAACGCACCCGCTCCACATCATCAATCACCACCCGCGGCGCCGAATCAGCCAGCACGAACTCCACCCGATCCGCGGGCAAACCCGGATCCACCGGCACATACGCCGCCCCCACCCGCCGCACCGCGAACACCACCACCACCAACTCCACCGACCGCGGCAACACCACCCCCACCCGATCACCACGACCCACACCCAACCCCCACAACCACGCGGCAACCCCGCAAACCCACCCCTCAAACTCCGCGAAAGACAACTCACCACCCGAACACACCACCGCCACCGCACCCGGATCCACCCACCCCACAGACAACCCCGGCCCCGCAGGACCCCACACATTCCACTCGTCGAGTACCTGGGCGGTTTCGGTTTCCGTCAACACGTCGAGGTCGCGGACCCGCCGCGACGGCGCCGACGCCACCTGCGCGAGCACGCGTTCGAGCCGGGTCAGCAACAGGGCCGCGGTGCGCTCGTCGAACAGGTCGGTGGCGAACTCGAGCGCGAGCCCGACCCGGTCGGCCGACGGCTGGTCGACCACGGTGAAGTGCAGGTCGAACTTCGCCATCCCGGTGTCCATGCCGAACCACTCGGTGCGCAGCCCGAGCAGTTCGTGCTCGGATTCCGGCCGGTGGTGGTAGCCGACCAGCACCTGGAACAGCGGGTTCCGCCCGGCCACGCGCGGCGGGTTCAGCTCCTCGACCACGCGGTCGAACGGCACGTCCTGGTGCGAGAACGCGGCGAGGTCGAACTCCTTGACGCGGTCGAGCACCTCGCCGAACGTCGGGTCGCCGCCGAGATCGGTCCGCAGCACCAGCGTGTTGACGAAGAAGCCGACGAGATCGGCGATCTCGGCGTCACCGCGGCCGGCGATCGGCGCGCCGAGCACGATGTCGCTCCCCGCGCCCATCCGGTGCAGCAGCACCGCCACCGACGCGTGCGCGAGCATGAACATACTGGCACCGGACGAAGTGGACAGTGCGCGCACTGCCTTCGCGGTCTCCACCGATAGCTCGGCTTCGACACGCCCACCACGCCCGCTCGGCCTGGCCGGGCGGGAACGGTCGACGGGCAGGGCCAGCTCATCGGGTGCACCGGCGAGCCGGTCGCACCAGAACGCCAGCTCCTTCGCCATGAGACTGTCCTCAGTGGACGAATCGCCCAGCAGATCCGCCTGCCACAGCGTGTAGTCCGCGTACTGCACCGGCAGCGGCGCGAACGACGGCGCACGCCCTTCCACACGGGACCGGTATGCGACGGTCAGGTCGGTCAAGAACGGGCGGTCGGACCATTCGTCGGTGGTGATGTGGTGCAGAACCACCGCCACCACGAAGTCTTCGGCGCCGAGGCGCAGCACGGTGGCGCGGACCGGGATCTCGGTGGTCAGGTCGAACGGGCGGCGCGACACCTCTTCGATCCGCTCGGCCAGCGCGGACTCCACAGTGGAAAGCACTTCGAACGGAACCACCGCGGAGTCCAGAATGCGCTGGTACGGCTCATCATCCTGCGAAGGGAACACCGTGCGCAACGACTCGTGCCGCGCGACCACGTCGTCCAGCGCCGCGTGCAGTGCGTCGACGTCCAGTGCTCCCCGCAACCGGAACACCAGCGGGAAGTTGTACGCGATCCCACCGTCGTCGAACTTCGTGAGCAGCAGAAGCCGCCTCTGCGCGGGGGAAAGCGGGATCCGTTCCGGCCGTTCCCTCGCGGTGACGGCCGGACGCGCCGGTTCCCCGTCACCCGCCTTCTCGGCGAGCTTGGCGACGGTCGGCGCGTCGAAGAGGTCGCGGATCGCCAGCTCGGTCCCGAGTTCGGTACGGGCCCGGCTGATCAGGCGCGTCGCGAGCAGCGAATGGCCGCCGAGGTCGAAGAAGTTGTCCTCGACACCGATCTCACCGAGACCGAGCACCTCGGCGAACAGCTCGCACAACTTCTCTTCGACCGCCGACGACGGCGGCCTGCTCGGCGCGAGCGAGACGGTCGGCTCCGCGTCCGGCAGCGCCCGGACATTGAGCTTTCCGTTGTCCGTCAACGGGATCTCGTCGATGAGCACGATCGAGCCCGGCACCATGTAGTCCGGAAGGCGCTGCTTGAGATCGCTCCGCAGCCGCTGGGCCAGCGTGTTCGCGCTGCGTGCCGCGGCAGGGTCGTTCGCGTGCTCCACTTCGGACCGTGCCATTTCGGGCTGTGTCACTTCGGACCGTGCCACTTCAGACTGCGCCACTTCAGACAGTGGCCGATACAGCCCGGTCGACAGCTCCGCCTCGTTCCGGGTGAACACCGCGTCGAAGGCACCGGCCACCGAGGACGGCGTGGTGCGCACGCGGTAGCCGAGCCGCTCGCCCAGCGCGTGCACGTCGTCCTGCTCCACTCCGGTACCGGACTCGGGCGCCTCGGACGCGAGCCGCGCGTCGGGGATCGCGGTCACGCGCACCGCGTCCGCGCCCAGCAGCGATTCGAGATCCTGCCGCCATTCGACGGAAGGGATCGCGGAGAGGTCCACAACGGACTCGCGTGAGCGGTGGAACACCACGTCGTAGCGGTACCGGCTCAGCTCGTTGTGGTGCCGGGCGTGCTTCGTCCTGATCTCCACGCCCACCCCGGGAAGCCGGTCCGCCAGCGCGGTGAAGAACTCCGGCGCCAGCAGCAGCTCCTTCTCCAAGGCGACCGCGCGGTCCACAGCGGACTCCAGCCGGTCGGCCGGGGTGCCGCGGCCGAGCTGGATCGCGGTGTGGAACCGCCGCAGCAGCGCCAGGTTCCGCACGTCGCCGACGAACAGCGCACCACCGGGCGCGAGCAGCTCGACCGCACCGGTCACGACCTCGGCGAGGTACTCGGCGCTCGGGAAGTACTGGATCACGGAGTTGATCACGACGGTGTCGAAGAAACCGCCCGGCAGCCCGTCGAGATCGTCCGCCGGGCGGCACCGCAGTTCGACCTTGGCCGCCAGCGAAGGATCCCGTCGCAGCTCTTCGCCTAGCTTCCGGATCACCGGTGCCGCGAAGTCCGTGCCCCAGTACCGTTCCGCGCGCGGCGCGAGCTGGGACATCAGGAGCCCGGTGCCGACACCGATCTCCAGCACGTTCACCGGCGACAGCTCGGTGATCCGCTCGACGGTCGCCGCACGCCACTCGCGCATGTGCTCGACGGGGATCGGGTCACCGTCGTAGCTGGAGTCCCAGCCGGCGAAGTCCTCTTCGAACAGTGCCGTCGGGATCTCGGTGTACTCGTCGGAGTAGATCTGCTGCCACTCGCCGACCTGCTCCGCCTCGACCTCGGCGCGCGCTCCGGCGTCCACCTCGGCCGGGACGACGTAGCCGACCAGGCGCTTCAGGCCCGGTGCCGACGGGTCGTCGCGCGCGATCACCGCGGACCGCGCGACCAGCGGATGTCCGGAAAGGACGGTCTCGATCTCGCCCAGTTCCACCCGGTAGCCGCGGACCTTGACCTGGTCGTCGGTGCGGCCGAGGAAGTCGAGGTTGCCGTCCGGACGGCGCCGTACCAGGTCACCGGTGCGGTACATACTCGTACCAGGAGAACCGAAGGGATCGGCCACGAAGCGTTCGGCGGTGAGCGCGTGCCGGTGCAGGTACCCGCGCGCGAGGCCGAGGCCGCTGATGTACAGCTCACCCGGCACTCCGTCGCGTACCGGCCGCAACCAGCGGTCGAGGACGTGCGCGCGGGTGTTCCAGATCTCGCGGCCCACCGTCGGCGTCGCGCTGTCCTCGGTGCCGCCGCCGAGCGTGTTGATCGTGTACTCGGTCGGGCCGTAGAGGTTGTAGCCGTACACGCCGTCGGTGTCGCGCAGCCGCGCCCACACCGATTCGGAGACGGCCTCGCCACCGAGCAGCACCAGTACCGGCCGATGGCCGCCGTTGTCGTCGCGCAGCATGCCTTCTTCGAAGAGCAGGTGCGCGTACGTCGGCGTCACGTTGACGACGTCGATCCGCCGCGCGTCGCAGTAGGCGACGAGCGCGGCCGCGTCGCGGCGGAGCTCCTCGTCGCAGATGTGCACCTCATGGCCTTCCACGAGCCACAGCAGCTCTTCCCACGACATGTCGAACGCGAACGACACCGTGTGCGCGATCCGCAGCCGCCTGCCGCCCGCCGCCGCGATCGCCGGGCCGAAAATGGCCTCCTGGTGGTTGAGCTGCATGTTCGTCAGGCCGCGGTACGGGGTGACGACGCCCTTGGGCTTGCCGGTCGAGCCGGAGGTGTAGATGACGTACGCCGGGTGTTCCATCCGGTCCGCGCGGTCCCGCGCGAACAGAGGACGCTCGGCATCCCCGACCGGGTCCGCGGAGAACCCGTCGAGGTCCACTGTGGACAGTAGTTCGGCGTCCACCACGAGCAGCGGTTTCGCGTCATCGAGCATGAGCGCGATGCGGTCCGCCGGGTAGTCCAGCTCCAGTGGCAGGTAGGCGGCGCCGGTGCGGAGCACCGCGAACAGCGCCACCACCATGTCGATCGACCGCGGCAGGCCGAGCGCGATCACCTGCTCCGGTTCCGCGCCGCGGGAGAGCAGGAACCTCGCCATCCGGTTGATCCTGGCGTCCAGCTCGGCGTAGGTGACGGTCTGCTCGCCGAAGACGCAGGCCACCGCGTCCGGCGTGCGCAACGCCTGCGCGGCCAGCAGGTCCGAGATGGTGTCGTCCCCGATGGGCCGGTCGACCGGCGCCGGAAGTGTCTCGTGTGGACGGAGGTCGAGCGCGCCGACCTTGGCCGCGCCGTCGCCGCTGAGCAGGCCCACCGCGACGAGGAACCGGCCGAGCAGGTCTTCGGCCAGCGCCCGGTCGATGATCTCCGGCCGGTACGACAGCCGCACCCGCAGGTTCGCCGCGGGCGTGACGACGAGCCCGATCGGGTAGTGCGTCGCGTCGACGCTGTCCGAGGTGGTGATGTCGTAGCGGTGCCGGAACTCGTCGAACGCGTCCTCGTCGGCGAAGTTCTGCAGCACGTAGATCGCGTCGAACAGGCGCGCGTGCCCCGCCTCGCGCTGGATCTCGCCGAGCCCGTAGTACTCGTGTGCCATCAGGGAAACGCGCTGGTCCTGCACGCACCACAGCAGGTCGAGCACCGGCTCGTACGGGTCGAACGCGATGCGCACCGGGATGGTGTTCAGGAACAGCCCGATGATCTTGTCGACGTCGTCGATCTCGGCGGGGCGGCCCGCGACCGTGCTGCCGAACACCACGTCGTCCCGGCCGACGACGTCGGCGAGCGCGAGCGCCCACGCGGCGTTGAGCACCGTGTTGATGGTGAGACCGTGCCGACGCGCGGCCGAACGCAGCCGCTCGCTCAGCTCGGCGCCGAGATCGGCGCGGCACTGCTCGGGCACGCTCGGCTCGTCGGACGCCGGGCCGAGCAGCGTCGGCTCCTCCAGCCCGTCGAGCGCCTCGCGCCACGCCGCGGCGGCCTCGCCGGTGTCCTGTTCGGACAGCCAATCCAGGTAGTCGCGATAGGACCCCGGCACCGGAAGGCCGCGGTCGTCCCCGCCGCGTTCGTAGAGGTGGAAGAGCTGTTCGAGGAAGACACCCTCGGACCAGCCGTCCCACAGCAGCAGGTGGTGCGTGATGACGAGCCGGTCGCGCGCCGCACCGAGGCGGATCAGGGTCATCCGGCACAGCGGCGGCGCGTCGAGGACGAACCGGCGGGCCCGGTCGGCCTCCAGCAGGCGCCGGACCTCGGCGTCTTGCCCACCCGAGGGCAATGTCGACAAATCGATGACATCGAGGGGGATTTCGAGGGCGCCGCCGGAGATGAGCTGCACCGGGCCGCCGCGTCCCTCGCTGGTGAAGGCGGCGCGCAGGTTGGGGTTGCGGCCGAGCAGTGCGGCACCGGCGGCCCGCAACCGTGCGGCGTCGACGCGGTGACCGAGTTCGAACGAGTCCTGCACGGTGTAGACGTCGAGCGCGGCGTTGTCGTAGCTGGCGTGGAAGAACAACCCTTCCTGCAGCGGGGAAAGCGGCCACGCTTCCTCGGTGCTGCCCTGCTCGCGCAGCGCGGCCAGCCAGCCGTCGCCCAGTTCCGCGATGTCCTGTTCGGACAGTCCGCCCGACGGCCACAGCCAGCTCGCGGTGAGGCTCGGCCCGTCGGCGGTTTCTTCGCAGACGATGTCGACCTGCAACGCGTACGGCAGGCCCAAATCGGCATCGGGGCCGGTCACCGCCGCTTCCCCGGCCGCGGCCCAGTCGCCGTTCTCGCCCACCGGGACCCGGCCGAGGTAGTTGACCAGCACCTGCGCGGACGTCGATGCCAGCAGCGGCGCCGTCTGCGCGTTGAGGTACCGCAGCATGCCGTACGAGATACCCCCGTCGGGCACCGGTGCGTCGCGGCCGAGCCGGATCGGTTCGATCGCGGTGAACCAGCCGACCGTGCGCGCGGTGTCCGAACCGGACACGTCCTCGCGACCGTGCCGTTCCAGGTCGACGAGCAGGTCGCCGTCCCGCCCGCGCCAGCGGTTCACCGACACGTGCAGCGCGTCGAGGAACTTGCGGGTGACGTCGCCGGAGAGCAGTGGTTTCGTCTCGGCCACCGAGAGCCGGTCGACGCGCCGCGAGGCGGACCCGAAGGTGCCGCCGCCGCGGTGGTCCGGCAGCAGTTCCGCGCCGGGAGCGAGCGTCTCGGTCCAGTGCGCCAGCTCGTCGAGGCGGCGGCGGGTGTGGGCCTGTTCGGTCACGGCCTTCGCGAAGGCGCGCATCGAAGTGCCGACCGGTTCGAGCGCTGGAGCGGCACCGCGCGACACCGCGTCCCACGCGGCCGCGAGATCCTCGGACAGGATGCGCCACGACACCCCGTCGATCGCGAGGTGGTGCACCACGAGCAGCAGGCGGCCCGGTTCCCCGGCGCCCGCGTCGAAGAACACGGCCTGCACCATGATCCCGGCTTCGGGGTCCAACCGGTCCGCCGCGGCCGCGGCCTCCTCGGCCACCAGGGCACGCAGATCGTCCACGGCGGACACTCCGCGGAGCACGTCGGTCGCGGAAACGGCTCCGGCAGGCCGTGTTTCGAGTGTCCACACCGCACCGCCGACGACCGTCAGCCGGAGCCGCAGTGCGTCGTGGTGGTCGAGCAGTGCTTGCAGGACCGCCGCGAGCGCTTCGACGTCCGCGCCGATCGGGGTGCGCACCAGCGAAGACAGGCTGAACCGCCCGATCGGACCGCCGCGTTCGCGGAGCCAGTGCACGATGGGCAGTGGTGGCACCTCGCCGACGCCGTCTTCCGCCGCCACCACCGGTGCTGACGGTGCGGGTCCCGCGAGTGCCGCCAGCGCCGCCGGTGTCCGGTGCTCGAAGACCTCCCGAGGGCTGATCTTCATGCCGCGTTTGCGGGCGCGGCTCGTCACCGCGATGGAGAGGATGCTGTCGCCGCCGAGCACGAAGAAGTCGTCGGAAGGCGCGACCTCGGTGATGCCGAGCACCTCGCCGAAGATCTCGGCGAGCACGCCGTCCGCCGCCGTCCGTTGCCCCTGTGCGGCAGGCGCACGCGTCGCGGTCGGCGCGGGGAGTGCCTTGGCGTCGAGCTTTCCGCTGGGGGTCAACGGAAGCTCGTCGAGTACCACGAAGGCGCCCGGAACCATCGGCGCGGGTAAGACCGAAGCCAGTCGCGCTGACAACGCCGCGGTGTCCACAGTGGAGGTTCCGACGAGGTAGCCGACCAGCGCGTTCTCCCGGACGGTCACGGCCGCCTGTGCGATCCCGTCCTGGCGCACCAGCGCGGCTTCGATCTCGCCGAGCTCGATCCGGTTGCCGCGCACCTTCACCTGGCGGTCCGTCCGGCCGAGGTACTCCAGCACCCCGTCCGACCGACGAAACACCAGGTCACCGGTCCGGTACATTCTCGTACCGGCTTCCCCGAACGGATCAGCCACGAACCGCTCGGACGTGAGCGCGGCCCGTCCGTGGTAGCCGCGGGCGAGCTGAACACCCGCGAGGTACAGCTCCCCCGGAGTGCCGTCGGGAACCGGCCGCAGTGCCGTGTCGAGCACGTGCAGCCCGGTGTTCCACACCGGACGTCCGATGGGGACGGACGCGCCTTCGGTGTCACCGCAGGGGAACCAGCTCACGTCGACCGCGGCCTCGGTCGGGCCGTAGAGGTTGTGCAGGGGCACCCCGGTCAGCGCCAGCCAGCGCGCCGCGGTGGCACCGGGCAGTGCTTCCCCGCTGGAGAACACGCGGCGCAGGGACGACGAGAACGCCGGATCATCGATTTCGCGCAGGAACGCGGCGAGCATCGACGGCACGAAGTGCGTCGTCGTGATCGCCTCGCGCCGGATCACGTCCGCGAGGTACTCGGGATCGCGGTGCCCGTCGGGGCGCGCGAGCACCACGGTCGCGCCTTCGACGAGCGGCCAGAAGAACTCCCACACCGAGACGTCGAAACTGGACGGCGTCTTCTGCAACACCCGGTCGCCGGGTTCGAGCCCGTACTGCCCCTGCATCCAGGCCAGCCGGTTCACGATCGCGCGGTGGCTGACCAGCACGCCCTTGGGGCGGCCGGTGGACCCCGAGGTGTAGATCAGGTACGCCGGATTGTCCGGCACGGCAAGGGAAACCGCCGGTTCACCGGTCCTGCCCGCGCGGACGTCGACGCACTCGGCACCATCCGGCACGGGCACCGGAGCATCGGCGACGACGACCTGCCGGGCACCCGAGTCGGTGAGCATGAACTCGATCCGCTCCGCCGGGTAGCCGGTGTCCAGCGGCAGGTAGGCGGCACCGGTCTTGAGCACCGCGAGCAGCGCGACCACCAGGTCCGCCGAGCGCGGCACCGCGACCGCGACCACGTCCTCCGGCCCGGCGTCCAGCCTTGCCGCGAGTGCGTCGGCGCGGCCGTCGAGGTCCGCATAGGACAGCTCGGTGCCCTCGAAGACGACCGCGGTCGCCGACGGGGTCTTCGCCACCTGTGCCGCGATCGCCTGTGCGAGCGTGCGGCCCGGCACCGCGTGCGCGGTCGCCGCCCGCTCGTCGATGCGGTCGTGTTCCTGACGGGACAGCACATCGAGCTGCGCGACGCGGGAACCCGGCGACGCCGCGACGGACTCCAGTACGCGCACGAGGCGTTCCGCGAGCTGCCGCACGTCCCGTTCGGACAGACGGCTCGCGTCGTGGTCGAACTCGATGCCGATCCGGTCGCCGGGGAGCACGAGCAGCGTCAGCGGGTAGTGCCCGGCACCGAAGAACTCCAAGCCGTCGAAGGCGACGGTACCGGCCGCGTCGGTCAGCGCCCGGTCGAGCGGATAGTTCTCGAACACCAGCAAGGTGTCGAACAGCTCGTCGAAACCGGCCAGCCGCTGCAGGTCCGCGAGCCCGACGTGCTGGTGGTCGAGCAGTTCGGCCTGGGCGGCCTGCACACCGGTGAGCACGTCGCCGAGCGTCTTCGCCCCCGGCGCCCGCACGCGGACCGGCAGCGTGTTGGCGAACAGGCCCGCCATCGCCTCGATCCCAGGCACTTCGGCCGCGCGACCGGACACCGTGGTGCCGAACACGACGTCGTCGCGGCCGGTCAACGCGCCGAGCACGAGCCCCCACGCGGCCTGGAACACGGTGCTGAGCGTGACGTGGTGCTCGCGGGCCACCGCGGTGAGACGGCCGGTCAGCTCCACGGGAAGGTCGAGGCGAACCTGCTCCAGGCGGAACCGCGCCGGATCGGCTTCGCCGCCGGCCAGCAGCGTCGGCGCTTCCAGTTCCGCCAGCTCGGATCCCCACGCGGCCAACGCGGCGTCGCGGTCCCGAGCAGACAGCCAGCCGAAGTACTCGCGGTACGGCGTGACGCCGGGAAGCACCGCGGTGTCCCGGCCGTAGAGCGCGAACAGGTCGCCGATCAGCACCGGCGTGGACCAGCCGTCGGACACCAGGTGGTGCAGGGTCAGCACCAGCCAGTGCCGGTCGGCACCGCCCCGGACGAAGGTCGCCGAGAGCAGCGGCGGGGCGGCCAGGTCGAACCGGCGGCCGCGGTCGCGCTCGGCGACTGCTCGAACGTCCACTGCGGACACCACGCGCCACGGCACCTCGGCTTCGCCGATGACCTGGAAGACCGTTCCGTCGTCGCGCTGGCGGAATCCGGCCCGCAGCGGCGCGTGGCGGTCGACGACGCCCTGCAGCGCGCGTCGCAGGAGGTTCTCCTCGACGGGGCCACGCAGGCCGATGACCTGTTGCATGACGTACGCGTCGGCGGCGGCCTCGTCGAAGAGGGCGTGGAAGAACAGCCCTTCCTGCAACGGGGTCGCGGGCACCACGTCGGTGAGCGACGGGACGGCCGCGTCGAGTTCGTCCACTTCGGACTGGTCGAGTGCGACCAGCGGGAAGTCCGACGGACTGTGCCCGGTGGCGCCGCACTCCGCCAGCGACGCGAGTGCGTCCAGCCAGTCCTGTGCCAGCGCGCGGACGGACGCCTGGCTCAGCACGCCGTCCGGCCAGCCGAACGTGGTGCTCAGCTCGGGCCCGTCCACGGTGTCGCGCACCACGGCGTTGATCTCCAGCCGGTGGCGGAGCGGCATCCGGGGGTCGATGCCCGCGCCGAGCGGGTCCGACTCGGGCGCGGGGTGAAAGTCCTTGTCCTGGCTGGAGAACCGGCCGAGGTAGTTGAACAGCACCTGCGGCGCGGGCGCGTCGCGCAGCACCGGGTCGGTGTCGAGCAGGCCGTAGCCGATGCCGTTGCGCGGCAGCGAGCGCAGGCGCTCCTTGACGCTCTTCAAAGCGGCGTCGAGCGAGCCGTCGCCGGGGTCGAGCCGCACCGGGAACATGCTGGTGAACCACCCGACGGTCCTGGACAGGTCGACCTCGCCCAGTTCCTCCTCGCGCCCGTGGCCTTCGAGATCGACGAGTACGGGACCGTCGTCGCCGCGCCACCTGCGGATCGCGAGCGCGAGCCCGGTGAGCAGCACGTCGTTGACCGCGCCGTGCACGGCGGCCGGGACGGTGGTGAGCAGCGGCGCGGTCTTCGCCGCGGGCAGCGAGACCGTGAGCGAAGCGGCGGCTCGGCCCGGCTCACCCGAACCGAGCACCGGGTCCGGTGTGGACACCTGCCGTCGCCACAGGGGCAGTTCCCCGACCGGTTCGGTGGCCGCGAGGAGTTCCGCCCAGCGGCGGAACGAGGTCGTCACCGGCGCCAGTTCCGCGCCATCCCACGCCCGCGCGAGATCGTCGAGCAGGATGCGCCACGAAACGCCGTCGACCACGAGGTGGTGCGCGACCAGCAGCAACCGGTGGCCGGTCTCGAACCAGACGGCCTGCAGCATCCGCCCGTCGCGCGGTGCCAGCCTGCGGACGGCCTCGTCGATCTGCCGTTGATCGACGGCCGAAGCGCGTTCGATGAGCTCCGACGCACGCACCGAGCCGGGTTCGGGGACGGTCAGCGACCAGTCCCCGGACAGGGTCGCGCGCAGCAGGTCGTGCCGGTCCAGCAGGGCCTGGAGCAGCTCGGCCAGCCCGGCGAAGGTCAGTCCGGCGGGCACCCTGACCAAAGTGGACTGATAGAAGGCGTCCACTTCGGACGGGTCGGTGCCCGCGGCGAGCCAGCGCACGATCGGGGTCGGTACGACGACACCGGTCCCGTCATCGGGGCCGTGCTCGACCGCGACCTTGTCCTGCGCCAGCGCGGCCAGCGCGGCGACCGTGCGGTGCGCGAACACCTCGCGCGGGGTGATCACCAGTCCCGCCCGGCGGGCCTTGGTGACCAGTCCGATCGCGACGATGCTGTCGCCGCCCAGTTCGAAGAAGCTGTCGTGGATGCCGACCTCGGGCAGGCCGAGCACCTCGGCGGCCAGTGCGGAAAGGGTGCGTTCAGCGGGGGTCCGCGGCCGGTCGCGCCCGGCCAGCCCAGCCCAGTCCGGTTCCGGCAGTGCCTTCCGGTCGAGCTTTCCGTTGGGCGTCAACGGAAGCGGGCCGTCCATGCGCACCACGACCGAGGGCACCATGTAGTCGGGCAGTGCCGCTTCGACCTGCGCCCGCGCCTGCTGCGCGTCCGCGGCGCCGACGGTGTAGGCGACGAGCCGCTTGACCCGCCGGTGGTCCTCCAGTACCACGACCGCGGCCTGCGCGATGTCGTCGTGCCGCATCAGCACGCTCTCGATCTCGCCCGGTTCGATCCGGTAGCCGCGGATCTTCACCTGCCCGTCGGCACGGCCGAGGAAGTCCAGAGTGCCGTCACGACGCCATTTCGCCCGGTCACCCGTCCGGTACATCTTGGTACCAGGCTCCCCGAACGGATCAGCGACGAACCGTTCGGCGGTCAGGCCGGGACGGCCGAGGTAGCCGCGAGCGAGCCCGCGACCACCGACGTACAGCTCCCCTTCGACGCCCGGCGCCACCGGCCGCAACGATGAATCCAGTACGCGGCACCGGGTGTTCGGGTCCGGTTCGCCGATCGGCACCGGCCCGGTCCAGCCGGGCTCCGCCTGCCACAGCGTCGAGTTCACGCTCGCTTCGGTGAGCCCGTACGCGGCCACCACGCGCATGCGCTCGGCCCATCGTGCGATCAGCTCGGCCGGCACGGTCTCGGTGCCGACGACCAGCACCCCGCCTTCGGGCAGCTCGCAGTCCGCGGGCAGGGCCGCGACCAGCGAGGGCGGCAGGATCATGTTCGTCACGCGGTGTTCGGCGAGGTACGAGGTCAGCGCCGCGCCCGCGACGCGGCGCTCGCTCGGCACCACGACCACCGTCCCGCCGACGCACAGCGACATCACCAGGTCCCAGACCGTGACGTCGAACCCGACGGAGGCGAACTGCGCCACCCTGCTGTCGCGGGTGATGCCGATGCGCTCGGTCGCCGTCGCCATCAGGCTGCCGACGCCGTCGTGCGGCACCACGACGCCCTTGGGCTTCCCGGTGGACCCCGAGGTGTAGATGACGTACGCCGCCGCGTCGAGCGGAATGTGCACACCGGCCGGACCGGAGTCCTGTGTGGACAGATCGACGGTGTCGAGGAGAACGACGTCCGCCGCGGGCAGTTCCCCGGCAAGGCCGGTGGCGGAGACGACCACACCGGCGCCCGCGTCGGACAGCATGTACGCGATCCGCTCGCGCGGGTGATCCAGGTCCAACGGAAGATAGGCCGCCCCCGCCTTCAGCACGCCGAGCAGCGCCACCACGAGATCGGCCGAGCGCGGCAACGCGACGCCGACCACGTCCTCGCGGCTGATTCCCTTGCCCCGCAGCAGATGCGCGAGCTGGTTCGCGCGCGCGTCCAGCTCCGCGTAGGTCAGCCGCTCGTCCTCGCAGACAACCGCGACCTTCTCCGGGGTTTCCCGTGCCCGCGCCTCGAACGCCGCGGGCCAGCTCACCTCGTCCGAGGGATACGGCGAGGTCCCGAAGCGGTCGAGCACCAGTTCCCGCTCATCCGGTTCGAGCAGCTCGATCCGGCCGACGGGCTGGTCCGGCTCGCGCACGAGCGCGTCCAGCACGCGGAGGAACCGCCGCTGGTGGACGGCCAGCTCACCGGGCCCGGCGACCGCGGCGTCCGCGTCGAACTCGATCCGCATGCCCTTGCCGCGCGGGCGCTCGTAGACCCCGATGGTCAGGTCGTTGATCGGGCCGCTGTTGAGGTAGAAGTTCGTCGCGTCGTGATCGCAGAACCGCAGGTCGGACTCGAAGGCGAGGAAGTTCACCGTCGGGCCGACCAGCTCGCGGAACCCTTCGGTGAGGCCGAGTTCCCTGGCCAGGGTCTCGCCGCGGTAGCGGCTGTGCGCCACCAGGTCCCGGATCGCGCACGCGACGTCGTCGAGCAGTTCGGCCGGGGTGCTCGACGGCCGCACCCGCACCCGCAACGGCAGCACGTTCGACACCATGCCCGGGACTTCCCGCAGCTCCTGGTCGAGCCGCGCGGTGACCGGCAGGCCCAGCACCACGTCCTCGCTGCCGGTGGCGCGGTGCAGGTAGGCGGCGACGGCCGCGATCATCAGGCGTGACAGGCGAGTTCCCGCGTCGGCCGCCGCCTTGTGCAGGGTGGTCGTCCGCGCACCGGACAGGTCGGTGACCTGACGGTCTACTTTGGATGGCTGCGCCGGTGACCGCTCGACGAGCCGCGCCGGCTCCGGCCGGTCGGCGAACCGCGCGTGCCAGTACGCGCGATCCTCCTCGTGCCGCGCCGAAACGTGGTACTCGGCGTCGTGCTCGACGAGCGTGGTCAACCGCCACTGCCGCTCCGGCACCTCGCCGAGGTACCGCTCGGAGATCCGGTTGATCACCACGAACGCGCCGTACCCGTCCATCACCAGGTGGTGGTAGCGCTGGTACAGCAGCACCTTGTCGTCGGCGACGGTCAGCAGCGCGTGCGCGTGCACCGGCCCGGCCGCGAGGTCGGCCACGCGCTTGACGTCGGCGAGCATCCAGGACTCGGCCGCCGCGGCGGGATCGGGCTCACCGCGGAGGTCGATCCGGGGCAGCTCCCAGTCGTGCACCGCGGGAACCTGGTACGGCGTCCCGTCGCGGTCTTCGAACCGGACGTGCACGCACTCGGCCTCGTCCACCGCCGCACGGACCGCGCGGGACAGCCGGTCCAGGTCGACGTCGGCGCCGCGGATCTCGACGTACCCGGCGACGTTGTAGACCGGGCTGTCCGGCTCGATCCGCTGCGCGAGCCAGATCCCCTGCTGCGCCCCGGTCAAGGGCAGGCCGGAACCACCTGAGACACGTGCCACGACTACTCCCGTGTTGCTACTGCTTCCCGACGGCCACGATCGACGGCAACGCCTGGTCGAGCGCGTAGGGGATGGAAAGCACCGTGTTGAACGAGATCGCCGCACCGACCGGTGGGTTCTCGTAGCTGAGGAACAGGTCCCGCTTGGCCTTGACCACGCCGAGGCGCTGGTACAGCGGGTCCGCGCGGATCCGGGGCTCGGCACCTTCGTCGGAGGCCAGCCAGATCAGCCGGTCGACGTCGAGCAGATCCGTCCGCTCGGTGCCGAACTCGATGACGTTCTTGTCGCCCGCCAGCGAAGTGATCTTCTCCGGCAGCTTGAAGCCCATCCCGGTCAGGAACAGCGACTTCGGGTCGTCCGGCGCGAACACCGCGTAGCTGCCCGGTTTGAAGGTGTCCGCGATCGCCACCGTCTGCGTGGCGAACTCGGGATGCGCCGCCCTGACCTCGGCGTAGCGGCGGTCCATCGCGTCGATCAGCCCGGCCATCTTCGGCTCCTGGCCGAGCGCCTTGCCGATCGCGCGCGCCATGTCCTGCCACGGCGCGCCGTAGTCCTTGAACCCGGCAGGCTGCGCCACCACCGGCGCGAGCTTGGACAGCTTGTCGTACTGGTCCTTCGTCATCCCGCTGTACTGCGCGACGATGAGGTCAGGGCGCAGCGCGGCGATCTTCTCGAGGTTGAAGTCATCGCGCTCGCCGACGATCTCGGGCTGGAAACCGCCCCACTTGTCCTTGGTCCACGGCCATTTCCCGAACGGGCGCTCGTTGAACCAGTCGACCACGCCGACCGGCTTGACGTCGAGCGCGAGCGCGGCGTCCTGGTCGCTCAGCCCGAGTGTGACCACCCTGGACGGTGCGGTGCGGATCTCGGTGGTGCCGTACTTGTGCGCGACCGAAACCGGGAAGACACCGGCGGCAGGCGCACTGCCCGCGTCCTTCGTGGACTGTCCACACGCGACCACCGTCGCGGCCAGCACGGCCGCGACGGCGAGCGCTCGCGCGACCCTCACTTCTTGGTCGCCGCGGCCAGCAGCGGAACGCTCTGGTCGATCGCGTAGGGGATGCTGAGCACGGTCGCGAAGGTCACCGCGGCCCCGATCGGCGGCTCGCTGTAGGGCAGGAACACCGCGCGGCCCTCCTGCGCGACCTTGAGCTTCTGGTACAGCGGTTCGGCCTTGATCTGGGCGGGCGCCGCGGCGTCGGAGGTCAGCCAGATCAGCTTGTCCACGTCGACGAGGTCGAGCCGCTCGGTGCCGAACTCGGTCGGGTTGCCGTCCTTGGTCAGGTCCGCGATCTGCTGGGGCACCTTGAAGCCCAGCTCGGTCATCAGCACCGTGCGCGGGTCGTTCGCGGCGAACGCGGCGTACTTGCCCTGCCCGGTGGTGTCCGCGACGGCAACGGTCCTGCCCGCGAACTCGGGATGCTCCTGGCGCACCTTCGCGAGCTTCGCGTCGACGCCGGAGATCAGCTCCTTCGCCTTCGGCTCCTGGCCGAGCGCCTTGCCGATGGTGCCGGTCATGTCCCGCCACGGTGTGGCGAAGTCCGCGAACTTGCCGGACTGCGCGACGGTCGGCGCGATCTGCGTCAGCTTGTCGTACTGGTCCTTCGGCAGCGCGGCGTACTGGGCGATGATCACGTCGGGGCGCAGCGACGCGATCTTCTCGAAGTTGAAGTCACCCCGTTCGCCGACGATCTCGGGCTGGGTGCCGCCCCACAGCGCCGACGTCCACGGGAACGCGCCGTAGGGCCGCTCCTTGAACCAGTCCACCGCGCCGACCGGCTTGACGCCCAGCGCCAGCACGGCTTCCTGGTCGGTCAGGCCGAGCGTGACGACCCGCTCCGGCTTCTTCTTGATCTCGGTGCTGCCGTACTTGTGCTCGATCGTCACCGGGAAGGCGCCTGCCTGCCGGCCTGCCGCGGGCGCCTGTGGTGCCGGATCGGCGGAGTTCCCGCAAGCCGCGAGCGTCGCGGCCAGCGCGAACGCGAGCAGGCCCGCGAGACCGCGCTTGACGGTTGTGGTGGTGTGCATGTTCTCGCCCTTCGAGCGATCTACTTCGGATGTCCCTTATGGACAGTTCGGTTCGGGCGCGCTACTCGGACCTGGTTCCGCTGCCCGCGTAGGCGGGGGCGGGCGCGGCAGGCTCCCTGCGGCCGATGATCGAGTCGAGGATCTCCCCGACCCGCACCGCGGTGTTGGACAGCAGGGACGAGGTGATGCCGTGCGAGTGCTCGGTACCGCCCTGCAGGTAGATCCCGCCCAGCACGGCGGGATCGGTCTCCAGCCGGTAATCCCGCGTGACGCACAGCCTGCCGTCGTCGTCGCGACGGCAGTGCTCGGCGAGTTCGCCCAGCAACGGGGACGGGTCCGCGGGCAGGTAGCCGGTGGAGTACACGGCGACGTCGGCGTCGAACACGGTGTGCTCGCCGGTCGCCAGGTCCTCGATGGTGGCGCGCACGCCCGTCGCGGTCTCGGTCAGCTCGACGGGACGGGACATGTTGAAGATGCGCAGCCGCCGCACCCCGAGCACGTTCTCGCGGTAGACCCGCCGGTACAGCTCGTCGATCAGGTCGAGGTCGACGGCCGAGTAGTTCGTGTTGCCGTGGTAGTCCATCAGCCTGCGCTTCACCGGTTCCGGTGACGAGTAGTAGGCATCGACGGCTTCGGGATCGAAGATCCGGTTCGCGAACGAACTGTCGTCCGACGGGCTGTAGCCGTAGCGCGCGAACACCGAGCACACCTCGGCGCGCGGGAACTCGTCGTGCAGGAACGCCGCCACCTCGGCCGCGCTCTGGCCGGCGCCGACCACCACGAACCGGGACGGGTCCCGCTCGCGCAGCGCGGCGACCCGGTGCAGCAGTTCGTTGTTGTGCCAGACCTTCTCGCTCGTGCGGACGCCGTCGGGCAGGTTCGGCCGCAGTCCCGTGCTCACCACGAGGTTGCGCGCGCGGAACGTCTCGCCGTTGGCCACGCGCACGTCGAAGTAGCCGACCGTGCCGTCTTCGCCGCGGACCAGGCGCACGCCGGTGACGTCGTGTCCGTAGGAGACGAGATCGTCGACCTTCGCCGCGCACCACTCGAAGTAGTCGTGGAACTCGACCCGCAGCGGGAACAGGTTCTTGTGGTTGATGAAGTCGACGAGCCTGCCCCGGTCGTGCAGGTAGGCGAGGAAGGTGAACCCGCTCGACGGGTTCCGCATGGTGGCGAGGTCCTTGAGGAACGAGACCTGCATGGTCGCGTCCTCGATGAGCATCCCGCGGTGCCAGCCGAACGCGGGCTGCCGCTCCAGGAAGTGCGCGGTGACCGGATCGCCGTTGCCCGCGTTGTGCTCGGTCAGCGCGATCGCCAGCGCCAGGTTCGACGGCCCGAAGCCGACCCCTATGACGTCGTACACCGGGACTTCCGCGCCCGGTCCGGAATCCTCGTGCGGCGTTCCTGCTGGCATACCTGTCCCATCACTCGACGTATGGCAGCGGAAAGCCTAACCTAACTAAGGCGACCCTCAGCTAGTACTTTCGAGGGTGATGTTCGTCCTGCGGGTGACTGGTTGCTAATTAAGGGCAGCCTTGCTTAACTACCTCGGCTCATGCCGTCTCGTCAAGGGAGGAGACCCATGCGGGTCGCGATGTTCGGGTACCAGACCTGGGGACACCGGACGCTCAAGGCCTTGCTGGACTCCGAACACGAGGTCGTGCTGGTGGTGACGCACCCGAAGAGCGAGCACGTGTACGAGAAGATCTGGTCCGACTCCGTCGCCGATCTCGCCACCGGGCACGGTGTGCCGGTGCTGCTGCGCAACCGGCCCGACGACGAGGAGCTGCGGGCCGCGCTCAAGGAGGCCGAGCCGGACATCATCGTCGCGAACAACTGGCGAACCTGGCTGCCGCCCGAGATCTACGGCCTGCCGCCGCTGGGCACGCTCAACGTGCACGACTCGCTACTGCCCGCGTACGCCGGGTTTTCCCCGTTGATCTGGGCCGTCATCAACGGCGAGCCCGAGGTGGGCGTGACCGCCCACATGATGGACGACGGTCTCGACGCGGGTGACATCGTGCTGCAGCGCGCGATCGAGGTCGGGCCCGCCGACACCACGACGGACCTCTTCCACCGGACGGTGGACCTGATCGGCCCGATCGTCACCGACGCGCTCGCGCTCATCGCCGGCGGCCGCCGCGACTGGACACCGCAGGACCGGGCCAAGGCCAGCTTCTTCCACAAGCGCGCGATCGAAGACAGCCGGATCGACTGGACGTGGCCTGCCGAGGACATCGAACGGCTCGTGCGCGCGCAGTCCGATCCGTACCCGAACGCGTTCACGTTCCACAAAGGACAGCGGATCAGGATCGTGCGCGCGTCCGTTTCGGACGCTTGCTACGGCGGCACGCCGGGCCGGATCTTCATCAAGGAGGGCGACGGCATCGTCATCGTCGCCGGGACCGAAGCACGCCGCGGGCGCAGCCGGGGGCTCCGGATCGAGCGCGTGCGCACCGAGGACGGCACCGAACTCGCCGCAACGGAGTACTTCCGCGCCATGGGCGGATATCTGACCGCTCACCCGTGACCCGCCGGGCCGGGGGCGCGGGTCACGGGTGAGCGCGTTTCCGCCGGGTGGTCAGTCGCAGCAGGGGTAGGCGTACGGCGGCGGGCCGGGGTGCCAGTACGTGGCATAGCTGGACATGATGGTCATCTCGGGCGTGGTCATCGCCCGCTTCTCGGGCACCGGGCCGAACAGCATTTCCCGGTCGTCGGCGTTTTCCCGCGCCCATTCCCTGATGCGATCGCTCGCCAAGCTCAGACTCATTTTTCGCACCTTTCCTCAGGCCGTGCCGAGATCGCCCCGCACGGCGCGATGTAGCGAAAACCCCAGGTCACCCAGAGCGCTCTTCAGCGCTGACCGGCCCAATGTTGCTCGCCTGCGGCTAGGGTGTCAAGGTGGTGAATCGGAAACTAACCGTGCGTAGCTCGTCGGCTGGCGAGCTGTTTCTGTTACCGGTCAAGGAAACCGCTGTAACCGCGGTGCGGGCGGAACTGCCGGGGGAAGCGCTCGAAGTGTTCGACCTCGGCACGGCGCGCCAGCCCGCCGATCTCACCGCGTCGGCGGAGGCCGCGCTGTCGGCTCTGCTGACCGCGATGGGACCGGAATCCCCTGCCGGCACAACGGAACTCGCACAAGCCCTTCGTCAGGACAAAGAGGACTGGCGAACCGCGCTCGACACCTTCGGCCCGCTCCGCGACCTCGCCACCGCTCGCCTGCGCGGCTGGGCGGAAGCGTGCGCGGAGCTGGCCACCAGGCTGCTCACCGACCGTGATCCGCTCACCGGCTGGCTCGGACTGGACCGCCCGCTCCGTCCCGTCGCGGTCACGGCCGGGCTCGGCGACTCGCACCACGGAGCGCGGTCGGTGGCCGCGATCACCGACCGGAGCGGTGCCCGGTTCGCCTACCGGCCGAGGCCGGTCGGTATCGCCGCGGCGTTCGCCCGGTTCTGCGCCGCCATCGGCGAGTCCGAAGTGCGCACTCCCGATCTCCTGCCGGGCAACGGTTACGGCTGGGCGCGCTGGATCGAGCACCGGCCGTGCCGGGACCGGCGCGCGTACGCGGTGCGGCTCGGACGCGCGCTCGCGGTCCTGTGGACACTGGGTGGTACGGATCTGCACCACGAGAACGTCGTCGGCGACGGGACGCGACCGGTGCTCGTCGACCTGGAGACCCCGCTGGGCACCGACCCGATCCTGATCGCGGGTGAACCGGGCGCCCAGGCCGTGCACGACAGCGTCCTCAGCACCAGCATGCTGCCCGGCGCGCGGCCGTTCGACGGCGCGCCGAACGTCGGTGTGCTCGCCGAGTTTCTGTCTTCGGCACCGGCCGCCGAACGGGACACGCTGCACGAGGACGTGGTCGCGGGATTCCTCGCCGCGGCGGGGAACGTGGCCGCGCACCGGGACCGGTTGCTCGGACCGGACTCCCCGCTCTCGGTGTTCACCGGGCAGCCGCTGCGCGTGCTCGTGCGCCCGACCTACCGGTACGCCGAGCTGCTCGGCAAAGCCGATCACCCCGCACTGCTGTGCGACCCGGACGCGCGACGCGACCACTTCGGACAGCTCGCGCTCGACGGCGACCGCCCGCGTCCCGCGCTCGTCGCGGCCGAGGTCGCGGACCTGCTCGCCGGGGACATTCCGCTCACCGAGGTCGACGCGTCCGATGTGGAGGTTCGCTGCGCAGGGGTACCGGTGTGCACTCTCGACCGGTCTCCCGTGGACAGAGCACGGGAGAAGATCCGCTCTCTGAACGAGGAATCGGTGTCCGCGGAGGCCGCGCTGGTACGGGCGTGCCTGCTGACCGACCGGTTCAACCGCGACGCCCCGTTCCTTCCGGCATCCACTTCGGACTCCGGTGAAGCGGACCTCCTCGACGGCGCGCTGGCCGCCGGGCTCGCGCTGCGCCGCTCCGCCCGCCGCACTCCCGCGGGTGTGAGCTGGCTCGACATCTCCTCCGTCGGCGGGCAGGACTGGCACGTCGGCCCGAGCGACGATTCGCTGTACCGCGGGCTGCCCGGTATCGCGCTCGCGTGCACCGAACTCGCCCACCGCACCGGTGATTCCCGGATCGCGAGCCTGCGCGACGACGTCCTGGAAAGCTGGCTGCGGACACCCGTTCCGGCCTCGCTCGGGGCGTTCGCGGGCGCGGCGGGGCACCTGGCCGCCGCCGCGCTCGTCGACCGCAGGAACCCGGATCCGGCGCTGGCGGACCGGGTCGCGCGGGCACTGTCCACACTGGCCGGTGCCTCGGACGACTCGCTCGCACCCGACGTGCACTTCGGGGTCGCCGGTGCGATCCTCGTGCTCCGCGCGATCGACACGGACTCCGCTGCCTGGCAGGCGTGCGCGGCCAGGCTGCTGACCGCGGCCGCGTCGGGCGGTTCCTGGTGGCACGGCACGTCAGGGCGCGGGCTGACCGGGTTCGCGCACGGCACCGCCGGTCTGGTCCTGGCGCTGAAGATCCTTGCCGGTCAAGGGTTTCCCGGCGCGCTCGGCCCTGCCGGGCGGCTCTCCGCCTGGCAGGAGGAGCAGTTCGTCCCCGGCGAGGGGTGGCGCGATCTCCGCTTCGGTGCCGACGGGCCGGTGCGGACGACCTGGTGCAACGGCACCGCCGGCATCGGCATGGCGCTGGCACTGGAAACGCACCTCGGGCTCGGCGGCGACCGGGAACGGCTGCGCACGGCGGTCGCGACGAGCGCGTCCCACGGGGCCGGTTCGGTGCTCAACCTCTGCGACGGTGATCTCGGGGTGGCCGCGCTCCTGATCGACGCCGCGATCATGACCGGCGAGGAGGAATGGGGCCTTCGCGGGCGCCGCCTCGCCCGCGGCGTCGCCGCGCGGGTGCTCGCCGACCGGGTGCCGAACCCGCTCGACCGGCGGAGCGGCCTGATGAACGGCTACGCCGGCGTGGTGCTGGGCCTGCTGCACGCCGCCGATCCCGCGGACGTCCCGTCGATGACCTCGGTGGCGCTGAACCTGGTGCCCCCGCCGGGAACCTGACCGGGGAGGGCCGCCCGGATCGATCGATCCACGGGCGACCTCGAAGCTCCGCCGGTAGCGTGGCGATCACCTCGAACCCGGCGGGCGCGCCTCGACGCTCGCCCGCCGGGCCTCCTCCATCCCCTGGTTGGCCTCACGGTGTGCCGGACCAGGATCGCGCGAAGAACGACCGCGCCGCAACGCATTTACCGGCGAGATCGGGTAGGCCGACAGAATCCGACGCCGCGATCTCGCCCGTCGCGGCGCGCGGCATGGCGATGCTGATGTCCCGGAGGTGCCCTTGGGGCACGCGGAGCCCCGCTGGGACAACGCGCGTCAGAGCGGCGCCCGCTGTGCCGCGAGCCAGCGGTGCAGCGCGGTCGCGAGTTCCACCGGCGCGTCGTACTGGATCAGGTGCCCGGCGCCCCCGATGAGTTCCACGCTCGCGCCCGGGATCAGGTCCCCGAGGCGGGCGGCCCGGTCCGCCGGGATCCAGGTGTCGTCGGTGCCCCAGATGACCTTGACCGGAATGTCCACTGTGGAGTAGCGGTCCTCGACCTCCGCGGTGAACCGCTCGTCCGCCTGCGCGATCTGGCGGTAGAAGGCGCTTCGGCCATCCTCGGTGAGCCACGGCCCGGTGAGACCGTCCAACTGCGACTTCGTCAGCCCCCGGTGGCTCGCGCCCGAGATGTATGCCTCCAGCGCGCCCCGGTGCACGGCGAGGGGCTGCGCCGCGAACACATCGGAGTTCCCGGCCACCAGCCGGAAGAAGTCCGATCCCCACGGCCGCAACGCGACCACGTCGACGAGCGCCAGCGACGCGTACTTCGCGCCGTGCAGCAGATGCGCGCGCAGGGACACCGCGCCGCCGTAGTCGTGCGCGATCACGTGCGGCTCTCCGAGCCCCCACTCCCGCAGCAGCGCGGCGAACACCTCGCCCTGCGTGCCGAGGTCGACCGCGTGCGCCGGGTCCTTTGAGGACTGTCCGTAGCCGGGCATGTCCCACACGTACACGGTGAACTCGTGGCTGAGCGCCTTCGCGAACGACGACCACAGCAGCGACGACCACGGCGTGCCGTGGCAGAACACCACCGGTGGCCCGGCACCGAGCCGATCCCACGCCACCGTCCTGCCTTGCCAAGCGAATGTCTGCGCGAGCTCCACGGGTGTCAGTCTGGCATCAGTTCCGCGTCGCCGCGGCAAGTCAGGGGATCATCAGCGGTCATGGGCGATCCGTACCTCGTCACCGTCGCGACCGCGCTCGCGCTGGCCGTCGTGACGCGGGTGGCGCGCGGGGGCTGGCAGGCGGTGGCGGAACACCGGCCCGCGGCCGTCGCCTACCTCCGCCGCGGCGCGCGGGCGACGGTCGTGACCGCGCTCGCGGAGCTGCATCTGCGGCGCGCCGTGGTCGCCGCGCGGCAGGGCACCGTCCGCCGCGACGGCTCACTCCCCCGCGGCGCCGATCCCGCGGAACGCATCGTGTTCGGCGCACTGCACGGGTCGATGAGCCCGCGCTCGCTCGTCCAGCGGCCACCGGTCCGGCGGATGCTCGCGGGCCTCCGCGGTGACCTGGTGTCCTCGGGCGCGCTGCTCCCGGCCTGGCGCTGGGTGGTCCTGCGGCTGCTCCTGCTCGCCGCGATCGCGCTCGCGGCACTGCGGCTGGGCCAGGGCGGCCCCGTGCCGCCGCTCGCGTGCGCGATCGCCGTCGCGGTCGTCCTGTGGCTCGTGCCGCGCCGGACCTTCGCCGGGCGGCGCACCCTGCGCGCGCTACGGGCGCGGCACCCGCCCGGCGGGCGGGACGTCGGCATGCTGGTGGCGCTGTACGGAAAACCGGCGCTGCTGGCGTCGATGCCGCGGTTCGCCGAGCAGGGCGGGCTGCTCGGCGGTGGCGCGTCCGACGACTCGCCCGGTGGCGGTTCCGGTGGGCAGAACTTCGCGGCCGGCGGGCACGAGACGCCGTGACTTCAGGGTGACGGCAGCCGGTCGCACAGCACCGACGGGAATTCCGGGAGCCGCGTCTTGATCTCGTCGCACCCGGCGCCCTTGACTCCGGCGACCGAGCCCCAGTGCGTGCCGTTCCACCGGTAGACCACGCGGTTCGCCGTGCCGGTCGCCGAGCACGCGGGGACGCCGTCGGCGGGCGGGCAGCCGCCGACGTGCCGGTTGAGGTCGAGGACGAGCCAGGTGCCGTCGCAGGCGCGCACGTCCCGAGCGCCGTTCAGGTGCTTGACCGGCACGTCCGCGTCGAAAGTCGTCTTGTCGATCCACGCTTCGGCGCAGTGATCGGCGGGCGGCGCGCAGCCGAGGTGCTCGTCGCACCGGCCGTAGGTGGCGCCGAGCCGGTGCCACACGTCCATCGAATTGAGCATGAGCGGCCGGTCGCCGAGCGGACCCGGTGTGCTCAGCGTCGTTTCGGCCCGCACCTTAGCCGGGCAGGCGCCGACCGCGCTCGAACTCCGCGACGAGAACACCACGTTCGCGTGGACGGTGCCGTTCTCCTCGGTGAGCATCTCGACCCGCAGGTCCTTCGCGCAGTCCTCGCCGCCGGCGGGGAGGACGACCTCGAGCACCGCCGTGTTCGGTGCCGGGCCGGGACGCGCCCCGGTCACCTGCGCGGCGCTCGTCGTCCAGGTGGCCGCGGCGGGTTCCGCGGCACGGCCGCACGCAGCGAGCGACACCACGAGCACCGCGGCCGCGAGCCCTCTTTTCACCGGCTCAGCATAGGAGAAAATCAGGTCGAGCTGAGCTGGCGGACGACACCGTGCGAGATATCGAGGTCCTCGCGGCGTCGCGCGAGCGGCACCAGGCCAC
This sequence comes from Amycolatopsis minnesotensis, assembly GCF_039529815.1. Classification (NCBI taxonomy): domain Bacteria; kingdom Bacillati; phylum Actinomycetota; class Actinomycetes; order Pseudonocardiales; family Pseudonocardiaceae; genus Amycolatopsis; species Amycolatopsis minnesotensis. Next base: position 67,495 of record NZ_BAAANN010000004.1, on the reverse strand, counting down.
CGGGTACCAGTGCGTTTCGTTGCCGAGGTAGCCGAGCGGCTCGGGTCCCTTAGCAGCAGGAAAGCGATCCCGGCTCGCATTCACGGCCTTCGAGCATCGGGCAGGCGGCCCCGTAGTCCGGATCGGGCACCAGCGGAAGCCGGTTGCGGACCTCACCGGCGGGCCGTGCGACCGCTTCGCCCGGCGTGGTCCGCAGCGTCACGTTGGTGCCGGTGCTCTGCGCCTGGTGCGCGCCCGGAGTCAGCGAGAGGACCTCCACGCCACGGGACAGGTCCGCGAGGAACACCCTGCCCTTGTGCCAGTACGGCGCGAACGAGGTGGCCCCTTCCGGCCGCCAGTAGGCGATCTGGATCGGCTTGGCCGGGTTGCTGATGTCCAGGAAGCGGGTGCCCTGCTCGTACCAGGAGTACGCCACGATCCGCTTCTGCACGTCGAAGTAGTGCGCCGAGCAGAACGTGCCAGGGCCGGGGATGGTGCCTTCCTGGTCGTCCGGCGTCCACACACCGACCGTGCGCAGCTCGAACGGCTTTTCCGGCGTGGCGCGCCACGACTGGCCCTGGTCCGATCCCTTCAGCGACGAGATCACGAACCGGCCCTGGTCCTTGCAGGTCGGCGAGCCGAACGCCTCCTCGGTGTGCAGCAGCAGGCTGCCGGCCGGGTTTTCCCGCGTCGGCCGCGGACCGTCGGAAAGGGTGCGGCCGACGGGACGGAACGAGTTGTGCGAGAACGCGGTGGGCATGGTGGCCTTCGAGACCCCGCCGCCCGCGTAGGGCACGGGGTCGATCGCGGTCGCCTCGCGGAAGCGCTTCGTCAGCGGATCCCGGTGCCAGCCGCGGGTGTGGTACCCGCGAGTGCCGCCGGTGCCCGCCACCCAGGCGATCCCGGCCGCGTCCACCTGCACGTCGTGGGTCATGTGGGTCTGGCCCTGGTTCCGGTTGAGGTCCACGTAGGTCGGCAGCGTCTTCGGGTTGCGCGGATCCCGGATATCGGTGACGAACACCTTGCCCGAGCGGCGGTAGGTGTCCGGATCGGTGGACGGTGTGCCGTCGTAGCCGGTGGTCCACAGGTAGCGGCAGTCGTTGACGCAGGTGGTGATGTGCCCGGTGCCCATCGGCGCGAAGCTCTGCAACCGCAGGTCCGCCGGGTCGGCCGCGGACACGATGTAGACGCCGGTGGGCCGTTCCGCGCCGCCCTGCCGCCCGAACGCGGTGCGCTCCCGCGCGAGGAACACCAGCTTGCGCTGCGGGTCGACGCTGACGTCCTCGTTCTCCCAGAACCGCTGGGCCACGTCGTCACCGGGCAGCGCCAGCTCCTGCTTGGTCAGGTGGTCCAGCAGCACCGGCTCGTCCGGGTCGGACACGTCGTAGGTGCGCAGGCCGAACTTCCCGCTCACGAACATCACGTCGCGGTGCTGGTAGTCGAGGAAGTTGATCGAGATCGCGCCCTCGGTCTCCGGCAGCGCCTTGCGCAGCTCGACGTTCTTCGCCGCACCGGGAAGCGGCGCCTTGGCCTGGGCCTTCGCGGCCGGCGGGCTCTCAGCCGCGTTCGCGGCCACCGGAACCACCGTGCCGATCAGCACCGCGCTGACGATCGCCGCCCACACCTTCATGCCGGCCCCTCCTCATGTCCACGTCGTCAAAGCGTGGCAGCGCGGGGCAAATCGGACCACATACCTAAGTCGGGTTCCACTTACTGGTACGGCTTCCGCCGATCAACGATGTCCCACGAGGGCCCGCAGCTCATCTGGCGTGATCCACTTCGCGCCTCGGTGGATCATGCGATGACAGTTCGCGCACAACAGCACGAGATTGCTCAGCCGCGTGGTCGTCTCACCGGACACGTGGAGGGGGATCGCATGGTGGCACTCGATGTACCGGGCACCCCGATCACCGTAAGTGTGTTCGAAGTCGAACCCGCACACCTCGCAAGAGATCCGAGCGTGCTCCTTCAGGGCCGCCTTGACCCGAACGGGCTTGCCCACGTATTGCCTTTCAAACCGTCACACACAGCTACCCGCGACGGTGCGACGAAAAAACCCCGCTGTCCTGCGTTAGTGCAGGTCAGCGGGGCGTTTCGCCTGCTGTGGCGAGTGAGGGATTCGAACCCCCGAAGGCTGAGCCGTCTGATTTACAGTCAGATCCCTTTGGCCGCTCGGGCAACTCGCCGTAGCCGGTGTCGCCACCAGCCACCGAAGAGAGTACCCAACGCCGTGGGGCGGTCCGCAACCGGGATACGGCTAGGCTGGCGGGCAACCCTGAAACCCGAGTACGAGGTGTGAGAACACGTGGCTGATCCCTCTTTCGACGTGGTGAGCAAGGTCGACCGCCAGGAGGTGGACAACGCGCTGAACCAGGCGAGCAAGGAGCTGTCCACGCGCTTCGACTTCCGCGGCACCGGCACCAAGATCGACTGGTCCGGCGAGGAGTCGCTGGTGATCGAGTCCGAGACCGAGGAGCGCGCGCTCGCGGGGGTCGAGGTGTTCAAGGAGAAGCTGATCAAGCGCGGCATCTCGCTGAAGGCGTTCGAGGCGGACGAGCCCGCGATCTCCGGCAAGATCTACAAGCTCACCGGCAAGATCCTGCAGGGCATCGCCTCGGACAAGGCCAAGGAGATCGCGAAGTTCATCCGCGACGAGGGCCCCAAGGGCGTGCAGGCGCAGATCCAGGGCGACCAGCTCCGCGTGTCCGGCAAGAAGAAGGACCACCTGCAGGACGTGATCTCCTCGCTCAAGGGCAAGGACTTCGGCATCGCACTGCAGTTCACGAACTACCGCTGATCAGCACGCACTCCACCGAGCGAGCCGCGCCCGGTCGGCCACACCAGGCCGGACGCGGCTCGAAGTCGTGAGCGCCGTCAGACCTGGTTAGTGAGCGCGACCACGCCGCCCGGAAAGGTTTCGGTGCCGAATGCGTGGCCACCGTCGAGACTGGTCCGCGTGAAAGCCGAGGGCTTCTCGATAGACGCGGGCGAGGTCGGCACGATAGGGACCCATGGGCACAGCCAACCAGGTCGAGGCGGAACTGACCGCGTTCGTGCACGATCCCGCGGGCCTGCACGCCGAGCTTTCCCGCCGCGCCGTCGCCGAAACGTGCACGTACGCCGACACCTACTACGACGACGCCGACCGGGGACTCGCCGGTCGTGGCCTCAAGCTCCGGGTCCGGAGGATCAGCACCGGCGAAGTGCTCCTCACGTTCAAGGAGCCCGCCATCGACGCGGACGGGTCGAAGCCCGAGCACGAAACCACCGCGGGCAGCGCGGAAACGCTGCACACCGTTTTCACCGCGCTCGGGCTCCGCGAGACCGCGGCACTGACCAAGCACTGCACCAACTACCGGTTCACCCACGACGGCCGCGCGCTGCTCGCCACCGTCGCCGAGATCGCCGAACTGCCCGGCCGCACGTTCCTCGAACTCGAATGCGTCACCGGCGAAAGTGAGGTGCGAGAAGCCCTTCAAGCGATCAAGCAAGTGCTCGGCGACCTCGGTCTGCACGACCTCAGCACGGTGTCCTACCTGAAGCAGATCAGCGGAAGCGCGGGACGATCTCGTTGATCCGCGGCGCGGGCGAGCCCGCTCGCCACACGAGCCGGACGCCGTCGGCGGGGCGGCCGTCGGTCCGCACGGACGTGTAAGCCCCGGCCAGGAACCCGACCGTGCGCCACTGGCCACCGGAGCCCACCTGGATCTCCGCTCGCGGTGCCGGGTCCGAGGCGAGCACGGTGACGCGGTCGAGTGCGCGCGCGGAAGCGGCCGTGACGGTCAACGCCTCACCCGGGGCGGGCGACACTCCCGTGTAGACAGTGCTCGCGTCGCCGTCGGCGGCCGCGGGCAGGTTCCCGGCGGGGCCGCCGGTGACCGCGAGCGGCGGGTTGTCCAGCGTGCCGACCGAAAACTCCCGCACCACCACCCAGAACTCCTGGGTCGCGGTGACCCGCAGGCGCACGTACCGCGCCGTCGCGCCCGCGGGCAGGTCCGCGCTCACCACCGGCTGGTCCGTCGCGGTGGCCGCCTGCGTCCAGGAGTTCCCGTCGGCCGAGTACTCCAGCACGCCGTGGTGCACGTAGTCGTTGGGGCTCTTGGGATTGCCCATCTTGATCTCGACGTGGCCCACCGGTTTCACCGCGCCGAGGTCGACGCCGACGCTGCTGCCGGCAGGCGGGTTCCAGTCGCTCCAGTAGAACGTGCCGTCGTCGCGGTCGACCATCCGCGACGGCGCGTTGTCCTGGAACGTGCCGAGTCCCGCGGTGGTCGCGACGGGCCGCAGCGGCACGCCGAACGACGTGTCGACCTTGCTCAGCGCCTTGTCCAGGAAGGGCGTGCACACGAACAGGCAGGGCAGCGGCTGCTTCGTGCCGCGCGCGGTCTGCACGACGATGGCCTGGGCGCGGGCGTAGCGGCCCGCGGTGGCACGGCGTTCCGCCCACGCGCCCGCATTGTCGCCGAAGCGCTGCGCGAGCAGCATCTTCACCGCGTGCCGCCCGGCGTCGCCGAGCAGGCCCAGCTTGTCCAGCCACGGGCCGATCTCGTCGAGGAACGCGGGGTTGCCCGCCATCCCCTTCCGCAGGTCGGCCGGGTTCGACGCGAGCTTGCGCAGGTAGTCGTCGAGCCGCCAGGTCGCGCCGAGCAGGTCGCCGTGGCCGTCCAGCGCCGACCAGAACGCGTCGAGCAGCGGCCGCAGCACCGGCGAGTCCTGGTCCGGCTTGCCGGGGACGCGGTCCAGCGCGCCCGCGTAGTTGTTCTCGGAGAACACGGTCAGCGGCGCCACGGCACGCCCGCCGAGGTCCGCCAGCGCGGCGCGCCACGAGGCGTCCGGGTCGTAGGCCTTCGGGTTCCACATGAAGTCGGCCGAGGTGAACTCCGCGATCTTCGACGACTCCGCCTGCACCATCGGGTTGGCCGTGACACCGGCGAGCTGGCCCGCGATGCCCGGTTCCCTGCCGACGTACGGGCCCATCAGGAGCCGGTCGGTGATGTAGTCGTTGACCGGGTAGTTGTCCCAGACCAGGATGTCGTGCCCGAACACCTGGTGCGCCTGCTTCGCCTGGTCCGCGGTGATCGTCGGCGCGATCACGCCGACGCCGGTCCATTCGACGACCACCCGCGGGTCGAGCTGGGTGCGCAGCGCGGTCTTGTACCCGGAGTCGGCGAGGTCGTAGTACTCGGTCGGCACCATCTGCAGCTTGTCGATGCCGGGATGGGTGGCGATGAACTGCTTCTGCACGGCGTTGAGCAGGAACGACTGCGCGGCACCCGCCGCGGCGCCGCCGGTGCCGAACTTCGCGGCGTCGGCGTCGCAGTTCCACTTCGTGTACGAGATGTCGTCGAGCGGGATCGCGAACGAGCGCACGCCGATGTCCCACATGGACTGGAACTTGGCGACCAGCTTGGTGGTCTCCGCCGGGTCGGAGTAGCAGATCGACAGCCCCGGCGAGAGCGCGTAGGTGAAGTCGACGTGGTTCGCCGCGCCGCGGTCGACGAGCGCCTTGATCTCCGCGAGCTTGTCCGCGGGGTACGTGTCGCGCCACCGCGCACGTAGGAACGGGTCGTCCTTCGGGGAGTAGACGTAGATGTTCTGCTTGGTGCGGCCGTAGAAGTCGAGCTGGGCGAGCCGGTCGGCCTGCGACCACGGCGCGCCGTAGAAGCCTTCGATCACCCCGCGCAACGGCATCGCGGGCCAGTCCCGCACCTTGACCTGCGGGATCCGGTGCCCGGTGACGAGCTGCCGGAGCGTCTGCGCGGCGTAGAACGTGCCGCGGGCGTCGGCGCCGGACAGCGCGAGCGTGCCGCTGGCGCGGTCCGCGGCCAGCGCGTAACCGCCCGAAGGGAGCCCGCCGGGGCCCTGGACGCCGAGGCGGCCGAGCGCGTCCGTCGCGGGTCCGCCCAGGTAGACGGTGAGTTCGGCGGGGCCGGGCACGAACCGCTTCGCACCGGCACCCCGCAGCGCCTGCTCGACGACGGCGACCGCGGCCGGGTCGGCGTGCTCACCGAGCACCTCACCGACCGTCGCGGGGACGGTGAGCGCGCCTCGTCCGGCGTCGACCTGCTGGGGTACCGGCCAGACCTTCGGTACGGCGGCCGTCTCGGGCGCGGCCGTGGCCGCCGGGGCCACGAGGACGGACAGCGCCGTCAAACCCGTGACGAAGAGCCTGGTCGATCTGCCGGACAGGACCATCGTGCACCCCCATGTGCGCAGGCAATTACCGGAGGTTAACACCGGAAAGAGTGAATGGACTAGACCACATGTAGACCAACCGGGGCGGAAAATCCCTGCCAGGGAACTTGCTCGAATCGGGTGGAAATTCAGCGAACCGTGTCACTGAGTGGTGTAATCCCTGGGTCGCCACGCCGTGAAGGGGTCAAGATGCGCCGCCTGGGAAACCTCGCAGCTCTGCTGATGTCGCTACTCGCCGTGACCACGTTGGTGTCACCCACACCAGCGGGGGCGGCGCAACGCCAGCCGCTCGGCCCCGGCGAGTACCCACGGCTGATCCGGCTCCAGCACGCGACGCCGAGCAGGCAGGGCCACATCGTCGCCGCGATGACCTCGCAGGACGCGAACATGAAGCTCACGCCGGTGTTCGAGAGCACCGACGAGGGCGGCAGCTTCCAGAAGATCGGCGAGATCCGCGACCCGGAAGGTGCGGCGGGCATGTGCTGCGGCACCCTCTACGAGCTGCCGCGGAAGGTCGGCAGGCTCCGCGAGGGCACGCTGATCTGGGCCGCGAGCTACGGCCAGAACGGCGGCTTCAACCGCCGGGTCGGGATCAAGCTGTGGTCGAGCCGCGACGGCGGCCGGAACTGGACCTTCCTGTCCGAAGCGGCGCGTTCGCACAACACCGACGGCGTCTGGGAGCCGGAGCTGAACGTCGACGCGGGCGGCACGCTGTGGCTGCACTACGCCGACGAGACGGAGGCGCCGCGGTTCGCGCAGGTGCTGAACCGGGTCGCGTCGGCCGACGGCCTCACCTGGGGTACCAAGCAGCGCACGATGGCGATCCCGCCGGACCGCGTGCGGCCGGGCATGCCGATCGTGCGCAGGCTGCCGGACGGCCAGTTCTACTTCGGCTACGAGATCTGCAACTACGGGAAGCGGTACTGCGACCCGTACTTCAAGATCTCGCCGGACGGCGCGAACTTCGGCGACCCCGGCGCGCCGGGCACCCAGATCGGCACCGCCGAGGGCAACCACTTCCAGCACGCGCAGACCGTCACCCTGTTCCCCGGCGGCCCGAACGGGACGCGGCTGCTGATGGTGGGGCAGATCTACGTCAACCCCGCCGGGACACCGCTGCCGGGCAACGGGAAGACGCTGCTGGCGAACGACAACTTCGGCAACGGGCCGTGGTACCCGGTGCCCGCGCCGGTGGAGATCGCCAAGCCGGTCAACGACCCGTGCCCGAACTACAGTTCGACGCTGCTGCCGGTGGACGGCGGCAAGAACGTGCTGCAGATCGCGAACGAGTACGTCGGCGACACCTGCACGGCGTTCTTCGGCAAGGGCCCGGCCGCCTGACCCTGGCCCCGCACCCGGTTCGGTTACGCTCGCGTGCGGCGCGGGCGGACATCGGGAGGAGACGGGTGCGATGAAGGGGATCGTGTTGGCGGGGGGCAGCGGCACACGGCTGCACCCGATCACCCAGGTGGTGTCCAAGCAGCTGCTCCCGGTGTACGACAAGCCGATGGTCTACTACCCGATCTCGGTGCTCATGCTGGCCGGGATCCGCGACATCCTGATCATCTCCACGCCGTCGGACCTGCCGGACTTCGAACGGCTGCTCGGCGACGGCAGCCAGTTCGGGGTGAACCTGACCTACGCCGTCCAGCCCAGTCCCAACGGCCTCGCCGAGGCGTTCGTCATCGGCGCGGACTTCATCGACGGCGACGACGTCGCGCTGGTACTCGGCGACAACATCTTCTACGGGCTCGGCTTCGCGGGCATCATGCAGCGCGAAGTGTCCACACTGGACGGTTGCGTGCTGTTCGGCTACGGGGTGAAGGACCCGCAGCGGTACGGCGTCGGCGAGATGGACGCGAACGGGAAACTGCTGTCCATCGAGGAAAAACCCGCACAGCCGAGGTCGAACAAGGCGATCACCGGGCTCTACTTCTACGATCGCGAAGTGGTCGAGATCGCACGCGGGCTCTCGCCGTCCGCGCGCGGTGAGCTGGAGATCACCGACGTGAACCTGACCTACCTCCGCCAGGGCAGGGCGAAGCTCGTCGACCTCGGGCGCGGGTTCGCCTGGCTCGACACCGGCACGCACGATTCGCTGCTGGAGGCGGGGCAGTTCGTGCAGGTGCTCGAACACCGCACCGGGATCCGGATCGCCTGCCTGGAGGAGGTCGCGCTGCGGATGGGCTACATCGACGCGGACCAGTGCTACGCGCTCGGCGCGAAGCTGGCGAAATCCGGTTACGGCGACTACGTCATGGGAGTCGCGCGAGCAGCGGGCGCCACGGCCTGAGGGCCGCCGTACCGCCTGCCGTGAAGGCCGGGAAGGCGGCAGGATCCCGCATGCTCTGAAGGTCACTTTCAGGGACTGTGCAAGGGAAATCGAGCCGGGCGAGGGCGAGGGCCGGGTCAGTGGCCGCGACGGGCCATCTCCTCCAGGCGGCGGATCCGGTCCTCGATGGGCGGGTGCGTCGAGAACATCTTCGACAGCGCTTCCCCTGGGCGGAACGGGTTCGCGATCATCAGGTGCGACTGCGACACGAGCTTCGGCTCCGGCACCAGTGGCGCGGCGCGCGTGCCCGCGTCCAGTTTGGACAGTGCGGAGGCGAGGCCGAGCGGGTCGCCGGTGAGCTGGGCGCCCGATTCGTCCGCCTGGTACTCGCGCGACCTGCTGACCGCCAGGCGCACCACGCTCGCCGCGATCGGCCCGAGCAGGATCAGCAGCAGCGACACCAGCGGGCCGCCGTCGTCGTCGCGATCACCGCCGCCGCCGAACAGGCCCGCGAACATCGCCAGGTTCGCCAGCACGCCGAGCACACTCGCGAGCGCACCCGCGACGCACGAAATGAGGATGTCCCGGTTGTACACATGGGACAGTTCGTGCCCCAGCACCGCGCGCAGTTCGCGCTCGGTGAGCAGTTCGAGGATGCCGGTGGTGCAGCACACCGCGGCGTGGCGCGGGCTGCGCCCGGTGGCGAAGGCGTTCGGCGCGCTGGTCGGGCTGACGTAGAGCCGCGGCATCGGCTGGCGCGCGGCGGTGGCGAGTTCGCGCACGATGCGGTACATCGCGGGCTGCTCGGCCTCCGAGACCGGGCGGGCGCGCATCGCCCTGAGCGCGAGCTTGCCCGAATTGAAGTACGTGTACGCGTTGACACCGAGCGCCACCGCGAGCCCGAGGAACAGCGCGCCCCTGCCGAACAGCGAGCTGACGCCGATGATGATGGCGCTGAGCAGGCCCAGCAGCAGCGCGGTCTTGAGCCCGTTCTGATGCCTGTGCACGTGCGGTACGCCTCCCATCACTTCGCGTGGCGACTCTGCCGGTTCTCCCGGAAACCGGTTTGACACTGACAAGTTTGACAAGACTGACACTGACAAAACGTGCAGCGGGCACGCGAAGTTCCTTCGGAATCCTTGTGCACGAGCGCATCGGCGGCAACCGCGCCGACCTTGCCGATTCAGCCCCCACCGGCGCGCGAGCCGGGTTAAGGTTCCACCAGAAGCGGCACGGATGAGTGAAACCTAACCGTGGGAGGCGCCATGGCTCAGGGCGGGATCTTCGGCAGGAGGACCGCGTTGGTCCTGGTCAGCGCGGGTGTCGTCGCCTCGCTGAGTACCGCTCCCGCCCAGGCCGCCGAGGTGGTCGGCATCGGGGTCGGCGACCGCCCCGGGCCCGTCGCGGTGAATTCCGTCACCGGAACGGTCTACGTCGCCAACGATGGTGACAACACGGTCTCGATCATCGACACCGGCACCAGGCAGGTGATCGCCTCGGTCCCGGTCGGCGCGCACCCGACGGGGATCGCGGTCAACGAGCGCACCGACCGCGCCTACGTGGCGAGCGCCACGGCGGGCACCGTCACGGTGCTCGACGGCGCCACGAACACGGTGCTGAGCACCGTTCCCGCCGGGGCCGGCGCGGCCGTGCTCGACGTCGACGAAGCCGCGAACAAGGTGTACGTGGGCAGCCAGCGGGACGGCGCGGTCGCGGTGCTCGACGGGATCAGCAGCACGCTGACCGCCACCGTGCCGGGCAAGGGCGGCGGATTCGCGGGCGCCACCGTGGATTCCGGCCGCAGGCTCGCCTACTTCACCAGCGTCACGACCGGTTCGGTCGAGGTCATGGACACCGCGACGAACACCTTCGCCGGCACCGTCAAGGTCGGGAAGAGCCCGGCGGGGGTGGCCGTGCACACCACGAGCGACACCGTCTACGTCAGCAACGCGGGCATCCACCACCTGTCCGTCGTCGACGGCGCCACCCGCACGGAGAAGAAGACGGTCCTGCTGCGCAGCGAATCCTCGTCGGTCGCGGTGCACGAGGGCACGAACACCGTCTACACCAACGGCGGCCCGGACGGGCTGGCCAGGATCGACGGCGAGAAGGGCGAAATCACCGGCGAGCTCACGCTCGGGGTGAACCCCGGCTCGGTCGCGGTCGACCAGCGCACCAAGACCGTGTACGTGACGGACCCGCTGCACGACGTGGTGGACGCGGTCACGGATTTCTGAGGCCCCGCCGGGTACGGCCAGGCGCGTTCGCGGACGAGGTGACCCGGGCCGCCGCCGCGTGCTGACCGGATACCGCGCCCGCCCGCCTCGGGCGGGTGCGGTGTCCGGTGCGCGTCACCCTTGGCCGAGCGGCTGGTTGGTGAGCGCGGTGCCCAGTTCGGGGTTCTTGTCCTGGCCGTCGAACGTGGCCGTGTAGTTCGTGTATTCGCGCTTTCCGCCCACCGTCCGGATTTCGGCGACCACGATGTGCGCGGCGTGCTTTTCGTAGTTGGCGCTGGCGCAGTCCGGCTCGCAGGTGTTCACTTCCAGGACGCCGTCACCGCCGGCGACCTCCCCGCCCCACTCCGCCCACCGGATTCCGGTCAGGTGCACGTCCTTGGCGAGTGCGAGGTCGGCCGGCTTGACCTTCGGCTCGTTCGAGTCCCCGATGTACACCTGGCCGCCGTGCTTCGGATCAGCCTTGCCTGCCGGATGCGTCGAAGGTGGCGCCTGGGCCGGTTTGCTCTTGGACGGCGCGGTCCCGGCGGTCGCGGGCGCGGCATCGACCGCGGGGGCGGGCGCGGCGGAGGCGCCACCGGCGGCGGGCGACGGGGAATCGCAGGCCGCGAGCGCCATGCCGATCCCGAGCACGGCGAGTGAGCTGACGATTCCCCGAGTGATGTTCTTGCGCATGACGGTGCGGTCCTTCCGGTCGGGGGGAGACGAACTCCCCGGTGCCTGGTTGGACGCCTGCCGGTCACTGAGGTTGCGCTCCTCGCCGGGGCACGCCGTTGACCAGGGGCTTCACGCCGAGCCGCATACGGGCGCGGTTACCGTGAGGGCATGTACCAGCTCAGGGGCGGCCGCCAGCCCGACGTGTCGGCGCTGGCGCACGTGCTCGCCCACCACGGCGCGGAGATCGGCGCTGAGATCACCGAGCCGTTGCTGTTCGCGGCTTCCGGCGGCATCGGCGCGAGCTACCGGCTCTCGGAGTTCACCCACGACGGCAGCAAGCCGCTGCGTCTCGGGTTCCGCGCGCACCCCCGCGAGCCGCTCACCTGGCTGAAGTCCACTGTGGACAGGCTCAAGCTCGAAGCCGACATCGAGACCACCGGGCGCGCCAAGACGGCCGCGAGGAAGCTCAGCGCCGAACTCGACGCGGGCACCCCCGCGATCGTCCTCCCCGACCGCTACACCGCCGGCTACTGGCACCTCCCGCCGAGCGCCGACGGGGCGGGCGGGCACTTCGTCGTCGCCTACCGCGAGAACGGCAAAGTGCTCCTCGACGACCGGAACCGGGAGCCGCTCCCGGTGGAACGAGCCGTGCTGGACGCGGCCCGCGACCGAATAGGCGCCGACAAGAACGTGACGCTGCTGGTACGTTCCGGTGAATTCGGCGATCTCGCCGACGCGGTCCGCCGCGGCCTCGAAGACTGCGTGAAACAGAAATCCGACTGGGCCAAATGGGCGAAACTGCTCACCGACCGGAAAGCGGGCAAGGGCTGGCCGTCGGTCTTCAGGGACCGCAGGGGGTTGGTCGGCGCGTTGCTCTCGGTGGCCGAAGCCGTCGACCCGGCCGGGATGACCGGCGGGCACCTTCGCGACCTGTTCGCCGACTCCCTCGACGAGGCGGCCGAACTGCTCGAAATTCCCGAACTCGCCGAGCAGGCCACCCGGTGGCGCGCCATCGGGCAGCGCTGGCTCGATCTCGGCGACCTCGCGCTGAGCGGCGACAACACCGAGTTCGCCTGGCTGCGGGACCTCTCGCGGACGGTGGCGAACGCGGTGCGGGACGGCAAGGACGCCGTCGAAAACGCGAACGAACTCCAACGGCTGCGCGCGCACTACGACGCCGAAGCGCCGTTCACCGAAGAAGAAGCGGGTCGGTTGTTCACCGACATGGCAATTCTGCTGACTGATATTCACCGGGCGGAAAGCGAATCGCTCACCGCGCTTTCCGAGGTGGTGGCGGGCGCGCGGAAGTGAGACCCGAAAAGTAACAACACCGGCAGCACTGTAACGGCCGGGACGGGGCCAGCGAATCAGAAGTCGTCCACGGCAGCTCGGCCGTCGGGCAATTCCTAGCCCGGAGGATCCCGTGGAACGCATTGGCCTCGCGGTCGTCGGCGCCGGTTACTGGGGGCCCAATCTCGTCCGCAACGCGCAGCAGACGCCCGCGCTGCGCCTGCGCTACCTGTGCGATCTCGACATGGACCGCGCGCGCGGCGTGCTCGGCGACTACTCGACGGTCAAGGTCTCCGGCTCGCTCGACGAGGTGCTCGACGATCCCGAGGTGCACGCCGTCGCCATCGCGACCCCGGCGGGCACCCACCTGAAAGTCGCGCTCCAGGCACTCGAAGCGGGCAAGCACGTCCTGGTGGAGAAGCCGCTGGCGGCGAACTTCGCGGAGGGCAGGCGGCTCGTCGAAACCGCCGAGGAACGCGGGCTGACGCTCATGCTCGACCACACCTACTGCTACACCCCCGCCGTCCGCCGCCTGCGGGAACTCGTGCGCGGCGGCGAACTCGGCGCCATCCAGTACCTCGATTCGGTGCGCATCAACCTCGGGCTCGTGCAGCCCGACGTGGACGTCCTGTGGGACCTCGCGCCGCACGACCTCTCGGTCTTCGACGCGATCCTGCCCGACGGCGTCACCGCCGAGTCGGTCGCGGCGCACGGATCGGACCCGATCGGCGCCGGGCACGCCTGCGTCGCGCACCTCACCATCCGGCTCACCGGCGGCGCGATGGCGCACGTGCACGTGAACTGGCTGTCGCCGACCAAGATCAGGACCATGGTGATCGGCGGGTCGAACCGGACCGTGGTGTGGGACGACCTCAACCCGGGCCAGCGACTGTCCATTTACGACAGAGGCGTGGACAGGGGGGTGGCCAGGACGGCCGATCGCGAGCAGGCGCTGATCTCCTACCGGGTCGGCGACATGGTGGCCCCCGCGCTCACCGAGCGGGAGGCGCTGCGCGCGGTGATGGCCGAGTTCGCCGATTCGATCGCCGACGGCCGCGCCCCGCTCACCGACGGCCACGCGGGCCTGCGGGTGCTCGCACTGCTCGAAGCCGCCTCCGAAAGCCTTCGGGCGGGCGGCACCTTCGTCGACGTACGACAGGAGATCCTCGCGTGACCGCCGCACAAACCCTTGCCGGACAGCGAATTCTGGTCACCGGTGGCGCCGGGACCATCGGCTCGGCGATCGTCGACCAGCTCGCCGCGGCGGGCGCGGCCGAGATCGTGGTGCTGGACAACCTCGTCCGCGGCCGCCGCGCGAACCTCGCCGAGGCCGCGTCCGCGTTGGGCGGGAAACTCCGGCTCGTCGAAGGCGACATCAACGACGCCGCGCTCGTGCACGAGCTGACCGCGCGCAAGGACGTCGTCTTCCACCTCGCCGCGCTGCGCATCACGCAGTGCGCCGAACAGCCGCGGCTCGCACTGGAGTCCCTTGTGGACGGAACGTTCACGGTGCTGGAAGCCGCCGCCGCGGCGGGGGTGAAGAAGGTCGTCGCGTCCTCCTCGGCGTCGGTGTACGGGCTCGCCGAGACCTTCCCCACCGACGAGCGGCACCACCCGTACAACAACGACACGTTCTACGGGGCCGCGAAGACGTTCAACGAGGGCATGCTGCGCAGCTTCCACGCGATGTACGGGCTCGACTACGTCGCACTGCGGTACTTCAACGTGTACGGCCCGCGAATGGACGTGCACGGCCTCTACACCGAGGTGCTGATCCGCTGGATGGAGCGGATCGCGCGCGGCGAGGCGCCGCTCATCTTCGGCGACGGCGCGCAGACGATGGACTTCGTGCACGTCCACGACATCGCGCGGGCGAACCTCCTGGCGGCGCGGTCACCGGTCACGGACAAGGTGTACAACATCGCGACGGCCACCGAGACCAGCCTCGCCGAGCTGGCGTCGAGCCTGCTCGCGGCCATGGAGTCGGCGGACTCGGCGGACTCGGCGCTCGTGCCGGAGCACGGGCCCGAGCGCGCGGTCAACGGCGTCACCCGCAGGCTCGCGGACATCTCCGCCGCCGCCCGCGATCTCGGCTGGAAGCCGGAGATCACCCTCGGCGACGGCCTTCGCGGGCTGGTCTCCTGGTGGCGGGAGAACCGCGAACCGTGATCCCGGTCATGAAGCCCCTGCTGGGGCAGGAAGAAGCGGACGCGGCGGCGGCCGCGGTGCTGTCCGGCTGGGTGGCGCAAGGGCCGAGGGTCGCCGAGTTCGAGCGGGCGTTCGCCGCGCGGGCCGGCGCGGCGCACGGGGTCGCGGTGTCGTCGTGCACCGCGGGCCTGCACCTCATGCTGCACTCGCTCGGCGTCGGCCGCGGCGACGAGGTGGTGGTGCCGTCGTTCTCCTTCATCGCGACCGCCAACGCGGTCCGGTACTGCGGCGCGGAACCGGTGTTCGCCGACGTCGACGAGGCGACCGGGAACCTCACGCCCTCGACCGTCCACACGGTACTGTCGCCGCGCACCAGGGCGGTGCTGGCGGTGCACCAGGGCGGGGTTCCCGCCGATGTCGCCGCACTGCGCGAAGCATGCGGCGACATCCCCGTTCTCGAAGACGCCGCGTGCGCGATCGGTTCCACTGTGGACGGTCGTTCGGCCGGCGCGGGCGCACCGATGGCGGCGTGGTCGTTCCACCCCCGCAAGCTGCTCACCACCGGCGAGGGCGGCATGATCACCACCGACGACGCCGAGGTCGCGGCGCGCCTGCGGCGGTTGCGCGAGCACGGCATGAGCGTGTCCGCCGCCGAGCGCCACGCGACGGGAAACCCGGTGCTCGAGACCTACACCGAAACCGCGTTCAACTACCGCATGACCGATATCCAGGCGGCCGTCGGGCTCGTGCAGCTCGGCCGCCTCGACGGGGTCGTCGCGGAGCGCAGGCGGCTGGCCGCGCGCTACCACGAACTGCTCGCGCCGCTCGGCGTCACGCCGGTGACCGATCCCGCGCACGGCACCACGAATTACCAGAGTTTCTGGATACTTCTCCCCGAAACCGGGCCCGCTCAGGCGGAAGTGCTGTCCGCGCTCGCCGCCGCGGGGATCTCCGGCCGCCGCGGCATCATGGCGGCGCATCTCGAACCGGCCTACGAAGGGCATCCGCACGGGCCGCTGCCGGTCACCGAAGCACTCACCACCCGATCGGTGATCCTGCCGCTGCACCACGAGCTCACCGAGGACGATCAGCGACACATCGCGAAGGTGCTCGGAGAAGCACTCACCCGTTCGCCGAGCTGAAAACGAACGGATCTTACCCTTCGCGGATTTCGCGAATCACCCTCCGTCACAGAGATTTTCCCTTTCCTGCCAGCGCGATCCAGCCGTGACCTGTTTTTGTAACGGGCGGCAGGCGCGG
This sequence comes from Amycolatopsis minnesotensis, assembly GCF_039529815.1. NCBI lineage: Bacteria > Bacillati > Actinomycetota > Actinomycetes > Pseudonocardiales > Pseudonocardiaceae > Amycolatopsis > Amycolatopsis minnesotensis. The sequence goes on along the minus strand of NZ_BAAANN010000004.1, from coordinate 51,460 downwards.
TTCGACGAACGCATCAGATGTGTGCTGGTTTTCCGCCGGAATATCGGCTGGAACGCACGCCGGACACCTGCCGAGAGGTGGCACCCCATGTCTTTGCGCACGCGGGCGACGCGGCTGCTGGTCGCCATCACCGTCGCCGGTTCCTCCTTCGTGGCGCTCGGCGGGCTGCACACCTCCGCGGCGGCGGCGAACCCGTGCACCCCGCCGGTGCTCAACCGGATCGCCTGCGAGAACACCCAACCCGGCACCGAGAACTGGCAGGTGCAGGGCCCGGACGATGCGATACAGGGCTACACCACCGATATCAGCACCACCGCGGGCTCGCGGGTCGACTTCAAGGTCAAGACGAGCGCGTCGTCCTACACCATCGACGTGTTCCGCCTCGGCTGGTACGGCGGCGTCGGCGCGCGCCAGATCCTGCCCTCGGTCACCCGGTCCACGCCGCAGAGCCAGCCGCCGTGCCTGACCGACCCGCCGATCGGCTTCACCGACTGCGGGAACTGGGCGGTGTCCGCGAGCTGGACCGTGCCGTCGAACGCGGTGTCCGGCCTCTACTACGCCCGCCTGCGCGCGAACACCGGCGTGGAGAACGAGATCGCGTTCGTCGTCCGCGACGACGCGAGCCAGTCGAAGGTGCTCTTCCAGACCTCGGACTCCACCTGGCAGGCCTACAACCGCTACGGCGGCACCAGCCTGTACTTCGGCAGCGACACCTACACCGGGCCCGGCCAGGGCGGCGCCGCGTACAAGGTGAGCTACAACCGGCCGCTCGTCGGCGGCGGCGACGAGAACTTCATCTTCAACGCCGAGTACCCGATGCTGCGGTTCATGGAGGCCAACGGGTACGACCTGTCCTACACCACGGACGTCGACTCGGCGCGGCGCGGCACCCTGATCCGCAACCACCAGGTGTTCATGGCCGTCGGGCACGACGAGTACTGGTCGAACGAGCAGCGCGCGAACGTCGAAGCCGCCAGGGATGCCGGTGTCCACCTCGCCTTCCTCACCGGCAACGAGGTCTTCTGGAAGACCAGGTGGGACAAGAGCACGGACGCCTCGAAGACCGACTGGCGCACCATGGTCTGCTACAAGGAGACCAAGGCCAACGGCAAGCTGGACACCAGCAGTCCGGTGTGGACGGGGACGTGGCGGGATCCGCGGTACAGCCCGCCGTCGGACGGCGGGCGGCCGGAGAACTCGTTGCTGGGCAACATCTTCATGGTCAACGGGCGCCGCACCGACTCGCTGCAGGTGCCCTCGGCGTACGGGAAGATGCGGCTGTGGCGCACCACGTCACTGGGCTCGCTCGCCTCGAACGCCACCTACACCTTCCAGCCAGGCACGCTCGGCTACGAGTGGAACACGGTGGAGGACAACGGGTTCCAGCCCGCGGGCGTGGCGCAGCTGTCCAGGACGACGGTCGCGATGGAGAAGCCCGACGACTACTTCGTGCTGAAGAACCACGGTGACCTCTACGGCCCCGGCACCAAGACGCACGCGCTGACGCTGTACCGCGCGCCGAGCGGGGCGCTGGTGTTCGGCGCGGGCACCGTGCAGTGGGCATGGGGCCTCGACGACGAGCACGCCTTCTCCACCGACGTGCCGACCACCGACGTCCGGATCCAGCAGGCGACCGTGAACCTCCTCGCCGACATGGGCGCGCAGCCGGGCACCCTGCGACCGGGCCTGGTGCTCGCGAGCGCCACCACGGACACCGCGCCGCCCGCCGTGGCGATCACCTCGCTGCCCGCGCAGGCGGCCGTCGGCGCGGCGTACACCTTCTCCGGCACGGTCACCGACGCGAGCGGCAAGGTCGGCGGCGTCGAGGCGTCCACCGACGGCGGGTCCACCTGGCACCCGGCGAACTGGCTCGCCGGGCAGGGCACCTGGAGCTACACCTACACGCCGAGCAGCTCGGGCACGAACTCGCTGAAGGTCCGCGCCGTCGACGATTCGGCGAACCTGTCCCAGCCCACGTCGACCACGAAGACCGTGTCGGCGCGCGGCTGCCCGTGCGGGATCTGGACGAACGCGGACGTGCCGAGCGCGCCCGATCTCGCCGACGGCGGGGCGCTCGAACTGGGTGTGAAGTGGCGCAGCAACTCCGCCGGGTACGTGCGCGGCGTCAGGTTCTACAAGGGCGCGGGCAACACCGGCACGCACACCGGCACCCTGTGGTCCGCGGCCGGGCAGCAGCTCGGCACCGGCACCTTCTCCGGTGAGACCGCGACCGGCTGGCAGACCCTGACCTTCCCGCAACCGGTCGCGGTGGCCGCGAACACCACCTACGTGGTGTCCTACTTCTCCCCCACCGGGCACTACGCGGCCGATTCCGAGTACTTCAGCCGGAAGTCGGCCTACCTCGAACCGCTCACCGGGCTGCAGACCGGCACCGACGGCGGCAACGGGGTGTTCCGCGGCGGCGCCGGGTTCCCCACGCAGACCTCCACCGACACCAACTACTGGGTCGACGTGGTGTGGGCCCCCGATCCCGGCCCGGACACCCGCGCACCGGGCCTCGTCTCGACCACCCCGCTGAACAACGCGGGCACGGTCCCGCTCAGCCCCGCGGTATCGGCGAAGTTCGACGAGCGCGTGAACCCGACTTCCGTGCAGTACGCGCTTTCCAGCCCGTCCGGCGCGGTCGCGGGCACCTCCTCGGTGTCCGGCGACGGGCTCACCGTTTCGTTCACTCCGAACGCCCCGCTCGCCGCGGGCACGAAGTACACCGCGTCGCTGCGGGTCGCCGACACCGCGGGCAACGCGCTCGCGAGCCCGGCCACCTGGGCGTTCACCACCGGGAAACCACGGCCCGCCGCCTGCCCCTGCACGGTGTGGGACGACTTCGCGGCCCCGGGGACCCCTGCCGTCGACGACGCTTCCCCGGTCGAAGTCGGCACCAAGGTGCGGTTCGACGGCAAGGGCGAAGTGCTCGGCGTCCGGTTCTACAAGGGCGAGGGCAACACCGGCACGCACACCGGTTCGCTGTGGTCGTCGAGCGGGCTCCTGCTGGCCACCGGGCAGTTCGGCGCGGAGACCAGCTCCGGCTGGCAGACGCTGACCTTCTCCACCCCGGTGGTCGTGCAGCCGAACACCACCTACGTCGTGTCCTACTACGCGCCGACCGGGCGGTACGCCAACGACGGCGGCTACTTCGCCGGGCGCAGCGCCGACTACGGCCCGATGCACGCGCTCGCCAACGGCGTCAGCGGCGGCAACGGCGTGTACCGGTACGGCAGCGGCGGCGGGTTCCCGGCGTCGGCCTACAACGGCTCGAACTACTGGGTCGACGCGATCTACCGCAACGGGCTCAACGGCGACAGCACCCCGCCGTCGTCGACCGCGCACACCCCGGGCACCGGCTCGGCGAACGTGGCACTGACCGCGCCGATCACCGCGACGTTCTCCGAACCCGTCGACCCGGCGAGTGCGCAGATCTGGCTCACCGACCCCGGCGGCGCCAAGCTCACCGGCACGGTTTCCCTTTCCCCTGACCAGAAAACGGTCACCTGGACGCCCAGCGGCAAGCTCGCACCCAACACCCGCTACACCGCGAGCGTGCGCATCGCCGACGTCAACGGCAACGCGATGGCGGCGCCGATCACCTGGGACCTGACCACCGTCGGCGATCCCTCGTGCCCGTGCGGGGTGTTCAGCACCGCCACCGTGCCGACGGTGACCTCGGCCGACGACTCCGGCGCCTACGAACTCGGCGTCCGGTTCACGCCGGCGAGCAGCGGCAAGATCACCGCGGTCCGGTTCTACAAGGGCGCGGAGAACACCGGCTCGCACACCGGTTCCCTGTGGTCGCCGACCGGGCAGCGGCTCGCGACCGGCACGTTCACCGGGGAAAGCGCGGAGGGCTGGCAGACGCTGACCTTCCCGGCACCGGTCGCGGTCTCGCCGGGAGTCACCTACACCGCGTCGTACACCACCACCAGCGGGCACTACGCGGCCGACGCCGGGTACTTCCAGCGCACCGGTGTGCCCGGCCCGCCGCTGAGCGCGCCCGCGACGGCCGATCCGGCGGGCCCGAACGGCGTGTTCCAGCCGGGTTCGGGGTTCCCGACGGCGACCTACGGCGGCACCAACTACTGGGTCGACGTGGCGTTCACCCCGAACGCGGACACCACGGCACCGGTGGTCACCGGCACCACGCCGGAGCACGAAGCGAGCGACGTCCCGCTGAACACCGCGGTCACCGCCACCTTCAACGAACCGGTCGATCCGTCCTCGGCGCAGTTCACGCTGTCCGATCCGGGCGGCGCGAAGATCAGCGGCTCGTCGTCGATCTCCTCCGACGGCAGGACGGTGACCTTCACCCCCGCCGCGGCGCTCGCACCGTCCACTCCGTACACCGCGAGCGTGCGGATCACCGATCTGAACGGCAATCCGATGAGCGCGCCGTACACCTGGTCGTTCACGCCGACCGCGACGCGGACCTGCCCGTGCTCGCTGTTCAGCGCGGCGTCGGTGCCCGCCACACCGTCCACTGACGACGGTGGCGCCTACGAACTCGGCGTCCGGTTCACCCCGGGTGCGAACGGGACCATCACGGGTGTCAAGTTCTACAAGGGCACCGGCAACACCGGGCCGCACACCGGTGCACTGTGGGCGAACACCGGGCAGCAGCTCGCCACCGGCACGTTCGGCGGTGAGACGGCGACCGGCTGGCAGACGCTGACGTTCGGCACGCCGGTGCCGGTGACCGCGGGCACCACCTACGTCGCCTCGTACACCACGACCACCGGACACTACGCCGGGGACGCCGGGTACTTCGCCACCGGCGTCACCGCACCACCGCTGTCCGCACCCGCGACCAGCAACGAGACCCCGAACGGCGTCTTCCAGCCTGGCAGCGGGTTCCCGACGGCGACCTACGGCGGCGCGAACTACTGGGTTGACGTAATTTTCACAGGGTTCGCCGGATGAGGGCGGCACGGCCGTTGTTGCTGGTCGGCGCGGGCGGGCTGGCCAGAGAGGTGCTGGCGGCCGTCCGCGCACTGCCGGGGGCGTGGGCGCCGCTCGGCGCGCTCGACGACAACGAGACCCGGCACGGGTCCACTGTGGACGAACTGCCCGTGCTCGGCGGCAGCGACCTCGTGCACGAGCACCCGGACGCCGCGGTCGTGGTGTGCGTGGCGAATTCGGCGCGTCCCGCCGGCAGGCTCGCGGTCGCCAGGAAGCTCGGCCTGCCCGACGAGCGCTGGGCGACCGTGGTGCACCCCGCGGCGTCGGTGCCCGCGGGCGCCGCGCTCGGGCCGGGCACCGTACTGCTCGCGGGCACCGTGCTCACCACCCCGATGCGGGTCGGCGCGCACGTGCTGGCGATGCCGCACGTGCTGCTCACCCACGACGACGAGATCGCCGACGGCGTCACCTTCGCCGGCCGCGCGACCCTCGCCGGGGGCGTGCGCGTCGGCGAAAGCGCGTACCTCGGGCAGGGCTCGATGATCCGCGAGGGCGTGACGATCGGCACGGAAGCCGTCGTCGGCATGGGCGCGGTCGTCCTCGCCGACGTACCGGCGGGACAGGTGTGGGCCGGGGTACCGGCCAGGATGCTCGACACGAAGGGGACCGCGACGTGATTCCACTGGTGGATCTGGCCGCGCAGCACGATCAGGTGGCCGACGAGGTGGCGCAGGGCTGGACGGAGGTGCTCAAGACCACCGCGTTCATCGGCGGCAAGCAGGTCGCCGCGTTCGAAGGCGAGTTCGCGGCCTACCTCGGGGTGCCGCACTGCGTCGCGGTCGGCAACGGCACCGACGCGATCGAACTCGGGCTGCGCGCGCTCGGGATCGGGCCGGGCGACGAGTGCGTGCTGCCCGCCAACACGTTCGTCGCCACCGCCGAGGCCGTCGCGCGCGCCGGGGCGAAGCCGGTGCTCGTGGACTGCGACGACGACACCGCGCTGCTCGACGTGGACAAGCTCGCCGAGGTCGTCGGGCCGCGGACGAAGGCGGTCCTGCCCGTGCACCTCTACGGCCAGGCCGCGCCGGTCGAGCGGATCACACCGATCGCCGAGTCCGTCGGCGCGGCCGTCCTCGAAGACGCCGCGCAGGCGCAGGGCGCGCGGCGGCACGGCAGGTGCGTCGGCTCGTTCGGCGATGTCGCGGCGACCAGCTTCTACCCCGGCAAGAACCTCGGCGCGTACGGGGACGGCGGTGCCGTCGTCACCACGCGGGCCGATCTCGCCCTGAAGGTGCGGCTGCTGCGCGAGCACGGTTCGCCCGCGAAGTACGAGCACCCGGTGCTCGGCTTCAACAGCAGGCTCGACACGCTGCAGGCCGTGGTCCTGTCCGCGAAGCTCCGCAGGCTGGAGACCTGGAACGCCGCCCGCCGCGAGGCGGCCGCGCGTTACGAAGAGCTGCTCGCCGATCTCCCGCAGGTGCGCAGACCCGTTGTGCTGGAAGGGAATCTGCCGGTCTGGCACCTGTACGTGGTGCGGGTCCCCCGGCGCGCCGAGGTGCTCGCTTCGCTACACGAGGCCGGGATCGGCGCGGGGGTCCACTACCCGGTGCCGGTGCACCTCACCGGCGCGTTCGCCTCGCTCGGGCACGGGCCGGGCTCGTTCCCGGTGGCCGAACGGGCCGCCGGCGAACTGCTCTCGCTCCCCCTGTTCCCCGAAATCACCGTTGGCCAGCAGGAACGCGTGGCCGACGCGCTGCGGAAGGCAGTGGAGAGGACGCCGCGATGACCGGGATCGTGTCGGCGAAGGTCTGGGTGCACCCGGCCGGGCTGTGCGAGAGCAAGTCCGTCGGCGAGGGCACCAGGGTGTGGGCGTTCGCGCACGTCCTGCCGGGTGCGCGCGTCGGGCGGGACTGCAACATCTGCGACGGCGCGTTCGTCGAGGGCAGGGCGGTGCTCGGCAACCGGGTGACGGTCAAGAACGGCACGCTGGTGTTCGACGGCGTCACCTGCGAGGACGAGGTGTTCCTCGGGCCGAACGTGTTGTTCACCAATGATCTGCGGCCGCGTGCGGCGATCCGCCGGACCGGTGACGACCTGCTGCCCACGCTGGTCCGCCACGGCGCGACGCTCGGCGCGGGCACCGTCGTGGTATGCGGGATCGAGATCGGCAACCACGCCTTCGCCGCCGCGGGCTCGGTCGTCACGAAGGACGTGCCCGCGCACGCCTTCGTCGCCGGGAACCCCGCGCGGCACAAGGGCTGGGTGTGCACGTGCGGCTTCCGGCTCGACGGCGAGTTCACCTGCGCCGACTGCGGTTCCCGGTTCGCCAGGACGGGGCCTGGGCTCGCTCCGCTGCTGTGATCGCGCGAATACTGGACAATCGTGGGCATGGTCGTGCGAGTCGGATCGGTCGTGATGGGCGTGTCGGACGTGCGGCGCGCGATGGAGTTCTGGTGCCGCGCGCTGGGTTACATACCCCGTGAGGCGCCGGAGGACACCTGGGTGGTGCTGACCCCGGCGTACGGGGACGGGCCGAACGTCTCACTCGGACGGTCCGAGACACCGGTGCAGCTCAAACCCCGTGTGCACCTCGACCTGTACGCCGACGATCAGGCCGCCGAGGTCGACCGCCTGATCGGCATCGGCGCGTCGCACGTGGACTGGGACTACCCGCCCGGCGCGGACTTCGTGGTGCTCGAAGACACCGAGGGCAACCGCTTCTGCGTGATCGCCCACGCGTGAGGTGCGCGCCGGTCGAGGCTTCGTCAGTGAATTTCGATGGCTTTGATGTCCGCCGGACGATTCGGAAAGCTCAAGTCCGTCCACCGTGGTACGTAGACGGTCGCGCCGTTCTGATCGTAGTAGGTGACATCATTGTTCCCGGTAACGATCCGGTCGAGCCACCCGTACTCGCTGGTTTTTCCGGCATTGGCGAAACAATCGATCCAACCGATGTTTCCTTTGCGAATCCACACCTTCAGGAACCCGTCATCCACTTTGCAGTTGTAGTCGTAGACCTTGTTGATCGCGAACGAGGTTCCCGTCGGTACGGTCACGGTGAAAGTGGCGGCGGCGACGGCCGCGACGGTCACAGCACGAGCCAGCTTCTTCCGCGGTGAAATCATGACTCTCCCAAGTTGAAAATCAGGTGTGCGGAGCCTTAGAGCCCACCGGAAGTATTTTGGCGGCGCCCAGTCGACCTCAAGTCCCTGGAGCTGCTGCGGAACCTTTTACCCCTAAACTCGGTACTTTTGGTCACCAGCCACCGGCACGGCTCAGCTCGGGGTGAGGATCCCCCACTCACCGCCGGACTCCCCGTCCGGGCTGACCGCGCCAGGGACCACCGCCCATCCCGTCGGCCAGTAACGCCCGTCCTTCCCGGTGTCGAGGCGGACCCAGCTGCGCTGCGGAACGAGCGCGCCCGACTTTTCGCGCAGGCAGTTGAAGGGGTGCTCGTCGTCGAATTCGGCACCGGCGAGATGCGCGCCCGCGAGAAACCGTGCATCGGCGAACCAGGCCAGTGCGCCGAACCGGGTCCCGTCGAACCCGGCACCGCCGGTGAAGCGGGTGGCCCCGAATTCAGCGGCGTCCTGGAACTCCGCCTCCCCGAACCCCGCACCGGCGAACACGGACGTGCCGAAGGACGCGACATCCGCGAAGACGGCCGACCTGAAGTAGGCGTATCCGCCGAACGTGGCCCAGACGAACCCGGCCGTGCCGTGGAACCGCGCCTTGCGGAAGCTGACCTCGTCGGCGAAATCAGCGCCGGTGAACTTCACCAGGCTTGAAAAGGTGACGCCGTCGAAGTCCGCGTAACCCTGGAACCGAACGGAGCGGAAGATCGCGGGCTCACCGAACTCGGCGTCCGAAAAGTCCGCGGCCCCGTCGAAGCGCGCATCGGTGAAGTCGGCCGCCCGGACGCGGCACCCGGTGAACGAGAACCGGGTCAGCACGGCTCCGGTGAGGTCGAGGTCGATGCCCGGCCAGAACTCGGCGCCGTCGCGGAGGTGCCGTGCGAGGATGCGCTGCGCGGTCATCCGCACCTGCAACTCCTGCGCGGGGACCTCGTCCTCCCCGTCGACGGCGGGCATCCGGAGGTAGGCGCAGATGACGTCCACGATGGTCTGCCGCTGCCCCGGATTGTCCTGTGCCAACCGCCGCAACGCGTACAACCCGCCAAGGCGCACCGGCGCCTTGTCCGACCCCACCTGATCCACCGCGCGCCCGTAGGACTCGGTGATCCGCCGCGACTCCGCATCCGCTTCACTGGCCGCCGCCACCCGTTCCTGCAACGCGTGCGCCCGCTCCGCCGCCTGCTGATCGGCGTGCTTCTGGTTCAGTGCGATCTCACTGGTCCGCTGCCGCCGCGCCGCCAACCACAACGCCGCCGCCCCACCCGTACCGACCACAATGGTGCCCGCCGTCTTGATCGCATCGAGCTGCGCCGAATGCTCACCGCCCCCGAACACCACCAGCAACACCACGGCGAGCCCGACACCGACCACGATCAGCACCACCGCCGCCCAGAAAATCGCGCGGTTCGACAACTCCCGATACGGCCGCTCATCCCCACTCATCGTCGTATTCTATCGCGGGCCGGGTGGCGCGAATCTGTACCACTTTTCGCTCAGCACCAACAGAAACCGTCGCACCCTGATGTCACACTGAGTCCATGACAGCGACACCCATCGCATCACCCCGTGCCCGCGCACTCGGCGCCGCGCTGCGAGCGGCCCGCGAATCGCGCGGCATCGGCCTGCGCGAACTCAGCCGGATCGAAAGCATCAGCCACGCGATGCTTTCCCTGTGGGAGAAGGGAACCCGAGTACCGAAGGTCAAGGAAGTCGCCGCGCTCCTCGGCTGTCTCAGCATCGTCGGGGCTGAGCGGGAGCGGATCCTGGAGCTGGCGGAGCACGCCCACGAACCCGACTGGCTGGAGAAGGTGATGCCCAACGCGCCACTGAGTCTCACTTCGTACATCGAGTGCGAGCGCACGGCGACAGGAATAGCCACCTGGCATCCCTTGCTGATCCCTGGCCTGTTGCAGTCGGGCGATTACGCGCGTGCCGTCTTAGCAACCAAGCGGCGCAGCCGCGAGGAAGTCGATAAACGCCTGCTGGTTCGCATGGCCCGCAAGGAAGTCCTCGGATCGCTGACCAGCTATCGCGCCACAATTGGCGAGGCCGCGCTCAGGGCGAGCATAGGTGGGCCAACTGTCATGATCGATCAGCTCGATCACCTGCTGACTGTCGCCGAGCGGGCAAACGTAAGCCTCCGAGTGATGCCACTCGGCATGAACTACCACCAAGGACTCTGCGGCCCCTTCAGCATTCTCGACTTCGCGGACCTGCGGCCGATCGTGTTCAGCGAGAACCTTGGCAGCAACGTGTACCTGTACGATGAAGAGCAGGTTGCCGAGTATCGCAAGGCCGCCAAGGACATCACCAACCTCGCGCTGAGCGAGCGGGACTCCTGCACGCTGCTCCGGGAGGTGATCGCCGACCTGGAGGTATGACATGCCCGCTACCTGGCGAAAATCCACCTATAGCGACAAGGATGACTGTGTCGAGGTGGCGCTGGCGCCAGCGGTGGTACAGGTCCGCGACACCAAGGCGCGATCCGCGGGCACCCTCCGAACTTCCACCCGATCGTGGGAAGCCCTCACCCAGCGTCTCGGATCCCCGGAAACCGGTCGTACCCACTAGGCCATCCGATACATCTGGCCGCGCCACGAGCGCACGAACCTGGTCAGCAGAATCCGGTCGGTTTTTCGGTGTAGGTGCGGCCGTCGGGGGTGGTGACGGTGATGGTGCCGTCGTCGTCGGTGTGGAATTCCCAGCCGGGTTCATCGCACAGGCCGTGATGCACGCGGCAGAAGGGCCGGAAGTTGATCTTGTCGGTGCCGCCGCCTTCGCTCCAGGGCTGGATGTGGTCGAGGTCGCTGTACTGCGCGGGCCGGAAACACCCCGGCAGGTAACAGGTGCGGTGCAAGACCTGGACGTATTTCCGCATCCCGGCCGAGGGCCGGTAGCTCTTGCGGCCCATGTCGACCGGTAGCCCGGTCATCGGCTCGGACACGATCCGGTTCCACACCGAGTTCGGATCGAAGGCGATCTCGCGGGCCATCTCGGGTGAGATCTCGCCGCATCCGGCCAGTTCGGCGGGGTTGTTCCGCAGGCCCATCAGGGTCGGCAGGTCGATGTAGACGAAGACCTGCGCCGTCGGCTTACCGCCGCACTCCCCGCCCAGGCACAGTTCCACGAGGCCATCGGCTCTGAGCTGGTCCGTGGTGCGCATGTCGCCTTGGCGCTTCTTGTCCAACGCGTACCGGTCACACAGGGCATAGATCGCCTGCGCCCGATCCGAGGGCAACTCCGCGAACAACGTCGAGGACCCGTGATCCCCGTGCCGGATCTCCAGCATCCGCGCCGCCGTCTTCGCCCGCCGCCGCTGCTCATACCCCTCGGGGTCGACCCGCATCAGCAGCGAGTTGGCCATCCTCCGTAACGAGCCCGGATTCTTGTTCTCGAACGTCAACCGCGAGTCCACCTCAGCCGCGACCTCCCGGGACGCACACGCGGTAGCCTCGAAAACCTTCGATGCCATGCCCTCATCGATGAGCCCGTTCTCCAACGCCTCCAACGTGCGCGGCAGGTAGGAGGTCAACGCGTCAGCGAGCGCCGCTTTCTTCTCCGCCCCGGCTTGGGTGCAGTTGCACGACAACGCCACCCACGCCAGCACCGATCTTCGCGACCACACCCCACTCATCTGCGCGATTTGCCGCAACAACATCGCCTGCCCAAACCGGAACCACCTCTTCCAATGCTCCGCAGAATCAGCAACAACCCGACCGTCAGAAATCTCCAGTACATCCACACCACAATTCTACCAATCAACCATTCACCCGATCAGGTACAACAAAGATGACTACCTGCCACAACGCGCCCACAACGAAACCGCAAGCCAAACAACATACGGGACCGACAGTGCGTCGGGGACGCTACCCCAAGGCGACCAAAGGTTTTCGTTCCGTAGGGAACCGACGCTGGTGACCAACGACGCGACCCGCACCGAGGAGCGTCGGTTCCCTACGGCGCGCCGAAGGCGTGCCGTAAACCTTCACCGCGCCCCCCAAACACGCGAGCAAAACCCAAAAAGCAGCCCCCATTTTCCAGCTTACCGAAGAGCACCGACAGTTCTGGAACGAACGCGAACCGGAACAAAACTCAAGGCGTGATCCGATAGACGTGATAGCTGTACTCAGCAGCGAACTCATCGGTCAGCGTGCCGTCCACCACCGGCACCTCCCGATCCTCGAACAACACCGAAGCACGAGACCCCGCCATCCCCGCGGGCAAGTTCAAGACCTGCTTCCCCGAAGACGTCCCCCGCCCCAGCATCGCGAAAACATAGTACGAGCCGTCATACGACTTGAGCATCGTGTCCATGCCGTGCGCGAACGAATACTGGAACGACTGCGTGTTCAGGATCGGCGCCAATTGCCGGATCCGCTCGTTCATTTTCGTCACCGACGGCCGCACCGCCGCGCCGCACGGGTCGCGGAGCACGTGCTGGCTCACGCACGGGCCGCCGAAGCTGTGGTTGAAGTAGATGATCCCGCGCGCCTCGTGGATGAGGGAGTTCATCACGGCGCCTTCGAGCTGCGGGCCGGTGATGGTCGGGCTCGCGGCGTCGGTGAACGGGTGCCCGGTTTCGACGAACCCGAACACCGGCTGGAGCTTGCCGTCCTTCGCGTCGAGCGCGCGCATGCGGTCGACGGTCAGCCCGTAGTTCGCGGCGAGGCGGCAGTTCGGGTTGACCACGCCGAGCGAGGGCCCCTCCGACGACGACGTGCACACGTTCGGGTCGGTGTACCAGTAGACGTCGTTCGACACGGCCGTCGTGTAGCCGTTGACGAACTTCTCCGCTTCGGCGTCGGACTCCCAGAACAGCACGCCCTTGCCGAAGTTCGCGAACCGCAGCCGCGCGTCCGGCTCCTTCAGCTGGTCGCTCAGGGTCTTCAAAACGGTGTACCCGCAGCCGCGGACGGCGCACACCTCGCCCTGCCCCGGGTAGTTGCCGGTCCACGCGCCGCTGCCCGGCCCCGCCCACATGTCGACCTCGTCGGCGAGCAGCGCGCCGACCCGCTCCGAACCGGACCCCGGCAGATCGGCCGCGATCGCGGCCATCCCGTTCGCGCGGAGCAGCGCCGGGTCGCTGTTGTTCGTCAGCTCGATGTAGGTGTTCAGCCCGGCCGCCTTGTCCGTCTCGACGTCCTGCCGGCCGAGGACCGACTCGAACCACACGGCCGTCGGGAAGAACGCGGGATCGCCCCACGCCTTCGCACCGGGGTTGGCCGCGTAGTACGCGGGCCCGCCCTCCCACGGCACGCGGGGCAGCTCGACCCCCTTCGCCAATGTGTCCTTTGCAGACACCGAGGGAACCGGCGAAGCGGGCTGCGGGCGCGCGTTCGGATCGGCCTGGAAGAACACGTCGACGAAATAGTTCGAATCGCGGTAGCTCTGGGTCGGAAACTTACTGCTCCGGCCGTAGGAGAACACGCCATTGGCTTGCGGACCGGATTTCGGCGCGGTCAGGTTGCCGCTGAACTGCGAATACCCGCGGAAATATCCTTGATCACCGGAATAACCGCCGCGCGGGGCGTGGTAGGACGCCACGTACGGCGTGTTCGCGGCAATGGCGACCGGGTGCTCGAAAAGGGCGTGCTGCCAGCCCGACGCGGTCTCGTCGCGGAACGCCACGGTCGCCAGCCGCACCCCGTCCGCCGACCACAGGCTGCCGATGTGCTCACCGGTGTTCGACGGGCCCTTGTAGAACCGGACGCCCGTGACGCGCCCGGGAACGGCCGAGGTGAACCGGACCCCGAGCTCCACGCTGCCGCTGTCGGCATCACTGGCGACGCTCGGCGAGGCGTTCGGCCACAGCGACTCGGTGACCGGGGCCGAGGTGGGAGTGGCCGCCGAAATGGCCAGCGTGGCACCGGCGAGCGCCAGCACGGTCGGGATCGCGACGAGAAAATTTCGCGTCCGCACGCAACATCTCCCTGTCGCACAGTGTGTAAACCAAAAATGGCCCAGATGGCGAGCGTACGTCCAAAAACCCGCGAACGATACCCGGGTTAATCCATTCGGACGACCGATTTTCGTTCGGCAGCAGCAATTCTGTTGAGCGCGCCGCTGGCGCCGATCAGGACGAACACCAGCCCGGTGGCGACGCCGAAACTGAACAGGTCGAAGGTCGCCGCCCCCGCCACACCCACCGCCACGCCCGCGATCAGGCTCGCGCTCAGGCTCTTCGTCGTCAGGTCCCGCGCGCTCATCCGCACCTTCACCGCGGCGGTGATCGCCAGCACGAACGCCGCGAGCATGCCGAGCAGCCCGATCCAGCCGTTTTCGATGAGCGTCAACAGGTACTGGTTGTCCAGGAGCTGGTACTTGTCGGGCAGGTAGGTGCCGAACCCGCGGCCCGTCCACGGGTGCAGGTCCACCTGCTGCCACGCCACGGTGTAGTCGTCGGTGCGCGAGGTGACGCTCGGGTCCTCGTCGATGTTCGCGAACAGGCCGTAGAGCGTGCCGATGAGCCCCGGCACCAGCAACGAGGCGACGCCGATCGCACCGAGCCCGCAGCCGAGCACCACGATCTTGCGGCGCCCCGGCAACGCCAGCACCAGCACCACGCCGACGATCAGCAGCCCGAGGATCGCGGTGCGCGACACCGAAACCAGCGCGCCGCCGCCGATCAGCGCCGTGCAGAGCCACCAGCGGGCCGCCGAAACCCCGCTCCCCTTCGCGTTGAACGCGTAGTGCCCCGCGAGCGGCGTGACCGCGGCGCAGATGAGGCCGTATTCGATGGGGTGGTTCGTGGTGCCCGCCGGGCGGCGGAACGCGGCGCGCTCCTGGATCGCGTCGTACCCGCCCTGCGCGCGCAGGCCCGGCACGTTCAGGTACTGCGTGAGGTCGAAACCGAAGGCGAACTGCAGGATCCCGACACCGGCCATCACGGCGACCACGCCCACCACGACCTTGAGCAGCCGGTCGAGCCGATCCCGCGTGACGACGGCGTCGCAGACGAACAGCGCGACCGAGATCGTGCCGAGGATCCGGATCAGCCCGCTGTCGGTCAGGTTCACCTCGTCCGGCGGCAGGTACCGCCTCGTCGCGATGCCGTAGGTGAGCAGGTGCGTGGCGAGCATCAGGAACAGCCCGGTGCGGACCATCGTGCGGCCCTTGGCCATCCGCAGCGTGCTCACCAGGTGCGCGCAGCCCCACACCACGCCGAGGCCGAACGCGAGCACGGTGATCGGCGCCATCGTCATCGGGATGCGCGAGATGACGAACTTCGCCGGCACCAGCATCAGCACCAGCACGTAGAGGCAGACGAGGGTGGTGCCGTCCGCGGACACCCTGGCGCGAACCGCGGTGAGGCTGGTCATTCCCGCGCTTCGGCAGAAACCTCGGCGGGCTGCCTGTTGTTGACCGGGTGCATCGCGGGCCGGGTCAGCTCCGGATCCCGCGGCGCGGCCACTTCGGGGGCTTTCGGCCGCCGCCTGCGCATCGCGTTCGCGATGCTGTCGTAGGCGAACGTGACGGCCAGCGCCAGTATCAGCGTGAGCACGAACGCGGCACCGGCGAACCGGAGCTTGCCGCCGATCTGCGCCTCCGGTGCCGTCGGCTTCACCAGCACCTGAACCTGGATGAACGTGGACTCCGGCGCCTTCAGCTCGCGCTGGCGGGTGTCGAGCTCCTGGCGCGCGCGGTCGAGCGTGCTGCCGACGAGCTGGCGGCTGCGCGCGTCGGAATCGCTCTGCGCGGTGACGAACACGAACGGCCCGTTCGTGGTGCCGTTGCTCGCGGTGTAGGTGTCGCTGGACCCCGTCGCGATGCCCAGCGCCTCCTTCGTCGCCGGGTCGTTGAGCACCTGCGCGGCGATCTGCGCGGAGGTGACCAGGCTGCCGTCGAAGGCGAGCAGCGGGTTGATCTGCACGGCCTGGTCCGGGTCGGACCGCTCGGCGACCTTCCCGCCCGCGGACGGCGCGGTGAGCACCACGACACCGGTCGAGCTGTACCGGGTGGGGATGCTGACGTAGGTGAGCAAGGTCAGCGCGATCGCGACCACGACCGCGGGCAGCACCACGTACCAGCGCTTCCGCAGCAGCCGCACGGCGCCCCAGAAGTCCATGGCTCCCGCCCCCGCTCTCGCACGCGATTTCACGTGCTCGTCCTAGAAAGAATCGTGAGCGCGGAAAAGTTGTTACGTTCGGTACAAGAATTCACGGTGCCGTCCCGGTGGCGAGCAGGTTGTCGCGAAACCTCGGCACGCGCAGCAACGGCTTCCCGATCTTCGACAGCACGCGGTCCGCCCTGCGGTTCGGCGTGTGCGCGAACTCGTGCAGCTCCACCGAAACGCCGTCGAACCCGGCGCGCTCGAGCTGCCAGCGCAGGTGCTCGGCCGAGTACTCCAGCACGTGGCCCCTGCCTTCGTCGGAGGGTTCGTCGAAGTGGTCGAAGATCGGCCTGCCGGTGGCGAGGTAGACCACGTTGCGCAGGCGGTACAGGTTCGGGGTGGTGCACACGAGCGTGCCGCCGGGCCGCAGGACCGCGTTCAGCCTGCTGAACGCGGAATGACCCGGCACCGGCAGGTGCTCGATGACCTCGGAGAGCAGCACCACGTCGTACTCCCGGCCCACCGGCGCCGCGTCGCGCGCGAGGTTGAACCGGAACGTCTCGATGCCCTGCGAAGCGAGCGTGGCGAAACAGGTTTCGTCGATGTCGGCGACCGTCACGTGGTCGTCCCACAGCCGGGACGCGAGCGCCGCGAGCTGCCCGCCGCCGACTTCGAGCACGCGCACCGGCGAGGACGGCGCGAGTGCGGCGAACCGCCGCAGCACGGCTTCGTACCGCGTGCGGTAGCGCGGGTAGTAGTGGCTTTCCTCCTGCCAGCTCCCCGCGAGCACTACCTCGTCGAAGGCGCTGGTGAACGCGGATTCGGAAAACGTGCGGGTCATGCGCGCAGTTCCCTTCCCAGGAGCTTTTCCAGCTCGTTCCCCGCCGCGGACCACGACCGGCCGGACACGCTCGCCGACGCGGCGGCCGCGACCCCGTCGAAATCGGGCCGCGCGACCACCTCGCCGAGCGCGTCCGCCAGCGCGTGCGGTGCCGGGTCGGCGTAGCGGACGTGCGTGTTGTCCAGCACGACCCGGTTGTGGATGGCTTCGTTGACCACCGGCACGCAGCCCGCGGCGAGCATTTCGTGCGGTACCAGCGACACGTTCGTCATGGACAGGCTGAGCCCGGCGAAGCAGCGGTTGTACAGCTCCGCGAGCTGGGGCGGGGTGAGCAGGCCGTGATCGACGAACCGGGGCCCGAGATCCCCGACCTTCTCCCCGTAGAGGTGCACCCACAGCCCGGGATGCCGTTCGGAGAACAGTTCCAGCGCGAGCCTGCCCAGCTCGAACGCCCGCCGCGACGCGTGCGGCCGCGCGTAGAAGATCACGCCGTCGCGCCGGGGTCCCGGCCGGAGCCGGTACAGCTCGGTGTCGCAGCCGAAGTCGAACGAGTCCGCGGGCATCCCGTGCTCCGCGGTCAGCTTCCCGGCGAGGAACTTGCCCGCGGTGAACCCGTGGAACCCCATCCGGTAGGTGTTCTCCGCCAGCGCGGACAGCCCGCCGACGGGGAAGAACCACGGCTCGTAGTCCTGG
Source organism: Amycolatopsis minnesotensis (assembly GCF_039529815.1). NCBI lineage: Bacteria > Bacillati > Actinomycetota > Actinomycetes > Pseudonocardiales > Pseudonocardiaceae > Amycolatopsis > Amycolatopsis minnesotensis. The sequence continues at coordinate 33,831 of NZ_BAAANN010000004.1, read as the reverse complement.
ACGAGGTAAAACCGCTTGCCCGCGCAGGGATCGGTGAACACCGGGTACGCGGTCATCCACGCGGTCGCGAACACCGCGTGCGCGTCGGCCATCCCGTCGCCGGCGTCGCGGACCGGGCCGCGGAAGCCGGGGAACGCCGAGCGCACCGTCGGTTCGTGGTCGGCGGCGCGGCTGCCGTAGGTGTCGTACAGGTACACGCGGCAGGTGTGCCCGGCGGCTTCGAGGTGCTCGATGAGCCGGAACATCGTGGTGTGCCCGCCGGAACCGTGGCTCGGCGGCGTGGTCACCCAGTTCACGGTGAGCCTGCCGTCGGCGGGGACCGGCGGGATCACCTCGGGCGGCGGAGAGCCGAGATCGGCGGCGCGCACGTCGGCCATCCGGACGGGCGCGGGTTCGGCACCCGGCCCGAGCCGCTTGGCCGCGGCGAGCAGCAGCCGCGCGCCGACGTGCCGCGCGCCTCCCTCGTCGAGGATGCGGCGAAGCTGATGACCGCGGCGAACGGCTTTCCGGTAGCGAGACACAGTTTCCCCCTTATCCCGCGGCGTTTCGGAGTACGCGCAGCGCTTCGTGCCGCATCGGCAGCACCACGACGGCATACACGGCCACCGCGGCCAGCCCGCCGACGACGAGCCGCCACACGTCGGTGTCGAACAGCCCTTGCGCGCCGACCCCCGCGAGTGCCATCAGCACCCCGCCCACCGCGGGCCGCACGAGCGCGGCGCCGAGCGCGCGGACGCGGATCCCGAAGGGCCGCAACGCGATCAGGTACGCGGGCGCGACGAGCAGCAGCGCCACGACGATGTGCCCGGCGGCGACACCCCGGATGCCGCCGAGGTGCGCGCCGATCGCCAGCACCGGCACCAGCGAACCGAACCACAGCAGGTGGATCCACAGGATCGCGCGCGCTTTCCCCGCGCTGGCAAGGAAGTCGTAGGCGAGTTCGAGCGCGACGCGTACCGCGCCGAGCACCACCAGCAGCGCGAGCGGCGCCGCGGCGGCCGACCACCGCTCCCCGTAGGCGAACCGGACGAGCGGGCCGCCGAACGTCGCGAGCAGCACGCACGCGGGGATGGTGAACAGCGCGAGCAGCCCGAGCGCGCGCGTGAAACTTCGTCGGAACCGTGCTGGATCGTCCCGATCGTCGCGGACACGGGAGAACGCGGCGAGCGAGACACTGCGCACCGGCTGGGAAATCGCGCCGACCGGCCAGCTCGACAGGTTGAACGCGAGCAGGTAGAAGGCCAGCTCGATGGGTCCGAGCAGCTTGCCGACCACCACGTAGTCGATGTTGAGCACGCCGAACACGAGCAGGCTCGACCCGGCGAGCGGGAGCCCGAACGCCAGCAGGCTCTTGGCCTGCTCGCGATCGAATCCCGGCCGGTACCGGTGTTTCGTCAGCACGAACATCACCACCGCGGCGGCGCCGTTGGTGACGATCCGCGACCACGCGAGGCTCCACGCGCCGAACCCGGTGAGCGCGAGCACCACCGCGACCGCGGTGCCCGCGACGAACCCGGCGAGATCGGCGATCGCCTTGTGGTCCTGCCGGAAGTCGCGCTGCAGCATCGCACCCGGCACCGCGGACGCACCGGAGATCACCAGCGCGACCGACATGAGCTGGATGACCCCGGCGGCCCCCGGCGCGTTCAGCTCGGCGGCGAACCACGGCGCGCCGAGCACGCACAGCAGCGCCAGCCCGGTGCCGGAGGCGAAGGACAGCGTGGTCACGGTCGGCGCGATGTCCTTGACGTCGCCCGGCGTCCTGATCAGCGCGACGCTCACGCCCATCTCGCTCACGCTGAGCACGATGTTGAGCACCACCAGCGCGACCGCGAACAACCCGAACTGGTCCGGCGCGATCAGCCTCGCGAGCAGGATGCTGACGCCGACCTGGCACACCCGGCCGACCACGCTGTTGATCGCGCTCCAGCGGATCGCCGAGCCGAGGCTCGGTTCCTTCGTCCCGGTCATACGCCGCGCAGCTTCCAGCTCTGCCACCACAGCCAGTTCTTCGCCTTCTTCGCGACCTGCGAACCGGCGAAGAGCTGGGTGCGGCCGCACACCGCGGCCCCGAGCGCGCGGCGCCTGCGCAGCGCCGCGTACTCGGGCAGCGACTTCGCCGGCCCGAAGACCTCCAGCGCGAAGTCGACGAGCTGGGCGGTGGGCACCTCGTCGACGCGGTCGCGGTCATAGGCGCGGACGGCCGCCCACAGCGCTTCCTTGGCCAGCGCGCGATGCGCCCGCGCGCGCATCATCGGCGCGCCGTGCAGCACGGGGTGCTCGGCGAAGAAGTGGTCGAACACCGCCAGCCGCTGTTCGAGATCGGTCAGCACCGCGGAGAACCGGGTGCGCAGCATGCTGTTCTCGTGCACCCGGTAGTACGCGGCGGGACGGCCCCGCACGTACGCGATGTCGGACACCGCGGCGAACCGCAGCCACATCTCCAGGTCGCCGGCGTGCGGCAGCTCCGGCCGGTACCCGCCGACCCGCTGCTGCACCGAGGTGCGCACGACGACCTCCGGCGAGGAGATCACGTTGTGGCCGGAGCGGCAGCGGCCCTCGATCCACTCGGTGCCGTGCCAGCGCGTCACCCCGAGCGGCAGCGAAAGCGTCTTCGGCAGCGCCTCGTGGTCGCTGTAGTAGACGCCGCGGCCGTAGACCATGCCGATGCTCGCGTCGCGGTCGAACACCGCGGCCGCGCGGGCGAGCGCGCCGGGCGCGAGCAGGTCGTCCGCGGAGAGCAGCACCGTGTAGTCCGCCGACGCCCAGCCGAGCAGGCCCTCGTTGTAGGTCGCGAGATGGCCCTGGTTGACCGCGTGCCGCCGCGCCTCGACGCGGGGATCGCGCGCCAGCCTGGCGCTCACCTCGGGGGTGTCGTCGGGTGAATGGTCGTCGATGATCAGCACCCGCACGTCGACGCCGCGTTGCGTGAGCACGCTGTCGACGCAGTGCGAGAGGAAGTGCGCGTAGTTGTAGCACGGGATCACGACATCGACCGTCGGCAGCGAGCCGCGGCTCCGGGTCACCGGTTTCGGCAGTTCTGACAACACGGCTCAGCTTTTCCCTCGGTGCTCGCCCGCGCTGGTCCCGCAGGCTCGGGTGGCGGCGAGCCTGGCCTCGCGGGGAGTGCCGGACTTCGCCGAGATCATCAGTGCGAGCGAGCCGGGATCGCGGCGCAGCGCGAACTCGCGCGCGCCCGGCTCGTCGAGCGGCACGGTGTCCCAGTAGGTGTGGCAGAACATCGTCGGCGACGGGGAGAACCGCGGCGCCTGGCCGAGCACCTCGTCGACGAAGACGCCGTAGAGGATGAACTCGGAGATGTGCAGTTCCGCGGTGCAGGCGTCGAACCAGTTGCGGCCGGTGACTTCGGTGATCCTCGCCTGCATGGCGCGGACGACCGCGGGCTCCCACACGTTGAACGGGCTCACGTAGTCGTGCATCGGCGGATGCGCGCTGCCCGGCACGCCGAGCAGCCTCCTGGCCACCTGGTGCCACCGCACGTGCCGCCGCATCCCGGCGTGCACCGCGCCCTCGTTCCGGTAGAGGCCGGGCGTGCCCTCGATTTCGAACGCCCCCGGTGTGGTGCGCCGCACCAGCACCACGTCGGAATCGGCCAATAGCACCGAACCCTCGTCGAACCGGGCCGCGGCTTCGATCTTCAGCACCTGCTGCAGAACCCACCCGCGCACCGGCGGCCACGGGCGGCGGACGTTGACCCACAGCGGCGGCTTCGGGATCGGAACGTACCGGCGCGGCAGCAGTTCCCCGTATGTCCACACGCGACACCGAGGACCCTCGTGGCTCGCGAAGAGCGCGCGATCGGCCGCCGGTACCAGCACGTGGTGCACGGCGTCGGTGTGGGCCAGCACGGATTCGTGGAGTTCACCGAACAGCTCGGCGTCGGGGGCGTAGCTCGGGGTGATCACGGCGAATCCGGTCATGCGCGCCCTCCGGGCAGGTCGGGCCAGCTCGGGCGGTGGAGCACCGCGCGCAGCGCGGCGCGGTGGGCGGGATCGGCGGAGCGCAGCAGTTCGTGCAGGGCGACCGCGGCGCGGAACCAGCGCGCGGCGGCCGGACCGTGGTGCTTTTCGAAGTACCGGACGCGGTTCACGGCCATCAGCGCGACGAGTTCGCCGTCCCCGCCCGAACCACCGCCCTCGTGCGTCACCACCGCGTCGGGCGTGTATACGACCCCGAACCCGGCGTCGCGCACGCGCCGGAGGTAATCGGTTTCCTCCGAATAGAGGAAGAATCGCGCGTCGTCCCATTCCCCGACCACGCGGCGGCACTCCGCGGTGATCAGGAGCGCCGCGCCGCACGCCCAGTCGACGTGCGCGGTCCCGGCGTAGGCGGCGTCGGACCACACCAGCTCGCTCAGCGCGCCCGCCCGTCGTCCCAGCAGCGCGGTGGCGAAGGCGCGGAGGACCGACGGCTCCCGCCGCAGCGACCGCGCCAGCACACCACCGGGTCCGACGATCATCGGCACCGCGACGCCCGCGTGCTGCTCGTGCACCGCGGCCAGCAGCGCGCGCACCGCGCCGGGCCCCATGGTCAGGTCCGGGTTCAGCACGAGGACGGGAAGATCGCCGGGGATGGTGCGCCACGCCAGGTTCAGCGCGCCGGCGTAACCGAGGTTCGCGCCGGTGGACAGCACTTCCACGCCCGCGGCCTCGGCGAGCGCGCGGCTGTCGTCGGTGGAGCAGTTGTCCACCACGAGCACCTGCCGCACCTGTGCCGCGCCGAGATCGGAAAGCAGCCGAGGAAGCTGCCGCGCGCTTTGGTAGGAGACGACGACCACCGCGCATTCGGCCGTTCGTGGCGGCCGCCGTGCCGCCGGATCACTGATCCGAGTGTTCACGCACCGGTCACCTCCTCGCCTTTTCGCCGGGTGTCACTCGGGCGGACTAAGGGAAAGATCACCAGGAGCGAAAACCTGGCCACGCCGCTGAAAAGGAATCGGTACACGGCCGTTCCCGTTACACCGGCCCCGTTTTCCCTTCCGCGCTTCACTTCGTGGAAAAGCAACGGCGGCGCGCGTTCATAACGATGCGGCCATCCGCGAAACGGCGCGCCCTCCGCCCGCGATCAGTGCCGTGACACCACAAAGGGAGGTCCGGGTGTACCTGACGTCGCGTGCCGCCCCCGAACGGAGCACGTCCGGCGAGGGGCACACCCGCGGCACCGGCAAGCTCCCGGCCACCGTCTTCGCGCTCGGCTCGGTCAGCCTGCTCACCGACGTCTCGGCGGAGATGATCACCGCGTTCCTGCCGGTCTACCTGCTGTACACGCTGCAGCTCGGGTATGTCCAATTCGGACTCCTCGACGGCCTGTACAACGGCGCGACCGCGCTGCTCCGGCTCGCGGGCGGCTACGTGTCGGACAAGCTCAACCGGCCGAAGCTGGTCGCGCTGATCGGCTACGGCACCTCCGCGGCGACCAAGCTCGCGTTCCCGCTGGCCGGGGCGTCCGGCGCGGGGATCGGCGGCGTACTCGCCGCCGACCGCGCCGGCAAGGGCCTGCGGACCGCGCCCCGCGACGCGCTGATCTCGCTGTCCACCCCGCCGTCGAGACTGGGCCGCGCGTTCGGCGTGCACCGGTCGATGGACACCGTCGGCGCGCTGATCGGCCCGCTCGTCACGTTCTGGATCATGCGCGATCTCGGCACCGGGCCCACCCCGGTGTTCGTGGTCAGCTTCTGCTTCGCGCTGCTCGGCCTGATCGTGCTCGCCACCTTCGTCCGCGAACGACGGCCATCGGCGGCGCCCCGCCCGGCCGTTTCGCTGAAGGCCTGCGCCCGCCTGCTGAAGGACAGGGGGATCCGCCGGATGACCTACGCGGCGGGGCTGCTCGGGCTCGCCACGATCAGCGACGCGTTCGTCTTCGTGGTGGTCCAGAAGTCCACCGGCGTCGGGCTCGACGTGCTCCCGCTGCTGCCGCTCGGCACCGCGCTGGTGTTCCTGCTCGCCGCCATCCCGCTGGGCAGGCTCGCCGACCGCTGGGGCCGGTGGCGCGTGTTCTTCGCCGGGCACGTCGCGCTGCTCGGCGTGTACGCGGTGCTGCTCGCGCCCGGCGGCGGCGTGCCGATGCTGGCGCTCGCGCTCCTGCTGCACGGCCTGTTCTACGCCGCGACGGACGGGGTGCTGATGGCGTACGCGGGCCCGCTCGTGCCGGAGGAACTGCGCGCCAGCGGGCTCGCCGTGGTGCAGACCGGGCAGGCGGTCGCGCGGCTGCTGTCGTCGGTGGTCTTCGGCCTGCTGCTGGCGTCGTTCGCGATGTCCACCGCGGTGACGATCGTGCTGTGCGCCTTCGTGGTCGCGCTGGGCGGGGCCGCGCTCCTCGTCCGGGCACGAGAGGCGACCTCTTGAAAACCTGGCTGATCTCGCACCGCGTGCTCGTCGGCGTGGTGGCGATGGTGCTCGTGGTCGTCGCGGGCGGCGGCTACGTCATCTCCGCGGCGGGCCCCGGCCCCGACGACGCGCCCGCGGCGAAGCCGATCGCGGGCGACCTGCTCTACGTCGACCTCACCGGCGGCCTCGACCAGGTCCGCACGCTGCGGCTGGGCTCCCCCGGCGCGAAGCCCGCCGCCACCTCGCAGCGGTGCCAGCGCGTGTACGCGGCGGGCGGCACCACGGTGTGCCTGCGGCTCGCCGGGCCCGGCCCCAGCTACGAGGCGGCCGTGCTCGACCCCTCCGGCGCCGAACTGCGCACCGTCGGCCTCGCCGGTATTCCCAACCGCGCACGGGTTTCCGCCTCCGGCAAGATCGTTTCCTGGACCTCGTTCGTGACCGGCGACTCCTACTCGGTGCCCGGCGGGTTCTCCACCCGCACCGGCGTGCTCGACCTCCGCACCGGGGCCGTCGCCGACACGCTGGAGGACTTCCACACCACCGTCGAAGGCGCCGAGAACCGCGCCGCGGACCGGAACTTCTGGGGCGTCACCGTCGCCGCCGACGACCGCACCTTCTACGCCACCATGGCCTCGGCGAACCGCACCTGGCTCATGCGCGGCGATCTCGTCACCCGCACCATGACCGGCGTCCGGCAGACCGCCGAATGCCCGTCGCTGTCGCCGGACGGCACCCGCGTGGCCTACAAGAAACGGGTCCGCAGGCTCGGCCCGTGGGAACTGGCCGTGCTCGACCTGCGCACGGGGAAGGAACTCGGCCTCCCCGGCACCGAGGGCATCGACGACCAGGCCGCCTGGCTCGACGACGCCACGCTCGCCTACGGGAAGGTCCGCCAGGACAGCCCGTCCGCCATCTACGCCGTCCCCGCCGACGGCTCCGCACCGCCGCGCGTGCTCGTCGAAAACGCCGCTTCCCCCGCACCCGTACGGTAACCGTTCCGCTGAAGAACTGGAGACCCCCATGCTCACTCGGCACCGCTTCGCCGCCGTGGCGGGATCACTCGCACTCGCCACCGGACTCCTCACCGCCCCCGCCTCGGCGGCGGTACCACCACCGAGGGTGCTCGGCTACGTCGCCAACAACGGCAGCGGCGATGTGTCCGTTGTGGACACTGCTACCGACACCGTGTCGACCACCATCGCGGGCACCAGCGGCACCTCGCCGTACGACGCGGCGGTCGCGTTCGACGGCGCCCGCGGCTACGTCACCAACTCGCGCGACAACTCGCTGTCCGTGCTCGACACCCCGACGAACACCGTGGACGCCACCGTGCCGGTCGGCGCGCACCCGGCGGGCGTCACGATCGCGCCCGACCGAGGGCACGTCTACGTCAGCAACTACGACGACGGCACGGTGTCCGTAGTGGACGTCGCGACGCTGAGCACCACCGCGACGATCACCGTCGGGGACCGTCCTGACGGGATCGACGTCGCGCCGGACGGGAAGACGCTCTACGTCGCGCACGACGTCCCCGGCGGCGGTTTCGTGTCCGTTGTGGACCTCGCGACCAACGCGCTGAGCGTGAACGTGCCGACCGGGCTCACCCCGTCCGCGCTCGCGATCACCCCGGACGGCAGCAAGGTCGTCGTGGTCAACAAGTTCTCGAACTCGGTGGCCTTCCTCGACACCGCGGTCAACACGATCACCGCGACGATCGGCGTCGGCGCGGTCCCGCACGGCGTGGCGATCTCCCCCGACGGCCGGTTCGCCTACGTCACCAACAGCGAATCCGACTCGGTGTCCGTTGTGGACATCGCGGCGGGCGCGGTGGCCGCGACGGTGCCGGTCGGCGACCGGCCGATCGGTGTCGCGCTGACCCCCGACGGCGCCAAGGCCTACGTCACCAACTACGCCGCGGGCACCACCTCGGTGCTGGACACCGCGAGCCGCACCACGACCGGCACCGTCGGCGTCGGGAGCCAGCCCGTCGGCGTCGCCGTCCACACCGTGCCCGCCGCGGGGACGACGATCACCACCGGCACCGCACGCCTGCAACTGCGCCTGCTCGGCTTCACCGTCGCCGGGCTCACCGCGAAGCTCGTCGAGACGCACACCGGGAAACTGCTCGCCGGTGAGCGCGTCTCGTTCACCACGACGAAGGGCCAGACGCTCTGCGGCGCGACCACGGACTCGACAGGAACCGCGCGCTGCGACGCGAACGTGTCGCTCCTCGTCGGCCTGGCGACGTTGCTCCAGGGATACACCACCGGGTACGCGGGCACCTCCGCGCACCGCGCCGCCGCGACGCACGGCAGCATCCGGCTGCTGTGAAGGTTTCCTTTCCCGGACGGGGCGGGAAACCTGTTGTTTCCCTCCCCGTCCCCTTTTCCACCCACCTGGTTCCTTGACGCGGCGGAAAAACCACTCGTGCTACTGAGAGCAAAAGGCGATTGGGCCGTTCAGCCGCAGGAACACCGGTGCTGACACACCATTTCCCGGCAACCCGTTAATAACCAACCCGACCAGGCCGAATGCGGCCACAGCGCCACTTTCTCAGTTTTTCAGTGCCCTGTAACGTTTTCCGGCGATCCGCAGACTATGCGACCACAGAGTGTTCAGTCGGCCTTTCGCGAAAAACTTAGGTGGCAAAACACCATGAATGCTCCAGCCCCCGCTGCCGCCTCGGTGGCCGAAGACGGCTTTCTCGGCACGCTGACGCTCCCGGTCGCCCGCGTCGGCGCGACCGACGTCCACCCCGTTTCCGAAGAGCGGCTCTCCGCCATCGTCGAATCCGCGTGGGAGCGCGGCGCGGGCGGCTGGGTCGTCACCGCGAACGTCGACATCGTGCGCGCCGCGGTGAAGCGGCCCGAACTGGCGGCGCTCATCGCGGAAGCGGATCTCGTGGTCGCGGACGGGATGCCGGTGGTGTGGGCCGCCCGCCTCGCCGGGCACCGCGTGCCCGAGCGCGTCACCGGGGCGTCGCTCGTCTTCTCCCTGTCCGAGGCCGCCGCACGCACCGATCGGTCGGTGTACCTGGTCGGCGGCGAACCCGGCGTGCCCGAAGCCGCGGCCGAAGCGCTCGTCACGCGGTTCCCCGGCCTGCGGGTCGCGGGCACCGACTCACCCCCGCTCGGCTTCGACCGCACTGAGGACGGCATGGCCGCGCTCGCCGCGAAGCTCACCGAGACGAAGCCCGACCTCGTGTTCGCCGGGCTCGGGTTTCCCAAGCAGGAACGGGTGATCCACAGGCTGCGGGCGGACCTGCCGTCGGCGTGGTACGTCGGCTGCGGCGCGGGCATTCCGATGGCGGCGGGCGAATTCCGCCGCGCGCCGGCCGCGATGCAGCGGGCGGGCGCCGAATGGCTGCACCGGCTCGCGCTCGAACCGAAGCGGCTCGCGAAGCGCTACCTCGTCGACGACGCGCCGTTCGCCGCACGGCTGCTCGCCACGGCGGCGGTGCGGCGCCTGCGAAGAACCACGCCCGCGAAGGGAGCGGAGAGCCGATGACCGCATTCCGGCCGATCTGCGCCGTCATCGTCACCCACCACAGCGCCGCGGTGATCGAGGACTGCCTGCTCTCCGTCCAAGCCGCCTTCGCCGGGCTCGAAGACAGCAGCATCATCGTGGTGGACAACGGCTCCGCCGACGACACGCTCGACGTCGTGGCCGCGACCCCGGTGCCCGCCACTGTGCTCACCCAGCCGAACCTCGGCTACGCCGCGGGCGTCAACGCGGGCATCGCCGCCGCGCCCGAAAGCGACATCCTCGTCCTCAACCCCGACATCCGGCTCGACCCGGCGGCGGTTCGCGCGCTGCGCGAAGCCGTGACCGCGCCCGGCACCGGGATCGCGGTGCCCGAACTGCTCGACGGGCGGGGACGGCCGCAACTCTCCCTCCGCCGCAGGCCCACGACCAGGCGCGCGCTCGGGGAAGCACTCCTCGGCGGCACCAGGGCGGGGCGGATCCGCGCGCTCGGGGAACTCGTCGTCGACCGCGCCGCCTACGAACGGGCGGGCACCGCGGACTGGGCGACCGGCGCGTGCTGGCTCGTCTCCCGCGAATGCGTCGACGCCGTCGGCAGGCTCGACGAACGGTACTTCCTCTATTCGGAGGAGACCGAGTACATGCTCCGCGCCGGCGACCACGGGTTCGCGGTGCGCTACGACCCGAGGGCCGTCGCCGTGCACCTCGGCGGTGAACAGTCCACATCGGACTACCTGTGGTCGCTGGCCACCACCAACCGGATCCGGCTGCGCCGCGAACGCGACGGCCGGTTCGCCGCCACGTCGATGTGGCTCGCCGTGCTGGGCAACGAACTGCTGCGCGCGGCCGTGCGCAAGGGGGACGCCGGCGCCAAGCACCGCAGGGCGGTGCACGAACTGCTGCGCATGCCCGACTGGCCGGAAGGCCCCGAAGACTCCGGCGCACCGGCGTACGTGTGCTTCGCCGCGCAGGACTGGTGGTACCACAACCGCGCGCATTCGGACTTCCAGCTGATGCGCTCGATCGCACGGCGGCGGAAGGTGCTGGTCGTCAACAGCATCGGCATGCGGATGCCGACGCCGGGCAAGAGCACCCGCACCGGCGCGCGGATCCTGCGGAAGCTGCGCAGCGTCGCGAAGTTCGTGCGCAAGCCGCTGCCGGGGTTCTACATGATGTCACCGCTGCCGCTGCCCTTCTACGGCTCGCCGTTGCTGCGCAAGGTCAACGCGGTGCTGGTCAGGGCGCAGGTGCGCGCGGTGTGCGCCGCGCTGCGGATCCACCGGCCTGCCTACGTCGTCACCATCCCGACCGCGTGGGACGTGGTGCGCCCGATGCCGCGGCGCGCGCTGGTGTTCAACCGCTCCGACCGGCACTCCGAGTTCCCCGAAGCCGACCGCGGTGCGATCGAGGCGCTCGAACACGGGCTGCTGGAGAACGCGGATCTCGTCACCTACGTCAGCCACGCGCTGCTCGACGAGGAGCGCCCGCGCACCGGCGACCGCGCGCACTTCCTCGACCACGGCGTCGATCTCGAACACTTCCGCCCGCGTGCCCGTCAGCAGTGGCCGGCCGACCTCACCGAGATCCGCGGCCCGCGCATCGGGTTCTTCGGCGCGCTCGACGATTTCGTGGTCGACTTCGACCTGCTCGAACGGGTCGCCGCCGAGCTGCCGGACTGCGCGCTGGTGCTGATCGGCGACGCGACCCACGACATGTCCCGGTTCGACAAGTACCCCAACGTGCACCGGCTCGGGTTCCGTCCACATGAGACGATCCCGGCCTACGGGTCGGGGTTCGACGTGGCGATCATGCCGTGGCTCGACAACGACTGGATCCGGCACGCCAACCCGATCAAGCTCAAGGAGTACCTCGCGCTCGGGCTGCCGGTGGTGAGCACGGACTTCGCCGAACTCGCCGGCTACGCCGACCGCGTCCGGGTGGCGCACGACCACGCGGAGTTCCTCGACGCGATCAGGGCCAGCATCGCCGAAGGCGCACCGAAACCCGCCGAGGAGCTACGGGCTTCGGTGCGCGCGTTCTCGTGGCAGTCGAGGGCGGACGAGCTCACCGCGCTCATCGAGCGAGCTGCCCCCGAAGGCCGCCTGTCCGAGGGGTGACGGCCTTCAGGGGAGCCCGCTCCCCCTCGGCTCCGCGCCGGTCTGTGTTTTCCCGTTCGGCGTTTCCGGTCCGGCGTTTCCGGTCCGGCGTTTTCCGGTCCGGCCTCAGCCGACGAACTTGGTGGCGAGCGCCTCGCCGGTGCTCGTGGCCTTGTCGTGGTTTTCGATCGGGGACACCACGGAGTTCTTGAAGCAGACGTAGGTGACGCCGGAGTCGGTGCCGCCGTTCTTCGGGTCGGGGTTGATGCCGAGCGCGCCGGCGGTCGCGTACGAGGCCTCACCGATGATCTGGTCGGGGCCGGTGTCACCGATGACCGTGTAGACGACCTTGTCGCGGTAGATCACCGCGCACGAGCCGCCGCCCTTGAGCCCGGACTCGCGGTAGTCCCAGATGCCACTGGCGCTCGGCACCACGACGTAGGGCAGCTTCGCGGCGTTCAGCGGCTTGCCGTCGGACTGGGGGAACGCGGTGTCGGGGAGGAAGCAGCAGTCGGTGTTCTCGTTGCACTGGCTGGTGCGCTGGCCGTCGCAGTCGATGTCCAGGTCGGCCTTCCAGAAGACCGCGCCGCCCGCGTCGCAGACCGGGACCGTCTTGCCGGTCTCGTCGTCGGTCCGGTACTTGCCGTTCGAGATCTGCTTGCAGGAACTGACCTTGGCGAGCAGCTGGGCCGCGCTCGGCCCGGCCTGGATCGCCGCCCCGGCGGACGGCGGCGCTGCCGGGCTCGCGGAGGCGAACGCGGCAGGCGTGAGCGCTCCCGCGAAGAGCAAGGCGGCGGCAAGGACGAACTTTCGCATGCCAACTCCCTAGATAGGCCGAGCTAGTTAGGAACCTTTCCTTACCAAGGCGAGACATGCCCATCATGGCCCGGCAAGCGGCCCAACTCAATGCTCCAACCGTAGGTAAATAAGCGACAATCCCCGCCGCGCGAAAATGCGACCCCGAGCGGCCCTGAACCCCGCCCTCGCACGAACTCGCGCTGCCCGGCGGGGTCCTGCCATGCCCTGATGGACGCCTTCGGGGACTTTGACGCCACATCCTCGCCCTTCGCGGGCGCGCGACACGGCCACGCCCATGCCCTGAAGGACGCCTTCGCGGCGTCAGATTCCCTCAAGGGCCCCTTCGGGGCATGCGGCCTGGAGCAGGGCAAGCCCCGAAGGCCGGATCCGCGAAGGGCAGGCCGCGAAGGCCAGATCCGCGACAGTCACGTCTCTGAGGGCCCCCCTTCCGGGGCGTCAGCACGGAAACGAGAAAGAGACACGAGCTGCGAAGCCCCGGCACATGCCCTCAAGGACGCCTTCGGGGAATCTGACGCCGCGCTCTCGCCCTTCGCGGCGCGCGGCATGGTGCTGCTTATGCCCTCAAGGACGCCTTCGGGGACATAGATGCCCCGAAGGACGCCTTCGGGGCATGAACAGCCGTGGCCGCCCACCCGCGAGGGTGCGAAAAGTGGCGTCAGAGTCCCGGAAAGCATCCTTCAGTCATCTGTGTCCCCTGGCGGGGACGTACTGCCAGGGGTGAAAATATGGCGCGCGCCTCCAGTGGAGGGGCGATCTTGTCGTGCCCGGCGAATCTGCTTATTTTCGAGCCAGGGCATACCAGCACCGTCCCCGCCCACCCGCGAGGGTGCGGAAAGTGGCGCCAGGAAGCCGCCGCGCCAGGGAACCCGGCCCGCACGAGAGGCCCGAAGCGAAGTCAGCGTCCTCCGTCGGCGCTCACTTGCGGATTTCGAGGGTGCAGCACTTCGGGCCGCCGCCTGCCTTGCGCAGCTCGGAGATGTCCAGCAGCACGGGCTCGTACCCGCGCGCGGCCAGGCGGTCCGCCAGTGACACGGCTTCGAGCGGCAGCACCACGTTGCGGCCGTCGGAAACGGCGTTGAGCCCGAAGCACGACGCGTCCGCTTCGTCGCCGAGCACGGCGTCCGGGAAGAGCCGTGCGAGCACTCGCCGAGTCCCCGGAGAGAAGGCGTCCGGGTAGTACGCGATCTGGGCCGGCGCGGTGTCGGTCGCCTCGGCGAGCACGAACAGCGCGGTGTCGAGGTGGTAGTAGCGCGGATCGGTCAGCCGCAGCGAGACCACCGGGACGCCGAGCACTTCCTGCGCTTCGCCGTGCGCGGCGGGGTCGGTGCGGAAGCCGGTGCCCGCGAGCAGCAGCCCGCCCGTCCAGGCGAAGTCGCCCTCGGCCTCGTTGATCTTGGTGGGCATGGTCAGGTCGCGGTAGCCGTGCTCGACGAACCACCGGCGGAAGTGCTCCGCCTCGGCCGAGCGCTGCGGCGCGCGGAACCGCGAGCCCAGCACGCGGCCGTCGATCACGGTGCCGGAGTTGGCGGCGAACACCATGTCCGGCAGGCCGGGCCGCGGGGTGATCTCCTCGACGGTGTGGCCGAGGCGCCGGTAGGTGTCCCTGAGCTCGGTCCACTGCGCCATCGCGAGGTCGGCGTCGACCGGCTGGCTCGGGTCCATCCAGGGGTTGATCACGTAGTCGACCGCGAAGAACCGCGGCGGGCACATCAGGTAGCGGCGGGTGGTCGGAACCCGCGTCGCGTCGAGCGTCCCAGCAACCGTCATGACTCAACGGTATTGCTCGATCAAGATGCAAGCAATCAAGGTTTCATGCGCGCATACCTGCTAAACATTGCGTGTGAACTCGATCGACCAGCGAATCATTTCGTGCCTCGTCGCGAACGCGCGCTCGAGCTACGCGGACATCGGCAAGGTCGTCGGACTGTCGGCGCCCGCGGTGAAGCGCCGCGTCGACAGGCTCCTCGAAACCGGGGTGCTCCGCGGCTTCACCGCGGTCGTCGACCCGGAGGCGCTCGGCTGGGGCACCGAGGCCTTCGTCGAAGTGCACTGCCAGGGCAACGTGACCCCGGCGAGGATCAGGGCGCGCCTCGAACCGCTGCCCGAGGTCGTCGCCGCGTACACCGTGACCGGCGCCGCGGACGCGATCGTGCACCTGCGCGCCGCCGACATCCACCAGCTCGAAACCGCGCTCGAACGCCTGCGCGGGCTGGAGATCGTCGACCGGACCGTGTCGACCGTGGTGCTCTCCCGGATGCTGGACCGCCCGCCGACGCCGGGCACCTGAGAGAGTGCGGGGCATGACCGACCGGATCCGCAGCGAGCGCGCCGACGGCGTCGCGGTGCTGACCATCGAAGCGCCGACCACCCGCAACGCGCTCACCCTCGACCTGTCCGACCAGCTCAGCGAGGCCGTCGCCGAGGCGGAACGCGACGAGACGGTGCACGCGCTGGTCGTGACCGGCGCACCGCCCGCGTTCTGCGCCGGCGCCGACCTCGCGCACCTCGGTGCCGCGAAGGAGACCGGGCTGCGCCGCGTCTACGAGGGGTTCCTCGCCGTGGCCAGGTGCGAGCTGCCGACGATCGCGGCGGTGGGCGGCGCGGCGGTCGGCGCCGGGCTGAACCTCGCGCTCGCGGCGGACGTCCGGATCGCCGGGCCGCGGGCGAAGTTCGTGGCCCGGTTCCTCGAACTCGGCCTGCACCCCGGCGGCGGCATGACGTGGATGCTGCAGCGCGCGGTCGGCGCGCAGCGGGCGGCCGCGATGACCCTGTTCGGTGAGGTCCTCGACGCCGGAGCCGCCACGAACGCCGGACTCGTGCTGCGCGTCGTGGACGGTGATCACGACGCGCTCGTCGCCGCCGCCTTGGCGTTCGCCCGCCCCGCGGCCGAGGCGCCGAGGGAACTGGTGCTCGCGACGAAGCGGTCGATGCGGAAGACCCGTACCGGCATCGCGCACGCCGAGGCCGTCGACGTGGAACTGGTGCCGCAGCTCGAATCGGTCGATTCCGACGCGTTCGCCGAGCGCCTCGCCGCGATGCGCGCCCGGATACACCGGAAATAACCCCAGTTCTCAGTTCAGGGGTTCCCGTGGAGTGAGACGCCGGGCGTACCGTCCGTGAGATCGGCACCACACCCACCTGCGGAAAGTTACTGTTACCATCGGTTACAGGTAAATCAGGTCACACCGCCGCCCCCTCCAGGGAAACACCAAGTAATGTCGAGGTATGGGCGACAGGATGCGTCCAGTGCAGCTAGCCGGGAGAGAGGGATTCCCAGCCCCATGAGTGCGAGCGCGAACGGCAGCGGCAACGGTGCCCTGTCAGCGACCCGAACCACTGAAATCAGCCAGCTGGACCGGGTGGTCATCCGGTTCGCGGGCGACTCCGGTGACGGCATGCAGCTGACCGGTGACCGGTTCACCTCCGAGGCCGCGGCCTTCGGGAACGACCTGTCGACGATGCCGAACTTCCCCGCCGAGATCAGGGCGCCGCAAGGCACCATTCCCGGCGTGTCGAGCTTCCAGGTCCACTTCGCCGACTACGACATCCTCACCCCCGGCGACCGGCCGGACGTGCTCGTCGCGATGAACCCCGCGGCGCTCAAGGCCAACATCGCCGACGTGCCGCACGGCGGCACCGTCATCGTGAACACCGACGAGTTCTCGAAGCGGAACCTGACGAAGGTCGGCTACGGCGCCGATCCGCTGCAGGACGGCTCGCTCGAACCGTTCGGGGTGCACGAAGTCGCGATGTCGACGCTGACCCAGGGCGCGCTCGCGGACACCGGCCTCGGCAAGAAGGACGCCGAGCGCTGCAAGAACATGTTCGCGCTCGGCCTGCTCTCCTGGATGTACCACCGGCCGACCGAGGGCACCGAACGGTTCCTGCGCGAGAAGTTCGCGAAGAAGCCGGACATCGCCGAGGCCAACATCCTGGCGTTCCGCGCGGGCTGGAACTACGGCGAGACGACCGAGTCGTTCGCGACGACGTTCCAGGTCGCCCCGGCGAAGCTGGCGCGGGGCACCTACCGGCAGATCACCGGCAACACCGCGCTCGCGTACGGGATCGTCGCCGCCGGTCAGCAGAGCGGGCTGAAGATCCTGCTCGGCACCTACCCGATCACCCCGGCCTCCGACGTGCTGCACGAGCTGTCGAAGCACAAGAACTTCGGCATCATCACCTTCCAGGCCGAGGACGAGATCGCCGGGATCGGCGCCGCACTCGGGGCCTCCTACGGCGGCGCGCTCGGGGTCACCTCGACGTCGGGCCCCGGTGTCGCGCTGAAGTCCGAGACGATCGGGCTCGGCGTGATGACGGAACTCCCGCTCGTCGTCATCGACGTCCAGCGCGGCGGGCCGTCCACCGGGCTGCCGACCAAGACCGAGCAGGCCGACCTGCTGCAGGCGATGTTCGGCCGCAACGGCGAGTCGCCGGTGCCGATCGTGGCGCCGCTGTCCCCCGCCGACTGCTTCGACGCCGCGCTCGAAGCCACCCGGATCGCGCTCGCCTACCGCACGCCGGTGCTGCTGCTTTCCGACGGCGCGATCGCGAACGGCAGCGAGCCGTGGCTGATCCCGGACGTGGCGTCGCTGCCCGATCTGAAGGTCACCTTCGCGGCCGAGCCGAACGCCACCGACGATTCGGGCGAGTTCTGGCCCTACGTCCGCGATCCCGAGACCCTCGCCCGCGCGTGGGCGGTGCCGGGTACACCGGGGCTGCAGCACCGGATCGGCGGGCTCGAAAAGGCCGACGGCACCGGGCACATCTCGTACGACCCCGACAACCACGACAAGATGGTGCGGCTGCGGCAGGCGAAGGTCGACGGCATCGACGTGCCCGATCTCGTCGTCGACGACCCCTCCGGGGGCAAGGCGCGCGTGCTGGCGCTCGGCTGGGGTTCGTCGTTCGGGCCGATCGGCGCCGCGTGCCGCCGCGTCCGCAAGGGCGGCCTGCCGATCGCGCAGGCGCACCTGCGCCACCTGAACCCGATGCCGTCGAACCTCGGCGACATCCTCGCGTCGTACGACAAGGTCGTGGTGCCGGAAATGAACCTCGGCCAGCTTTCGATGTTGCTCAGGGCGCGCTTCCTGATCGACGTCCAGAGCTACACGAAGGTGGCGGGCCTGCCGTTCAAGGCCGAAGAGCTGCAGCACGTCTTCACCGACATCATCACCGCGACCACCGAGGAGGCCTCCGCATGACGGCCACCGACCTTGGCCTTCCCGCGCTCGGCGGGCAGGACCTGGTGCCAGCAACGGACGAGCCGCAGAAGGCCAAGGACTACAAGAGCGACCAAGAGGTCCGCTGGTGTCCCGGCTGCGGCGACTACGTGGTGCTGAACGCGGTGCAGTCGTTCCTGCCCACGCTCGGCCTCAAGCGCGAGAACATCGTGTTCGTCTCGGGTATCGGCTGTTCGTCGCGGTTCCCGTACTACCTCAACACCTATGGCATGCACTCGATCCACGGGCGCGCCCCGT
This sequence comes from Amycolatopsis minnesotensis, assembly GCF_039529815.1. Lineage (NCBI taxonomy): Bacteria > Bacillati > Actinomycetota > Actinomycetes > Pseudonocardiales > Pseudonocardiaceae > Amycolatopsis > Amycolatopsis minnesotensis. The sequence continues at coordinate 15,609 of NZ_BAAANN010000004.1, read as the reverse complement.
CGATCGCGACCGGGCTCGCGACCACGCGGCCGGACCTGTCGGTGTGGGTGGTGACCGGGGACGGTGACGCGCTGTCGATCGGCGGCAACCACCTGATCCACGCGCTGCGGCGCAACGTGAACCTGAAGATCCTGCTGTTCAACAACCGGATCTACGGGCTCACCAAGGGCCAGTACTCGCCGACCTCGGACCAGGGCATGGTCACGAAGTCGACCCCGATGGGCTCGGTGGACACCCCGTTCAACCCGCTTTCGCTGGCGCTCGGCGCCGAGGCCACGTTCGTCGGCAGGGCGCTGGACTCCGATCGCGCCGGGCTGACCGAGGTGCTCACCGCGGCGGCTCGGCACCGGGGATCGGCGCTGGTGGAGATCTACCAGAACTGCCCGATCTTCAACGACGGCGCGTTCGACGTGCTGAAGGACAAGGAAGAGGCGCAGCGGCGGATCATCCCGCTGCGCGCGGGCGAGCCGATCCGGTTCGGTCCCGAGCAGGAGTACGGCGTCACGAGCAGCGGCTGGGGCGGCCTCGAAGTCGCGAAGGTCTCCGAGATCGGCGAGGCGAACCTGGTCACCCACGATCCGTCCATTATGGACACCAGCTACGCGTTCGCGCTGTCCCGCCTCGCCGACCAGGACCTGCACCACACGCCGACCGGGATCCTCCGCCAGGTCAGCAGGCCGACCTACGACGACCAGGCCCGCGCGCAGGTCGAGCAGGCCCAGGCCGCGAAAACCCCTGACCTGCAAGGACTTCTGCGGGGCAAGGACACCTGGACGGTCGCGTAACCGGGCTGGTCGCCGTCCCCGGGGCTGCCGGGCGTCGGTGCGGCGGCGCAGCCACCCGACCTTCCGGAGCGCGCGACGTGGGGTTCCGCGTCGCGCGCTCCGCGTGACCCGTGCTACGCGACGGCGGTTCCTTCGAGTTCCACGAGCTGGCCGGGGATCGCCAGCCGTGCCACCCCGAGCATGGTGGTGGCCGGCGCCACCATGCCCGGGGCGGCACCCAGCCGCGACGCCAGCACGCCGTAGTGCCGGAGGAGCAGATCGACGTCGGTGGCGTAGACGGTGAGCCGGACGAGGTTCGCGAGCGACATGCCTGCCTCGCCGAGCACCGCCTCCAGGTTGTCGAGGCTCAGGGCCAGTTGCGCCGCCAGGTCACCGTCGTGCTGGGGCTTGCCGTCGCCGCTCATCGCGGTCTGCCCGGAGCAGTACAGGGTGCGGGTGTGCCCGGTGACGAGCTCACCCTGGTTGAATCCCATTTCCGCCGACCACGTCACCGGGTTGACTGCCGTTCGTTCCACTGCCGCAGCTCCATTCGCTTCCTCGGGCTCACCTGCGATGACAGCCTCGCAGCGAATCACGACATCCTGTGTCGCGTATTCCGATAGGGTTTCCGGGTGCGCGCCGACCGGCTGGTCTCGCTGGTGCTGCTGCTGCGCCGGCACGGCCGGCTGTCCGCGGCCAGGCTGGCCCGCGAGCTGGAAGTGTCCACGCGCACCGTGCTGCGCGACATCGAGGCGTTGTCCGCGGCCGGTGTCCCGGTCTACGCCGAACGCGGCAGGCACGGCGGTTTCGCGTTGCTGCCCGGTTTCCAGGACGAACTCACCGGGCTGAACCACGACGAAGCGCTCGCACTGCTGGTCGCCGGATCACGGCGCGGCGCGCAGGTGTTCGGCCTCGGCTCGGCGCTCGCTTCGGCGATGCGCAAAGTGGTCGACGCGCTGCCCGAGGGCTATCGGGCCACCGCGGCGGGCGCGGTCCAGCGCCTGCTCATCGACCCGGAGACCGATCTCCTCTCGCGCCGCGTGGTCGCGGAGGAGGTGCCCGACACCCTGGTGTCCGAAGTGCGGCGCGCGGTGTTCGCCGGGCACAAGCTGCGCATCCACTACGCGGCACGCGATCAGGCCCCGAAGTGGCGCACGGTGGACCCGATCGGCCTGGTCACCGTGCGCGAGCAGGGCTATTTGCTCGCCACGAGAGCGGGCGAGGACCGCACCTACCGGCTGTCCAGGATCCTGGCGGCCGAGGAACTCGACGAACCCGCGCAGCGACCGGACCGGGTCGATCTGGACCGGGCCTGGCAGGAACGCGGCACGCGGTTCCGGACCAGCGGTGACCAGGTCGCCGTGCTGGTACGGGTGAACCCGGCACGGCGCGAGGACCTGGCGGGCACCGCACTGACCGTCCGCACCGAAGAAGCCGATGCGGACGGCTGGCTGCGGCTGGAGGTGACCTACCAGGATCCGAGACACGCCGAATGGGCGCTGTGGCGGCTCACCACGGACGCGGAAGCCCTTGCCCCGCAATGGTTGCGCACGTCCCTGCGCGACCGCGCCGTCGCGCTCGCCACCCGGTACGAGACGCCGGAAAAGTAGGTCGTGCGGAGTCGGCACCGGCTAGGCCGCCGGACGCCGCCAGAGCAGGATGACCGCGCCGAGACCGATCACGCACGGCGCGAGTCCCGCGAGCCCGAAAAGCTGGGGCACGAGCGGCTTCCCGTACTCGCCGACGAACAGGTTCGCCACCGCGAAGGAGGTCGCGACGGCGAAGACCGCGGTCGCCACCACGCGGGCCCGGCGGTTCCCGCGGCGTACCGCTCGGATGCTCCCGAGCCAGGCGAGCGCGCCCAGCGCACCGATCGCGACCAGGTACCCCAGCACCACCGTCCCGCTCGAATCGATCTTCGCGGCATCGACATAGCCGGTGTAGACGTCGCGAACGTGCTGCCCGAGCACGTCCCCGGCGAACAGCGGGAGCACCGCGACGACGACGGTGCACACGAGGCCGGCGCACATGACCGGGACGACCCGAGTCGGTCTGAGCTTGTCCATGCCCGGGACGGTACGGTCGCGCGGCCGGTCACGGCTTGAACGTTTGGGACCTCAGATCGCCGGGCGTCCGCAGCGTCAACGCGCGCAGTTCGCGGGTGAAATGCGCCTGGTCGGCGTACCCGGTCTCGGCGGCGACCTGCGCGAACGAACGGGACGGGTCGGCGACGAGTTCGGCGGCCCGCTCGAACCGCAGGATCCTCGCCGCGGTCTTCGGCGCCATGCCGACCTGGTCGTGGAACCGGCGCGCGAGATGCCGCCTGCTCATGCTCAGCTCGTCGGCCAGCCCGGAGATCCTGACCGTGCCACCGGTCGCCGCGATCCGCCGCCACGCCCACGCCACCCCGGGATCCGGTTTCGGACCCCGCGCGCGCAGCCGCGCGAGCGCCGCGTCGAGGACCGCGAACCGGCGGCGCCAGCCGCCCGCTTCGAAGAGCCGCTCGGTCAGGTCGGCACCCTGGCGCCCGAGCACGGCGTCGATCTCGGGGAACTCGGTGCCGAGCCCGCGCATCGGCACCCCGAACAGCGAAAACGCGTCCAACGGGTCGAGCCGCAACCGGATCCCGTGCTGCAGGCCACCGACCCCGATCATCGACACCCGGTCGCGCGGCGCGGCGACGAAGGACGAGCGCCGTTCGCCCCGGCCGACGGAGACCGGCTCGCCGAACCCGATCACCCACAGCACCCGCGTCGACGGCAGCTCCGGGTACGCCTCGCCCTCCGGATACCGCTCGTGGTACCCGGCGCAGAGACGCGGATCATCACGGGAAACGCAGACGACCTCGGTTTCGGCGGACGACACGAGGCGACCTTACGCGGAAACGGGGGTGTGAGGCCGGGCCATGGTGGGTATCCATCAGGCAGGTGGCTGGCAACCCGTGAGGTGTCGCGTGATGAGCGAAGTGCGGACAGTGGTGGAAACCGGCGAACGAGCTTCGAACGGGGTTTTGCCGCGCCAACGGCAGAAGGCTTATCGAAGCGCCGTGCTCGACGAGCTGGCCGAGCTGGCTTCGCTGACCGCATGGACCCGCCGCGCGTTCCCGCCGTTGCTCCACCGCGCCGTCCTGGCCGGGGTGGACCCGAGGTCGATCGCCGAGTCCGCCGGCTGCGGGGTCGCGGAAGCCCATCTCCGCTGGCACAACTGGGCGGACCCCATGGTGCACGACAACCGGGCGATGGCACTCCGCGAGTACCTGCTCGTCCACAACGCGCTGGCCCACTGCATCGACTAGCTGAGTGATCCGGGGTTCTGGCGCACGTTCACACCGTCCCCGGATCCTGAGTTCGCGAACGAGGGTCCGGCCCGGCCGTCCGGACCGGTACGACGTGCGTGATGATCCAGTGCTGGAGCCATTCCAACGGCCCGCGGCCGGTCCATCGCCGCCAGAGGACCGAGATGGCGAGCGCGAGGACGAGGAAGACGAGGAACGCCACAACCGTGCGGTTCTCCGGGAGTCCCCGCACATCGAGGAAAAGGCCGGACCCGAGCATCTCGAAGTGGGCGAAGTACCACGTCAGCGCCATGCTGCCGAAGGCGGCTAAGGGCCAGAGCAGCCGCCGCCACATCGTGAGCTCCGCCGCGATGAGCAGAGCGCCGAGCAGGGCGGTGATGAGGCCCATCATGAGGACGAACTCGGCGATGCTGAACAGGGTGTTCGCCGGGCCGGGCCAGGCCGTCGTGACGAGTTCCTGCCACGGCGCGCGGATATCCGCCGCGTCCCCGGCGTTCGCGAACGCGGTGACCGCGCCCGCGGCGCCGAACGGATACATCGCCAGGAGTCCGATGAGGACGGTGCCGACGGCCGTCACCGCACCGGTCACCACCATGCGCAGGCGAATCACGTGGCTGCGCAGGTCGAGCCGGCCCAGCGCGAGACCGAGTACGAGGAACGGCAGGACGGCGATGGTGTCCTGGGCGGTGGTTCCGGCGCCGAAGACGACGTTCTGCAGGGTCGGCAGCCAGTCCCCGGGGTGCGCGAGCAGGCTGAACCCGCCGTGCCCGGACATCCGCAGCATCTCCCGCAGGTCCGGTTCGAACAGCCGCAGATTGTGCTGGAGCAGCTTGAAGATCGGGGCGGCGACCGCCAGCACACCGGCGATGACGAACAGCGTGCGCGCCCGGAGCACCGCGAACGGCAGCAGGAGCACCAGCCACACCGCGTAGAAGTGCAGGATCTGGGCCTCCCACGCACCGAGTTCGCCGAGTACGAGCGCGAACAGGACCAACACGATCGCCCGCACCGCCACCCGCAGTGCGCTGCGTGCCATCAGCCGTCCCCGGTGCCGCCTCGCCCCGCCGGTGGTCACCGCGACGGTGACCCCGGCCAGCAGGAAGAAGATCTCCCGGGAACGGACGTCGAACAGGTGGTTCAGCCAGCCGATCGATTCCGCCGGCTCGCCGGGTGGTCCCGCGGTGAGCCAGCCGGTGAGGCCGAAGTGCATCCAGATCATCCCGAGGATGGCGATCGCGCGCAGGACGTCGATGCCGAGCAGTCGTCCTTCCGGGAGGTGGCGGCGCCACGAGGCGACCGCGTCCGGCTGCCGCGCGGTGGCACGTTCCGCTTCCTGCTGTGGGTTGTCGGTCATGTCCCCAGATTCCCGGCGGTACCTCCGGGTCTCGTCCGGGCTTTGTCGCAATCATGTCGCGGTGCGCGCCGGTGTGAAGTCACTGCGGCAGACCGGCCGCGAGTGTCAGCAGCGGAAGCAACCACACAACGGGGTTCACCAGGTGTCGCCGAGCCGTCGCCGGTCGGCGACGGTCGCCCGCACGTGTTTGATGTGCTCGTTCGCCGCCTGGTCGGGGACGAGGACAACGGTGCCGTCCTCGCCGATCCGCATTCCGGTGCGGATGCCCTGGTCGGTCACGAGCAGGCCGACGACGAGCTGCGTCGGGTTTCTGCCGGGCAGCTCCAGTACCGGCGTGATGAGCCTCGTCTGCCATGCCGCGCCGTCCATGCGGAACCTCCCCGGTAGCCTTCTGGTGGGCCCGCGACGTCTGCTACCCGTGCTACCCATGATGCCCAGTAGTGTCACCACTGGTAGCATCGAGTGCAAGAGCCTGATCGGGTGAGGTCCGCATATCGCCGGACCTGCCCTATGATCTGCTGCATGGCTGGAAGCACGCGGACGCCCACGACCGCACTGGGACACGCCCTGAAAGCCGCCCGGGAAGAAGTTGGCGTCACCCAGCGGAAGCTCGCTGAACTGATGGGACGCAAGACATCCTCGTCCGGCCTGATCGCACGGTGGGAAACCGGCGAGCGAACGCCGAAGCCGGAAGATGTCGCGGAAGTCATCGAAGCCCTCGGCCTCGAAGGTGCCGCCGCGAACGAGTTGATGGCGCTCGCGAACGGCGCCGGTCGTTCCCAGTGGCTCGCGGTCACCCTGCCCGAACGCCGTCAGCAGGTCGCGGCACTGCTCGCCGCCGAACGCACGGCGACGGTTGTTACCCAGCTGTCGCCACTCCTGATCCCTGGCGTGCTCCAGACCTACGACGTGATCCGGGCGATCATGATCAGCGGCGGCGTGCCCGAGGACGAAGTCGATCAGCGCGTCACCGAACGGATCGGCCGCCGCCACCTGATCACCCGCAAGAACCCCGCCCAGTTGAACGTGCTCCTCGGCGAATCCGCGATTCACCAGGTCATCGGCAGCCGCGAAATCATGGCCGACCAGATGCGCCATCTTCTCGAATCGATGGGTCAGTCCAATGTGGACATACGACTGGTGTCCAACTCGGCAGGGTGGACGCCACTTCTCACAGGGCCGTTCATCCTGATCGACTCCGACGAGGTGCCACCGATCGTGAGCCTGGAAATGCACCGTAGCGGACTAATGATGCAGGCGCCCCAATACATCGCAGATCACAGGCGGGCCGCCGACGATGTGCGAGAGAAGGCGATGACTTCCGAGGCTACTGCGGAGATCATCGCGGACCGGCTCACTGAATTGGAGAAAGCAGAATGACGATACCTCGTGACTCCGGCACCTGGTTCAAGTCGAGCTGGAGCAAGGAAACGCAGGATTGCGTCGAGGTGCGGCTCACGCCGACCGTGGGCGTGCGGGACACCAAGGACCGCGCCGCCGGACACCTCACCGTGTCAGCCACCGCATGGGCGGCCTTCACCCGCAACGCCGCGCACTGACCGCAGACCGCACGGCAGGGGCCCTCGGCAGTTCAGTTCGCCGGGGGCCTCGCTCGTTGGCCCGGTAGCCGTTGCGAAGTGACTGCGACGTCGTTTGGACAAGACTGGGACATCGCGTCCCTACGTTCGTGGTCGTGAAAACCCTATACCGCTCGACCGCGATTGCCTGCGTGGCAGTCGCGCTTGGTACGGGTGTTGCCGCGGGTCAACCTGTGGCGGGCACCGGAGATTACGACGCCCTGGACTACGCGGTGTCCCTGGAGTACCGGTCCGCCTCCAAGGACATGGCCGGCACCACGACGCTGAAGGCCAGAGCCACCCAGCCGTTGTCCCGATTCGCACTGGATTTCGGGGGCGGGACGGTCGACAAGGTCACCGTGGATGGCCAGCAGGCCAGATTCGAGACCAGGGAAGAAAAGCTGTACGTCAGCCCGCACCGGCTGGCCAGGGGCGCGGAGTTCACCGTCACCGTGGACTACCGGGTCACCAGGGACAACGGGCCCGAGGGGCACGGGCCGTGGCGGGAAATCGAGGACGGCTTCGCGATCTCACCCCAGACGCACCAGACCATGCACCACGTCTTCCCGTGCAAGAACGACATCGCGGACAAGGCCACCTTCACCATCACCGTCACCGCTCCTGCCCGCCTCACCGGCGTTGCCAACGGAGACCTGGTCGAGACCACCCCGCTCGCCGGGGACCGCGCGGCCCGCAAGTACCGCATGGTCCATCCGATGCCCGCCGCCGACGGTCAGATCGCGGTGGGGCCCTATTCGCGGCTCACCCACGAGGGGCCGGACGGGGTGACCATGCGCGATGTCGTCCCGACCGCGCAGGTCGGGCAGTTGCGCGAGACGCTGGCCCGAACTGACGATCAGCTTCGGTGGCAGACCGCGAGACTGGGTCCCTACCCGTTCGGCACCTACGGAATCTTCGCCCCGCTGGGCGCCGTGGGCCCTTACGAGAGCCAGACGATGAGCACCATCGACGCGGCCACGCTGGCCAGCGGCCCCGCGGACTACGTGCGCGCGCACGAGTTGAACCACCAGTGGTTCGGTGCCTCGGTCACCCCGAAGACGCTCGCCGACGACTGGCTCGCCGAGGGCCACGCCCACTTCTACGGAGCCTGGTACGAGGCCGACCTGGCTCATCCCGGTTCCGCCGAAGCCTTCGCCGACAGCATGCGGATGTTCTACGGCATGGATCAAAACCTGCGCGACACCGAAGGGCCTCCCGCCGCGCCGAAGCCGATTTCCGGCCAGATCCAGCGCGCCGGTGGCGCGCTGGCCCTCTACGCCCTGCGCCAGACGGTAGGCCCGCAGTTGTTCGAGAAGGTCGAACGTGCGGTCGTCGGCCGGTTCAAGGACGGTGTGCTCTCGACTGCCGATTACCTCAAGACCGCGCGTGAGGTCTCCGGTCGCGATGTCACCGCGCTGCTCACCGACTGGCTGTACGCGAAGAAGACCCCGCCGATGCCCGGCCATCCCGACTGGAAGTCCGACGCCGCCCCAGCCTGACCGGTGCCAACGAAGGAGAGAACGTGTTATCTGTGGTGAAACGCGGTTCTTCGACTATGGGAGCACTGCTCGCGGACGAACTCACTGGCGACACCACGGTTTCGGCCACCGCGACCGAAGTGCTGGACCGGTTCAACCTGGACTTCGCCAAGACCTTCGACATTTCCTCGGTCACGATCAACGGCACTGCCGTAAAGGGTTTCTCCCGTTCCGGTGAGCACGAGCTGATCGTCACTCCGGCAAGGCGAATCCCCAGCGGTGCCAGGTTCGACGTGCGCGTGGTGTACTCGGGCAAGAACGGTGACGCCCGGTTCAACCCGGAAACCGGTGGCATGTTCGTGATCGGCGAGCCGCATTCGGCCACCAGCTGGTACCCGTCCAATGACCACCCGTCGAACAAAACCACCTTCCGGTGGCACGAGGACAAACCACTGGCCACGTGGACCGCCATCCTGGCCATCGCGAAGTTCACCATCGTGAACGCCGCCCTCTCCGACGGCACCCCCGTTATCAGCGCTTACGCCCCCGGCGCGGAAGCCGCGGCGAGGAAGTACGGCGACCGCGTTCCGGAGATCATCGATTTCCTGTCGACCAAGTTCGGGAGGTACCCGTTCTCCTCGGCCGGTGGCATCTACTTCAACGAGCAGGTCGCACTGGGCCTGGAAACGCAGAGCAGGCCGTTCTACCCCGGTATCGACCTCCCCGAGGTCGTCTCCTCCCTCATCGTGCACGAGCAGGCGCATCAATGGTTCGGCGACGATGTCACCGGAAAGCAATGGCGCGACATCTGCGTCGCCGAATGCTTCGCCAGTTACGCGTCATGGTTGTGGATCGAAGCGAAGGAGGGGCAGAATCTCGACGCGAAGTACCACGAGATCGTCGTGGCCAACAAGGACAAGCCGGAGTTCTGGCACATCCCGCTCTACAACCCCGGCGCGGAAAAGTACCTCTGGGCGGTGTACCGCACGGGACCGCTGATGCTGCACGCACTGCGGCGCACCGTCGGAGACGGCGCCTTCGACCGCGCACTCACCCAGTGGCAAGAACAGCACAGTGGCGGCAACGCCTCCTGGCCGGACTTCGAAGCGCTCGTGCAGCACATTTCCGGCAAGGACCTGTCGGGTTTCTTCCGAGCCTGGACGCGGAGCACCACGATTCCCGCTGACGAGTACCTCTACCCGGGCTCGCTGAAGCACTGATCGGGTCTCGGCAGCGGCCCTCGGCGACTCGTGACCGCCGGGAGCCGCTGCCGTTCGAGCGCGGTTCTTGATCGAGACCGATCATCACCCGCCAGTCGATCCGCCGCGGCACCTTCACCTCGGTCACGGTGCTGATTGCCCAGATCCGCGACAGGCCCAGAACACTAGGTGACCGGGCGGAAACCGACCCGCTCGGCGTCGGCCGCGGTGCGGAACCACACCTCCGCGACCATGCGCGGGAACTGCGGCGACTCCTCCGAGCAGTACCGCAGCGCGGTCACGCTGGCCTTCACGGTGAACTCGTCGGTCGGGCGGCCGCCACCGGGCTTCGGCATCGCGGAGCCGGGGCCGAACGGACCCGGCGGCACGCTGCTGCCGCTGTGCTCGCGCGCGGGTGGTGACTGATCCTCGGCGGGCGCCGGGGCGTGCTGGTTCGGGGGCACCGCGGGTTCGAAAAGCGATCCGCTGTGGCCGCCGCCTTCGGGTTCGCGCCGTTCGATCGGCCGCATCGACGGCTGGATCGGGCGCGGCGGGTCGAAACCGCCCGGCGGTGACTGGCGCGGCTGCCGCTTCGGCAGTACCTGCGTCATTTCGGCGGCCGACTCTTCGGGCACGCCGTCGTCGTCCTGCTCCGCGTCCTCGTTCAATTCGGCTTCGGGACCGGCGCTGAACGCGTACGCGGGCGTCTCTTCCTCTCGCGGCGCGGGCTGGAACAACGAATTCGACTGCGGCTTCACGCGCGGTTCGAAAACCGAAGCTCCCGGATCCGCAGGGGTTTCCACGTCGTCGGGGAAGGCCGGGTCGAACCCGGTCTCCGACGGTGCGGCGAGGGGGTCGGCCATCGAGGTCGGCTCGGGCTCGGCGAAGAGCGCTCCGGGTTCCGCGGACTCATTTTTTTCTTGGTGTGCCGCGGGAACCGGCTCCGGACCGTCGCCGTTCTCTTCGTGGTAGTAGTCCAATGAGGACGGCTGGAACACCGAGGTCTCCTCGGCGGAGCCGTACGACGAAGGCTCATTGTCCACAGTGGAGGACGAGACCGATTGGAAGATCGAGGTCTCTTCGGCCGCACTGGTGTCCTTTTCGGACTCCCGCCCGTAGCTCGCTGGCTCGTCGCGTCCCACGGGTTCGAACGCCGCGTCATCGGCGGCGTTGAAATCGAACCGCACCCGCTCGGGCTGCTCCGGCTCGAGCACCGAACCGACCCCGCCGGTGCGCGCGGTCGGGCCATCGGGCGGGTCTTCGGCGAACAGTGCGTGACCAGCCGTCTCGGGAGCGGTGTCCCGGTCCGCGGAGAGATCGCGGACGGACCACTCCGGCTCGTCCGCGGCGTAGCCCGGAGAGGACGCAGAGGGCGCGGGCGGCGCGGTTTCCGGCGACGGGAACGACTCGGCCGTGGCCGGTTCGAACGTCCTGGTCGGCGTCGGCTCCGGGGCCCCGCCCTGGTTGACAGTCGCGAAGGCGTCGTCGATGTCCGATCCGGTGTCCGAGCCCGCGAAGGCACCGGCGGCGCCTGCCGCTCCCACGGCGCCGGCGGCCACCGTCGCCGGGAAGCTGCTCTGCTTGGGCCGCGCGGTCTCCTCGGCCAGTCTCCGCTCTAGCTCCCGGTTGCGCTTCTGCACCGGCCTGGTCAGGAAGACCCAGGACAGCAGGGCCCCCACCACGAACGCCAGCGCACTCCACAGCCAGACCTGCTGGAAAAGAGACATCTCGCGCGGTCACTTCCTTCCTGCCGCCACCGAGCGGCGCCACTGTCAGTGACGGCTCGGCGACCCACCCATGACGCGAGGCCGGGCCCGCTTTCAGCGCGTCCGCTCGACCAGGTAGTCGGCAACGGACTCACAGGCGTCGCGTGCCGGGCAGGCGGGCAGTGCCGCCAGCTCGGCCCTCGCGCGACGAGCGTAGTCGGAAAGGGTGGCCCTTGCGCGTTCGAGTCCGGAAGAGCGGCGAAGCAATTCCAGTGCCTCGGTGACCAGCGCGTCCTCGGTCACCGGGCCGGAGAGCAGCTCGACCAGCCTCGGATCGGTGCCCTCGTCGGCGAGCGCGTACAGCATCGGCAGCGTCTTGACGCCTTCGCGCAGGTCAGTGCCCTGCGACTTGCCCGATTCCGCGGACGGCGACGCGATGTCGATGACGTCGTCGGAGATCTGGAACGCGGTGCCGATGATCTCGCCGAACCGGCACAGCGCCTCGATGTGCTCGGGCTCCGCGCTGGACAGCATGCCGCCGAACCGGCCCGAGGTGGCGATCAGGGAACCGGTCTTCTGCGCGATCACGGTGAGGTAGTGCGCGACCGCGTCCTCCCCGTCGACGGGGCCGACCGTCTCGCGCATCTGACCGGTGACCAGTTCGCCGAAGGTCTCCGCGATGATGCGGGCCGCGTCCGTGCCGAGGTCGGCCACCAGCCGTGAAGCGTGCGCGAACAGGAAGTCGCCGGTGAGGATCGCGACGGTGTTGTCCCAGCGCGCGTTGACGCTCTGGGCGCCGCGCCGCATGGTGGCCTCGTCCATCACGTCGTCGTGGTACAGCGTCGCGAGGTGCACCAGCTCGACCGCGGCGGCCGCGACCACGACGTCGCGGGAGTTCTCCTTGCCGAACTGGCCCGCGAGCAGCGTGAACAGCGGGCGAAAACGTTTGCCCCCGGCTTCGACCAGGTGGATCGCCGCCTCGTGCACGGCCTTGACGTCACTGCGCACGGTCTCCCGCAGGAGGCGTTCGACGTCGGCGAGGCCGTCCGCGAGCGAACGCAACAGCGGTTCGTCGGCGATGCGGAGGCCGACGCTCTTGCGCAGGTCCTCGATGGCGCCACCCTGGACTGACACGTCGGCTCCCGCCCTCTCAAGCCCGGTACACGGTCTGTCGCCAGCGTAATGGCAACCCGTGTGTGACCTCTCCCCCGCTGGTCTCGGGCGTGGGTGACGAACACGACAGATCAGCGCTTCTCACCCAGGGGGTGGAGCCGGTGACGGTCAGTCAGGGTGGCGCCACCGCTCAGCCGAGGAAGCGCAGCAACTCCGCGGTGACGAACTGGGGGTTCTCCTCGACGAGCCAGTGCCCCGCCTTCGGCACGTCCACCGCGCGCACGATGCCGGTCAGGCGCGGGGCCACCGTCCCCCTGATCGCGTCGAGCTGCCCCTGCGCGGTCATCAGCAGCGTCGGGACGCGGACCGGTGCCGCCGCCACGGTGTCGCTGACGTCCTTGTCGAGTGCGCGGTAGAGGCCGAAGCCGCCCGACAGGGCCTCGGGCCTGCCGTAGGTCCGCGCGTACTCGGTGACTTCGGCGTCGGTGAACGGGGAGCGCTCCGAGGTGCCGCCGAACGCCGTTCCGCCGAACGAGACCTGCGGGTAGAACAGGGCCAGGTAGTCGCGGACGTCGTCGCCGACCACCGCCTCGGGGACCCGGCGCTGCGAATGGAAGGCGATGTGCCAGCTCAGCGACCGGTAGGTGCGCGCGTCGATCGCGGGCCCCGGCAGCGGCAGGTCGAAGTAGCCGAGGCGGGCGGTGTCCGCGGGGAACTGCGCGGCGTACTGGAACGCCACCGCGGCGCCGAAGTCGTGCCCGATCACGCTGGCGTCGCGCACGCCGAGCCGATCGGCGATCAGGGTGTGCGCGTACCGCGCCAGGGTGGCCTTGTCGTACCCGGTCGGAGAACCCGTGCTGTCGCCGAGGCCGGGGAGGTCGATCGCGTAGACGGTGTGGTGCTCGGCGAGCGCGGGCATGACCGGCCACCAGCCGAACCAGGTCTGCGGCCAGCCGTGGATCAGCACCACCGGGGAGCCGTGGCCGCCGGTCACGTAGTGCATCCGGACGCCGTCGACGTCGGCGAACTCGTGCCGGAAGGTGCTGCCGAAGCGCGGATCGCCCTGGGTGGCGGCGGCGTAGGACGGGACGTCGGCGGTGGGTGCGGAGCAGGCCGCGGTGCCGATGACGAGCAGGACTGCGGACAGGAATGCCGCCGCCCGCCGCGATGCGATGATCATGGATTTTCCGTTCTGCTCAAGGGTTTCAGCGGCCGGTCGCGCCGTCGATCAGTTCGCGCAGGATGTCCGCGTGGCCGGCGTGGCGGCCGGTTTCTTCGATCAGGTGGGTGAGCGCCCAGCGGACGCTGGGGGCGGAACGTCCCGGCCGCGGGACGGGCGCGCCGAGATCGGTGCAGCCGTCGAGCACTTCGTTCGCGCGCTCGACCGCCTCGCGGTAGCGGGCAACGACTTCGGCCACGCTGTCCGACGGTGCGACCCGGAAGGTCGCCTGCCAGTTAGTGACCTTGTCCCCGAGGAATGTCGCGCGCTCGACGAAGGTCAGGTGGGTGAGCAGGCCGAGCAGGTTCGTGCCGGACGGCACGCCCGCCGTGCGGACCAGCGGTTCGGGTGCGCCGTCGACCTTCGCGGCGATCGAGGTGCGGAGGTAGTCGAGAAATCCGCGCAGGACTTCGGTTTCGCTGCTCCCGGTGCGGGGCGGCGGGGTGTCGGCAGGCATGGGTTTCTCCTCAGGCGGTGCGGCGGATGAGCAGGACGTGATCGGTGACCTCGGCGGTGTCCCCGCCGGGACCGGTCGCGATCCGGCGGGGCGCGTCGGCCCGGTCGACCGTCCACATAGCTGGGTCGAGGTCGATTCCCGCGGCGATCTCGGCCGGGGTCGGGTAGCGGACGTCGGCGCCGGAGTGCCACGACCACGGCGCGGTCGAGCCGTGGTCGACGACCAGCAGCAGCCCGCCCGGACGCAGCGCGTGCGCGGCGGAGCGCAGGATCCTCGCCCGGTCCAGGTCGAACGAGGTGTGGAAGTAGTGGGCGCAGACCAGGTCGAACCGGCCGTCCGGAAAGGACTCGTTCAGGTCGTGCCGTCCGGCGGTGATGTTCAGGCCGCGCAGGCGGGCGAGGCCGGTGAGGCGCTCCACCGCGACGGCCGAGATGTCGACGGCGGTGACGCGCCAGCCCTGGCCGGCGAGCCACAGCGCGTCGCCGCCGTCACCGCAGCCGAGGTCCAGCACGTCACCGGGCGGCAGGCGGGTGACCACTTCGGTGAGGCGGTCGTTCGGCCGGGGGTCGGTGGCGGCGGGCCGGGCCGAGTAGACGCCGTCCCAGAACGCGACCGCATCCGTGCTGCTCATCGAGGCTCCTTCAGTCGGGATGCGCCCAGTCTCGCCAGGCTCACCGCGCTTTGGCACGGAATCTTGCGGTTATGGCAAGCTGGTCGATGTGGACCCCGAAACGGAAGAGCTGCTCGGCGTGGTGGGGCCGCGGCTGCGTGCGCTGCGCCGGGACCGCGGCATCACCCTCGCCGATCTCGCGGCGACGACCGGGGTTTCGGAGAGCACGCTGTCCCGGCTGGAAAGCGGTCAGCGGAGGGCGACGCTGGAACTGCTGCTGCCGCTGGCCCGCACCTACGGCGTCCCGCTGGACGATCTCGTCGGCGCCCCGCGCACCGGCGACCCGCGGATCCACCTGAAGCCGATCCGGAAGTTCGGCATGGTCTTCATCCCGCTGTCCAAGCGGCCGGGCGGCACGCAGGCGTTCAAGATGATCATCCCCGCGCGGCCGGAACCCCTTGAGCCGACGCCGCAAACCCACGAGGGCCTCGAATGGCTCTACGTGCTCAACGGCAGGCTGCGGCTGGTGGTCGGCGAGCGCGACCTGGTCCTGCCGCCCGGTGAGGCCGCCGAGTTCGACACCTCCCTGCCGCACTGGCTGGGCAGCGCCGACGGCGGCGCGGTCGAACTCCTGATCCTGTTCGGCCTGCAAGGGGTGCGCTCACACGTGCGCGCCCCGGCCGACTGACTCCGCGCGCAGGTGTGGCCGTCGTGGGCCTGCTCCGCCTCCGGGGCGCATGCCCTGAAGGCGTCTTGGGTTCATGGGGTCGTTGCAACACCGGTTGTGATCGGAGGTTGTGATGGTGGTTCGGGCGCGGTTGCCGCGTGGTGTGCAGG